>JAAELB010001034.1 GCA_024227155.1 Desulfobulbaceae bacterium
AGAATAAGGATTTTGGTCAAAATAGAGAAGTTTTCGCAAAATAAGCACAGCCATATACGTAATATTGCGAGCATTATTTTGCGGAAAATCCGAAGAGTTTGGGCAAAAGCCATTCTCGGACGGCCTCCTAGTAAACTCCACTTGAGTTTTACAATAATATTTGTTACGCACAACAGGCAAGAATATTGTAAATTGCACATTCGATGTGAAAAATCGTCCCCAATAAAACAGGTGAACTTGATGTATAGAAATTTTAGTATAGTGCCGAATATCATGTTCGGTAGAGGATCATTTAATCAACTAGGTGAAGTTCTTACTCCTCTGAGGGTAACGGCGGATTCTTATGTGGTGTACGTCTTAGATGATGTCTTTAAAGGCAAAGAACTTGAATCAAGGCTTCCTGTTGAAGGCAAAGACCTTATCCTCCATGTGAACGTAGATGAGGAACCCAAAACCAGCTATATCGATGCCCTGGTAGAGCAGGTCGAAGGCTATAATGAGATGAAACCTGACTGCATTGTTGGTTTAGGTGGCGGAGCGACTCTTGATATTGCAAAGGCAATTTCTCTGATGCTCAACAACCCAGGATCGTCTGCAGACTATCAAGGTTGGGATCTCATTCAAAACCCTTCTGTTTACCATGTAGCTGTACCTACTCTGGCCGGTACTGGAGCGGAAATTTCCAGGACCACCATTCTCACAGGGCCGGACAAAAAGCTGGGGATCAACTCTGATTACACTCTCTATAACCAGATGATTTTAGATCCTGAACTCCTGGCGGGAGTGCCTAAGGATCAATGGTTTTACACCGGTATGGATTGCTATATCCACGACGTGGAATCATTAAATGGCACCTTTATTAATGAATTCAGTAAGTCATACGGTGAGAAATCACTGGAGTTGTGCAGGCAAGTCTTTCTTGAGGACCATCCAGACAAAGATGACAAATTGATGATGGCTTCTTATTTTGGTGGGATGTCAATTGCCTACTCACAAGTTGGAGCGTGTCATGCATTATCCTATGGCCTTTCCTATGTTCTGGGAATCCATCACGGAATCGGCTGTTGTATCGCTTTTGATGCACTGGAGGAAATCTATCCAGAAGGTGTACGAGAGTTTCGTACGATGATGGAAAAACATCAAATTTCGCTACCAAAAAATCTTACAGCAAATATGGATGATCAGGCCCTTGAGCTGATGGTTACAACAGCACTTAACCTGGTTCCTTTATGGGAAAACTGCCTCGGGCCAGACTGGCAGAAGAAGATGACCAGGCAGCGATGTTTAGATTTCTATAAAAAAATGTAAATTGTTGCCGCATAGTCAATGAGTGATATTAAATCAGGAGCCGATAGGAGGTCTGTTCAGTGCCTTAACGGTGCTAAAAGGGCACTGCCAATTGTTTTAGGTTATGTGCCTATTGGTTTTGCCTATGGAGTATTGGCTGGCAAAAGTGGTTTGTCAGAGACCAATACGCTCCTGATGTCACTCATTGTTTTTGCAGGGTCAGCTCAATTTATTGCCGTTGGTTTATTTGCCAGTAGCACGGGTCCTGCTGCTGTTATCCTGACCACTTTTGTCGTCAATCTCCGGCATATGTTGATGGCAGCATCTCTGGCACCCTATCTTTCAGGCTGGAAGAAAAAATATCTTGCTTTCTTTTCCTATGAACTGACGGATGAAACCTTTGCACTCCATTCTTCACAGCTTTTGGGGTTAAACAGTTGTCGTCTTGAAGCACTCTCCCTCAATGTAACTGCACAGGCGTCGTGGGTGTTTGGAACTCTTCTTGGAATCGTTGCTTCAGGTCGTATCGGTGATGTGAAACCGTTAGGACTTGATTATGCCCTTGCAGCAATGTTTATTGGTTTGCTGGTTGGGCAGTGTGAGAGTCTGGTGAAGGTGCTTACTGCAGTTTTTGCAGGGGTAATTGCTACTCTACTTTTTCTGGCAGGTTTCCAGCAGTTTCACATAATTATTGCGACGGTGGTGGCAGCAACCTTAGGCTTGGGGATTGAGCAATGGACCAAACGCTGATTTTCTGGACCATTGTCGGAATGGCCGTTGTTACCTATATCCCCAGGCTCCTACCTGTTCTTTTTTTAAGCGGCAAACAGCTACAACCTTTTATTGCGTCCTGGCTGAAGCTTATCCCCCCTGCAGTACTTGCAGCCATGCTTGTCCCTTCACTTCTTGTGAGAGAAGATACAGTAACTCTTGCATTTGAAAATCTGTTTTTTTGGGCCGCCGTAATTGCCTTCCCGGTTGCCTGGAAATTCAAGTCCCTCTCAGTTACAGTCGTTGTCGGTATGGGGCTGGTTGCCCTTGGGAGGTATATGGGGTGGGGGAGCTGAATCATGCTGCTAGTGCTCAAATTGCTAAGTCTCTTCTGCTCTGGTTTGCCAATAGTAAAAGAGATCTGTAAAAGAGATCTCCTCTGGCGAAGCACTTATAACCCATATCATGGCAGGTAATTGAGTTTAACAGGGCAGTGGTCTGAGCCTACTGTATCTTTTAAGATAGATGCATCCAGGACCTGGTCTTTTGCCTCTCCGTTTATGCAAAAATAATCAATCCGCCAGCCGATATTTTTTGCACGGGCATTAAAGCGATAGCTCCACCAGCTATACTGTTCTGGTTGCTGGTTAAAAATACGAAAAGTATCAACAAAACCCGCCTCAATGAAGCTGTCCATCCAGCTCCTTTCTTCAGGAGTGAATCCAGCATTTTTCACATTATTTTTCGGATTTTTCAGATCAATTTCTTTATGGGCAACATTAAAGTCTCCACATAGGATTACAGCCTTTTGTTTTTCGAGATCTTTTGCATATGCAAGTAGTGTATCGTTAAAACGCAATTTGTAGTCAAGCCGTTTCAGTTTGTTCCCTGCGTTGGGGAAGTAGATGTTCAAGAGGTAGAAGGAATCAAACTCTATGGTTATTACTCTGCCTTCACAGTCAAATTCTGGCTCTCCAAGGCCATAATGCACCTTGAGTGGTTTTAAGCGAGTGTAGAATGCTACACCTGAATAGCCTTTTCTTTCTGCACTGTGCCAATAGGATGTGTATCCAGGGATGTTTTTTAAGGGTTCTGAAAGTTGATCCGGTTGAGCTTTTGTTTCTTGTAGACCAATGACATCTGCATCAAAATCAAGAAGCATGTCAATAAAGCCTTTTTTCTCAACGGCCCGGATGCCATTTACATTCCATGATATGAATGACAGGCCATTTGAAGTGCTCATTTTGGAACCTGGTTTTTTACGAGGTTTGACATTTTTTTGAGGGCATTTGGTTAAAAGTGGACATATGTCGCAATGTGGACTCACGGGGCGGCATAGAGATTGACCAAAGGCAACAAGAATTGAATTGACGGTAATCCAATGTTTTTCAGCTAAATTTTTCCTGAGTGCCATTTCCGTTTTTAACGGCGTGTCTGTTGTAACAAATTTCCATATGTTCATAATCCGGTGAACATGGGTGTCTACACAAATGGCGGGTTTTGCAAAAGCGACACTCACAACCAGATTTGCGGTTTTACGACCAACACCCGGTAACTTGAGCAATTCATCGATGGCTTCAGGAACCACGCCTCCTAACTGTTTTAAACATTCGGTGAGCTTGCTCAAATGTTTGGCTTTTGTTTTGTAAAAGCCTACGGGGTATATGAGTTTTTCCAACTCTTCTATAGAGAGCAGGGCAAGTGAATCAGGGTCTGAAGCTTTTTTAAAGAGTCTGGCAGATGCTTTTGCCGTCACTTCGTCTTTGGTTCTGGCTGACAATATGGTAGCCACCAGAACCTTAAACGGATCCTTAGTTTGAACAGCAATAAGATCGACAACTGGCACTTTTTTATCACGGATGTTATCAGCAACAGTATTTAGAAAAAAATCTATGTCAATTGTCATCAGAATATGTCCTACTAAAGTATTACAGCTTACAGTGCTAAGGTGTCTTTTTCAAAATTGAGTGTAGAAAAATAATCCTCAACTCGCTCCTCTCTTCTTATCAGTTCAACAGAACCATCCTTTTTAAAGAGCAATTCTTTGGGCCGGAGGCTGCCATTGTAGTTAAATCCCATGGCAATACCATGGGCGCCAGTGTCATGAATGACAAGAATGTCACCATCCGCTATTTTCGGAAGCTCACGTTGCACGGCAAATTTGTCATTGTTTTCACAAAGGGACCCTACAATGTCCACAACTTCAGTTTCTGGGTTATTGTCTTTACCCGTTACATCAATGTGATGGTATGCATCATATATAGCTGGACGCATAAGTGAGCTCATAGAGGCATCCACTCCGACATAGGTGCGATATATATCTTTACGGTTAATCGCTGTGGTTACAAGTACACCATGGGGGCCGGTCATGAATCGACCGCTTTCCATATAGAGTGCTGGTTGATAGCCCTGTTCTTTCTCAAATTTTTGAAAAAGAACGGTCATCTCCTTACCCATGGTTTCAAGATCAAGTGGTTGTGCATCCGGTGTATACGGAACACCTAATCCACCGCCAATGTTGATAAATTCAAAGGATATGTCAAGTTCTTTTGATATGTCTTCAATGAGCTCAAGCAACATGAGGGTCGTCTGCACCATATAGGTATAGTTCAGTTCATTCGAGGCGAGCATGGTATGAATACCAAATTTTTTGGCACCTTTTTCCTTCGCTCTTTTATATGCCTCGATGATCTGATCGTGGCTCACGCCATATTTTGCTTCAACAGGGTTGCCAATAATATCGTTGCCAGTTCGTCTTGAACCGGGATTGTAGCGAAAAGAGATGAGTTCTGGCATAGTAGCAACTTTATCGAGGAGGCTGATGTCATCAAGATTAAGAATACAGCCACCTTCTTTACCGGCCTCCTTGAAATCATTGGCACTGGTGTTGTTGGAAGTAAACATTATATCTTCTGGTTGTGTGCCAACCTGGCGACTGAGCATCAGTTCTGCTATGGAGCTACAGTCAAAACCAAAACCCATATCTTTCATAATAGAGAGTATCTTCGGATTGGGAAGGGCTTTCACCGCATAATATTCCTTAAAACATTTAATCTCTGAAAAAATATTTTTCAGATGGTCACCTGTTTGTCTTATGCCACTTTCATCATATATGTGAAACGGGGTCTGATAGTGGTCTACGATGTTGTCTAACACCGGGAATAATCGATTTTTATACGATTGTGAGATTGGCATTTTCTACTTCCTTATTGCATTAAAGAGTGGGTGGTAATGGAATGCGGCTTGTTTCTTTGACGGTTGAGATCACCGTTTCAGTTTTGGTGGAAATAACACCGTCTATCTTTTGTATTTTTAATTGGAGCAATTCTCCAAGGGCTTTATTGTTTTCACACCTAAGTTTGATAAAAAAACAATCGTTGCCGGTAACATAATGGACCTCTTGGATTTCAGCGATTTCAGCAAGAATGTCACCAATTTCCTCAGTTTTTCCTGCTTCAGTTGTCACATGTATGAAGGCTACCTGGGAACGATTGAAGAGTTCGGGATTGAGCCGGACTTCGTAACCGTCAATAATCCCCTGTTTTTCCATTTTACGTATTCTTTCCAGTACTGCTGAGGGTGCCAGTCCAATTTTTCTCGACACCTCTACATTTGGAATACGCGCCTTCTCCTGAAGAATTTTCAGGATATCAAGGCTGATTTTGTCAATCATAAAATTCCCTCCTAGTTTTGGTGATTGTATTCTTTGATATCCCATTAGTCAAGAATATTGTTCTGTGTAAACTACTGTTGTTGGAAATGATGTTCTTTGATTGTCTCATTTGTCGTTTGCTGGAGTCAGATTACTCTGTTTGCCGCTCTAGAAAGGTGGCCACGATAAAATGTCAACATATATCAAACGGGTATGCAGTCTTGATTTCAGAGGGAATCTTTGATATCACATAGATATAGCATCGGTTTGTCATTGTAACTTTCAGGTTATTTTTGGTTCAAGAGCGGTAAGGCAAAATGCTGGATGGGTGATACTGTTTGCATGTGGTAGTAAAAAAGAAAGAGTTGTGATTATACAGCGATTACTGTTTCCCTTCAAACTTAAGAGGAATTTACAGTGTCCATGGTGACTGTTCTCATACCGACTCTCAATGAAGAAGCTAATGTTGACCTTATATTGAATAGGATTTTTTTGGTCAAAGAATCATGCGGTATTGATTTTGACATCCTTTTTGTTGACTCGGCTTCTTCTGATAACACCTGTAAAAAAGTGAGCTCCTGGGAGTCACAAGGGTCGGTGTTTTTGCTCAGGCGTGAAATTAATCTTGGTCTGGCGGGGGCTGTGATTGCCGGTGCGAGATTCGTTAAATCAACTTATCTGCTTGTGATGGATGCAGACCTCAGCCATCCCCCGGAAGCAATTCCTCACCTGCTTCGCCCGTTGCTGGAAAATTCCCACGATATGGTGGTGGGCAGTCGGTATGTGGAAGGGGGTACGATGCCGGATTGGCCGGTTACCAGGAAACTTTATTCAAAGCTAGCAACCTTTCCAGCGCTCTTCTTTTGCAATGTAAAGGATCCCCTCGCTGGATTCTTCGCTCTTAAGCGCGAGCTGATTGCAGACTTCCCTGTGAATGTTCCCGGTTTCAAGATTGGTTTTGCAGTGCTCGCAGAGTGTGGAACAGGTTTGCGAATTCTGGAGGTACCTATCGAATTTCGTGACAGAGACTATGGCAAGTCTAAGATGAATAAAGGTGTAATCTATGCCTATTTGCGTCAACTTGTCTCAATTGCGGGTAGGCGTATTTCTAAGAGGGTATTGTACTGAGTTTTGGCTTATATCACATTTGCCCGGGTTGGTTTGATGTTAAATATATTGAGTAAGGCACTAAAAATGTGACTTGTCCATGTCTACAATGTGCAGCGGAGATGGAGGTGGAAATAAAGGAGAGGCAATACGCTCAGTTGGCGGTCAAATAATTGCCAACTGAGCGGAAGTGTTACTTCTTCCAGAGCCCGTGCAAATTACAATAAGCACGTGCAGACACACCATCAGCAGCAACTGGAAAGAAGGCTGTAGGCTTATCTGACGCGCTAAGGAATTGGCGGTAAACTGCATCACCCGCAGTGAGCTCTATCCACTCGATCAAATGGTCTTTAGTCATGGGATGGTCGACACTGCCAACAGAAACCTGCCAGCCGCCTTCCACTTTTTTCAGGACAGGCACATGTTTTTCAACAGCAGCATCGGTTGTGTTTTCGGCCTGCATATTCATTTGCTGACCACAACACATAAGTTCTGCACCACCTGCGGTAAGTATTTCTGCTACATTTCCACAGATATCACATTTGTAGACTGCCTGTTTTTGCGCCATTAGTATTCCTCCTAACCCGAATAAATCGGAACGTTTTGAAATGCTTGGATAAGTACCTTCACCAAATTATTTTCTGCCACAAAAACGCAGAAAATAATTTATAAGGTACTAAAGATGGTTTGGATTTGCTTGGGTCGCATTTTAACTTCAATGAATTACAATAATCACCGATAGTATACCCTGCAAATATTTCGTTAATAATAATGCGAAATATTGTTATATGTGAGAGTCTTTTTATAATAGGGCAACCCTGGGAAATGAACTTAATCCTGGCTGATTTTTTCAATTCGCCGGGACTATTATCTTGAAGTAAAAAATAATTTGAAAAGGAGATACTAATGATTAGTAAAAAAATGAATGCGGCATTAAATAATCAGGTTAATGCGGAAATGTTTTCCTCTAACCTTTACTTGTCAATGTCAGCTTGGTTCAGTGAAAGAAGCCTTACCGGTTTTGCAAACTGGATGCGGGTGCAGGTTGAGGAAGAGCAGTTTCATGGTATGAAGATCTACGACTACATCCTTGAACGTGGTGGCAGTGTTAGTCTTGGAAGCATAGATAAACCAGAGTCAAATTGGGGTTCTCCTCTCAAGGTAATCAAAGATGTGGCAAAACATGAGGCAAAAGTTACAGCGCTTGTCAATGATCTCGTTGATGTGGCACTTGAGGAAAGAGATCATGCTGCAAATATTTTCCTGCAATGGTTTGTAGAAGAACAAGTTGAAGAAGAAGCAAGTGTTGGAGAAGTTCTCGACAAGATGAAGATGATAGGTGATGATTCCGCTGGAATGTTTGCCATGGATATGGAGTTGGGTAAGAGGGTTTTTACTCCACCAAGCTCCTAGACTATCTTGTACCGCGAAAATGAAAAATTCGACTGTCGGGTGTGAAAATCCTATAGGGAGAGTCATATGAATATTGATTGGGCATATATGCGAAAGGGGTGAGTTTCCTGTAAAAAAGCCTGGACGGTTTTTGAGGAGTGCAATGCAACTGTTACTGAGGAAGTTAACGCAAAAAAAGAAATATATAATGGAGAGGATGCCTGGAATGTGATTGCCGGGGCAAAAAAAGTAGTTGTTGCCAGCGGTAAAAAAATCCTGGAATTTGATCCGGCAACTACAGACAAAGAGGATCTAATTAAAAAAATTACAGGAAGAACAGGAAATCTTAGAGCACCTGCCTTGAAGAGGGGCGATGTGTATTATATTGGTTTTAATGTGGAGATGTACGAAAATCTCAAATAACAGTCAATTCTCCGAAGATATCCGTGCGTAAGGTAAGTAGGGAAGATGACTTATTTCTCAGAATAGAAGTCTGGATTCCCGCTAGAAACATGCGGGAATGACAGCAGCGGTGGCCGACTTCGTCATGCCCGAGGTAGTTATCGGGCATCCAGAAAATACCACCTGTTATTGAGAATGAATTCCCGGACGGGAATAATCTCATGTAATCACCTCCTTTCAGGAGTAAGGCACTAAATACGTTCTTAAAAAGAGGGCAGTGTTGTTACGGATCGATAGTAACGCTGCCCTTCTTTTATGGCGTTATGTTTCTTTTGATTACTTGCTTCCGTGGGTGTTGCTCAGATATTCGGCAACACCTTCTGCGGTGGCTGTAAAATCAGGAGCTGGTTGGGTAACGATAAGGCTCATTATATTCTCCGTACAAAGCATGTGTTAGTTGCTGGCAATAAAGTTTGTTACCCCTAACAGTGAATGGCAAAAATAAGCTGTTCCGCATATATAATTACTGCAGAACAGCTTATTGATTTACTTAATCAGCTTTCCAGAAAGCATCTTTGTCGGCTCCACATAATGGGCACACCCAGTCTTCTGGAACATCTTCCCATGCTGTACCTGGGGCAACACCATTATCTTCATCTCCTGCTGCTGGATCGTAAATGTAGCCGCAAGGGCATTCCCATTTTTCCATTGTAAATCTCCTGTTTGTTAGTAGTAATTATTCCCATATGGGAATTACTATAGCAAGTTTAAATCTAGAGTCAATAACTATTTTCAAGAAAATATTAATGTGACTAAGTGTCTAATCTTCTAATTATTTCTTTGCATGGTATGAGCGCAGTAGCCGTGGCGGATACTATGTTTCCTGCAACCCCTGGTCCATCGCCAGCAACAAAAAGACCGGAAATTTTAGTTTCAAGATTATTATCTGTTGTCACCTGGGTAGCGAAAAACTTAATCTCAGGCGCGTATAGCAGGGTCTCATCATTAGCAACGCCTGGGATAACCTGGTTCAGTTGCTCCAGGCCATCAATAAGGTTGGTCAAAATTCGCTCGGGTAGTGCCATGGCAATGTCCCCGCAGGTGACACTTTTAAGGGTAGGATCAATATAACTGTTTTTTACCCGGTTCCAGGTTGATCTTCTACCACGTTTTAAATCGCCGTACCTCTGTAGTATTGGTTTGCCCCCGCCAATCAAGGTTGCAAGTTTACCAATTGATTCTCCGTAAGCCTGGTTGTCTTCAACAGGATCAGTGAGAACTACTTTGGAAAGAAATGCAAAATTGGTGTTTTCTGATTTATTGTCCATATAGGCATGACCGTTGACACAAACGAAATTCTGGTAGTTTTCCAGAGCAACAAATCCTCCAAAATTTGTGCAGAAGGTCCTCGTTTGGTCGTCGTATTTAGATGTCCGGACAAAAAAGGTCGGGTCGTAAATAGTAGAGCAGAGATCCTGCATGATTTCGTTATGAACCTCCACCCGAACTCCAACTTCAATTCCCCGTTGTGAGACTTCAATGCCATGATCTCGCACTGTATTGGCAATCCATTCAGCCCCAACTCTTCCCGGAGCCAAAATCACATTTGGTGCTCCATAGGAACCTTTGTTGGTTATTACACCTTTTATGGTCCCATTTTTGACGATTAACTCTTTTGCTTCCTCTGAATGATGGAAAGTGACACCTTTGTCCGCAACATAGTCAGCCATATTGGAGATATGTTGGGGCAGGTTGTCACTGCCAAGGTGTTTTTGTTTAATTATAAGGAGGTCAATACCTTGTTTGCGTGCATCCTTTCTGATTTCTTTGGCACGTTCCATGTCAGTTGGAAATACCTTTCCATCCATATTGAAACGATTAAAAATTGTTTCTGTTTCATCGATCAGCTCCATTGCGGAGGAAGTTTCCATAAATTGGGTCAAGTCAGTTTTCCCAAGTTTATGGATGAAATTGAGCTTTCCGTCAGAGAAAAGTCCGGCTCCGCCAATGCCGCAAAGTATATTGCAGGGCTGGCATTTAATACAGCCAACGTCTTTTATTGGACATGTTCTCTTCAGGGATGATTTGCCTTTTTCGATGACCAGTATCTTAAGGCTAGAATTTTCACTGAGATAATAGGCCGCGAAAAGTCCAGCTGGACCTCCACCGACAATTATTACATCATAGCTTTTGATCTTCTTTTTATTTTTTTTTGATCCCAAAATTACGCTCCTGTAGGTCGAGTTCCATGATGCAATTGTTAGAGCCCCATGTTGGGCGCTTGCTATTCTGCGGGAGGAGGAGTTACTGCAGTGGGAGCCTCGATGGTGGCCATTCCGTAGGCCATACGAAGCTTATTCTCAATTTCCAGACACATCTCAGGCTGGTCTTTAAGGAAGCGTTTCGCATTCTCCCGACCCTGTCCGATTCGCTCTTCAGAATAAGAGTACCAGGAACCGCTCTTGTCAACTATTTCAAGATTTACAGCAAGGTCTAACATATCGCCAACTTTAGAGATCCCTTCTCCATAAATTATATCAAATTCGGCAAATTTGAATGGCGGTGCCACCTTGTTTTTAACGACCTTAACCTTTGTACGGTTACCGATTATTTCCTGTCCGTCTTTGAGTTGCCCTATTCTTCTGATATCAAGCCTGAGTGTTGAATAGAACTTGAGGGCATTACCACCGGTGGTCGTTTCAGGATTACCAAACATTACGCCAATCTTCATCCTGATCTGATTGATGAAAATGAGGATGGTATTGCTTCTGTTGAGTACACCTGTGAATTTACGCATTGCCTGGGACATGAGGCGAGCCTGCAATCCCATATGTGAGTCACCGACGTTACCGTCAATTTCAGCCCGTGGAACCAGAGCTGCAACGGAGTCGATGACAATGACATCAATCCCTCCTGACCTGATGAGAATCTCTGCAATTTCAAGTGCCTGCTCACCGTAATCCGGTTGAGAGACAAGGAGGTTGTCGATGTCAACGCCAAGGCGCTCAGCATAGCTGGTATCAAGGGCATGTTCTGCATCTATAAAGGCTGCAGAACCACCCGCTTTTTGTGCTTCAGCCACCACATGGAGTGCAAGTGTTGTTTTACCAGAAGATTCAGGGCCGTAAATTTCAGTTATACGACCCTTGGGTAGCCCACCAACACCCAGGGCAATATCAAGGCTTAACGCACCGGTGGGTACCACTGGTACTTTCTCTGCCTCCTGGGTTCCAAGACGCATAATTGAACCCTTACCAAATTGTCGTTGAATCTGGCTTATTGCATTGTCTACACTACTATTTTTATCTTTGTTAGCACTGGTGGCCATAATATTCTCCGGTGGAAATATTGATCTGCTGATTACGAGTTTGTCATATCTACCATACTTCGATAAATAAATAAAAATCTTATAATAGAAAAGGAATGTTGCTGTTGGACATGTTCCTAATCGCTATGCTGAAGAAGATATTTTCTTACCAGATCGAGCCCGCTTTGAGCGGAAATTTCGCGAATCTCTTGCCTGTCTCCTGCAAATAGAAATTTTGTCACCCAGTTTTCCTCTTCGGTGGCAATTGCAATATAGACGGTCCCTACAGGTTTCGCTGCAGTACCGCCACCGGGCCCGGCTATACCTGTGACGGCCAGACCAATATCCGCACCACTTCGTTTGCGTACTCCAACGGCCATTTCCTCGGCGACTTCCCGACTCACTGCACCTTGCTGCTCGATGAGGTCTGGGTCTATTCCCAAATATTCACATTTGAGAGAATTAGAATACGAAACGACTCCTCCTAAAAGGTACTCGGAGCTGCCGGGAGTGTTGGTGATTTTTTGACAAATAAGCCCACCTGTACATGATTCAGCAATGGCCAGTTGTAATTTTTTTGCTACGAGTAATCCCCCTATAACTTTTTCCATGCTTTCACGGTTACAACCATAAATAGAGTCACCTAAAACTGTATTTATAGCTCTACAGGATGACTTAAACAACCGTTTTGCATTGTTGGTTTTTTTGTCTCGAACTGTAAGGCTTAAATGAACCTCAGGAAAAACAGGGTAGTAACCAATGTGAACATCGGGACTGAGATCAAGTGAGGTGATTCGACGATTTACCTCAGTTTCAGGGAGGTTAAAAATTCGAAAAATTTGCTGGTAGGTGGTAAGGCGATGGTCTTCGTGCCAGGTTGATAGTTTAGGAAGAACCTCCTCGGTTAAGAGCTGCCGCATCTGGCTCGGTATCCCCGGAAGGAAAAAAATTGGTTTGTCGTCATGGATGAGTTGATATCCTGCCATCTTAGAGCCAGGGTTCAACGCCTCAGCACCGGATGGTAGCCATGCAAGTTTTTCCAATCTTGATACAGGGCTCACCGTTATTTCTTCGAGATGGGAACGAATATTAGCTAAAATTTCAAGATTTGGCATTGTGGGCCTGTTGAGTGCCTTTGAAACAGCCTCGTTGGTCATGTCATCATCGGTTGTACCCAGGCCTCCTGTTACAAGCACGGCATCCGCCCGGGAGAGGGCCTGTTTCAGGGCCTGACCAATAAGTTTAGGGCTGTCACCAATGGTGTTCATAGCATATATATCATAGCCTGCTTCAAATAAATTTCTTGCTGCAAAGCTGCTCGTGGTATTGAGAATTCTGCCTGAGGTGAGTTCATCGCCGATGGCAATTATTTCAACTTTCATTTTTGTTTACTCTAGCTCCAAGGACATAGTTTTTATGAAACGACTCAAGTTTGACCGTTGCAAAATTATTGAGAAGTACGTCAGGACCATCAAAGCGAACCGCAATGTAGTTGTCGGTAAATCCTTTCAGGTGCCCATCTTTGTCACGTTTACCTTCCACTAAAACTGTTTTTATTTTTCCAAGCTGCTGTTTGTAGAATTGGTCTCTTCTGGAATCACTCAATTCTCGTAGTTCCGCTACTCTCTTTTCTTTTGTTTTCTTTGGTAGTTGGTCGGTAAAAGTTGCAGCAACAGTGCCGGGACGGATGGAGTAGGGGAACACATGGAGGTAGGTGAATTCAATCTCGGCCAGGAAGTTGAGAGCACTAGTAAAGTGGGCATCAGTTTCACCAGGAAAACCAGCAAGGATGTCAATACCAACGGCAAGATCGGGTACTTGATTGTGGCAACGTTCGATTACTGCTTTAAATTGATCTGTAGTATACCTTCTGTTCATTTTTGCAAGTATTTCATCGTTGCCACTCTGTAGTGGAATGTGAAGGTGGGGTTGAATATTTTGTTTCTCTTTCATGAGAGACAGGAGCTTGTCTGTAATCTCAAGGGGTTCCAGGGAACTTATTCGGTAACATGTGTCCGGTGTTTCCTTACACAGTTTATCAACTAAGGAGACAATATCTTCCCTGGGAGACAGGTCAGCGCCATAGTATCCAAGATGAATTCCGGTAATTACTATCTCACGGTGCCCTTCTTGAGAAAAAACTTTTGCCTGCTTAATTACTTCGTCTATAGGCAGGCTTCGACTAGGCCCCCTGGTGTAGGGTACGATGCAGTATGTGCAAAAACTCTCACAGCCGTCCTGCACCCGGAGATATGCTCTGCTTCGCTCCCCAAATCTTCTAACGGGAAGCCTGCAGATCTCTTTTGCCTCACCTGTAACTGCTGACAGCATAAGGTTCGGGTTACGGGAGGTACCTAATGCAGCACTGACGAGGTTATCTTTGTTGCTGTTTCCTATGAGTGTGTAGTCACGGCCCTGGAGCTCTTTTTCGCTCTCAAGTTCCTTTGCCCCAATTTCGGCGTAACAGCCTGTAATGATAATTCTTGCACCGGGATTTCTGCGAAGCGCCTGCCGTACAGACTGCCTCGACTGGGCACTGGCTTTTTCGGTAACCGTGCAGGTGTTAATTACCACCACATCAGCATTTTCTTTAGTGGAAACCACCTGCAGCCCTGCTTCTTCAAAAGCGGTTTTAAACGCTGCCGATTCGAACTGGTTGACCTTACATCCAAGGGTTGTAATGAGTGCTTTTTTCTTCAAACAGTGTACCTACTCTATTATGGCGGAGCCAAGAAGCTCGGAATTATTGTAAACAACGGCGAATTGCCCAGGGGTTACAGCTCGCTGGGGTTCGTTAAAGACAAATTCCCCTTTCCCGTTATCTGTTGTTTCAAGTTTAGCTAAAGAGCCCCTATGGCTATAGCGAATGCGAACTGTATACTGTTTGTTAAGATCTGGTGATTTTCCAGCAAGCCAGTGTAATTCTTTTACCTGGATACATTTTTTAAACAATTCGTCATTTCCACCAACTACGACACTGTTCGTTGCTGTGTCGAGGCCCACAACATAGAGAGGAGAGGAACTCGATATACCAAGGCCTTTTCTTTGACCGATGGTGTAACGATAGAGACCTTTGTGGGTGCCTAAAGTTTGCCCAGAGGTGGAAATAATTGTTCCGCTGCTATCGCTTGTTTTTGATCGGTTTTCTAAAAAACTACCAATCTTGTTATTTTCAAGAAAGCAGACATCCTGGCTTTCCTGCCCTCGGAAGTCATTAAAACCATGGGATTCAACATAGTCGTAGATTGACTCTTTGCGCATTTTGCCCAGTGGAAAGAGAATGTTTGCCAGTTGTGATTGACTAAGCCTTGAAAGAAAATAGGACTGGTCTTTTTTGGGGTCATCTCCAACATAAAGCCTGTAGCTATTCTCTTTTTTTAAAATCGTGGCGTAATGACCTGTGGCCATTTGTGACATTCCCGCTGACATGATTGCATCTAAAAAGAGACCGAATTTAATCTCTTTATTGCAGATGATGCAAGGGTTTGGAGTTAAGCCGTTAAAATAGCTGCTGGAAAAATATTCTAGAACTTTGCTGTGAAATTTTTCTCGCAAATCAATGACATGCAGCTGTATTTCAAGTTTTTTCGCTACCTCTTTGACCCTGTGCAGCTGTTTTTTAAGATCGGGTTGAGCCAGCTGCATGAAATAACCCTGAACATCAAATTTTTCACGGGTTAATAGGGCACACGCAGTGGAATCTACTCCGCCACTCATTGCTATACCGATTTTTTTCTTTGGCACACTCATACTCAATAAAATTATAACCTCTTTGAAATCTATCCCTGTAGAGACAGATTTCCGTTAGAAATGATGGTTGAAATTTCTTACCTTAATACATACATATCCGTATGCAATATTAGCAGACGAATTACTGGTTTTTGAACAAGATATAAAATATGAACTATGCTGGTTATGCTGGCTATGCTGAAAATGTCTATCCAGAGAAGAGATAAATATTACATTAACCCACGATGATTAAAAATAACAGTGACATTGGTTTAACCTTTAAAAGGTTTAAGAGTGGTGAAGTAGTATTTCCTGAGTTGTTGGCACCCGCAGGAAACTATGAAAAGCTTATAACCGCAGTCCACTACGGTGCAGATGCGGTCTACCTTGGTGGTAAAAGTTTTAGTTTACGTGCAAAGGCGGGAAACTTTAACGACGATACCATGCGGGAAGGGGTGCGATTTGCCCATGATAATGGGGTTAAGGTTTATGTAACAATAAATATTTTTGCCCATAATTGTGATCTTGGAGATTTGCCTGACTACTTAAAAAAACTCGAGAAAATAGGCGTTGATGGTCTCATTATCTCCGATCCGGGTATTCTGGTCTGTGCGAGAAAACTGGTGCCGGGGCTTTCCATACATCTCTCCACCCAGGCAAATGTAACAAACCATCTCTCTGCAAAATTTTGGCTGGCTCAAGGTGCATCGAGACTTAACCTGGCAAGAGAGCTTTCACTTGAAGAAATCAAAGAGATCAGAGGCGCTGTGAGTGGTGAGCTGGAAGTTTTTATCCATGGCGCTCTCTGTATTTCCTATTCCGGCCGTTGCATGCTCTCTAACTACTTAACAGGCAGGGATGCAAACCAGGGCAGTTGTGCCCATCCATGCCGTTTCAGTTATTCGCTTGTTGAAGAAAAACGACCGGGTGAATATTTTCCGGTCCATGAAGATGAACGAGGCACATATATATTTAACTCTAAAGACCTCTGTTTATTGGAGATGCTTCCACTCCTTGTCGCATCTGGTGTTGACTCTTTGAAGATTGAAGGGCGAATGAAATCAATTTTTTACGTTGGAGGAGTCGTTCGTGTGTACCGGGCAGCTCTGGACTATTTGCAGGGGTTACCGGAGGATGTATGGCAAAAACCTGAAGATATCATTTTGCCGACGGAATTTTTAGATGAAGTAACTAGAGCTGGAACCCGTGGCATGACAGAAAATTTCATCAAAGATAGACCGGGAAGTTCAGAGATGATTTATACCTCATCAAGGCTGGAACAGTCCTATGAACCTGTTGCAGTAATACGGGAGCGGACAAGCAATCCCCTTGTGGAAATACGCAATACTGTTTTTGCTGGAGAAGAAATCGAATATATGGTGCGAGGGATAGCTGTTAGAAAATCCACCATCATAGCAATGATTGATTCAGATGGGAAAAATTTTGAGAAAGCTAACCCGGGTAATCTGCTGCTGCTGGTTTTGGACCCACCCCTGGAAGAGAGCGAAATTCACGGTATTTTTAGAAGAAAAAAACCAAAACCTCTGCCAATGACTCAGGAGTCTTTGTAGTACCTGACGTCTTTCTTTGCTGAGGTTAACTCATCGCAAATAGAAAATTCAGAACCAGGCACATTGCAGCCGTGGCAAGATATATTTTAGGATTAACAAAGCTAAAGAGAATTGAAGAGGCAAAGACATTAAGACGGTGTTCGAAGGTAGCGTTTCCTTGCTTGATTCGTAATTGACTGTGTGAGAGGCGTCCCCAGGTGGATTTATTGTAGTACAGTGTTGTGCAACTTGCCAGTACCCCATTGGCGAGGACTACTAAAATAAAAGATAGCAATACGATTGATTGCCAATCATCGGCCAACATTAAACCACCCCTTCCTTTAACAAGCTTGTAGAGAGTTTCGGCTTATTTGCCTCTTTTTCTGGGAAGGTGGATGAAAAGATTTTTTTTCTGGTAGTTCAGGCGTTACTGCAGTCGTCTTCCCCATGCTCAGTGGCTAGATTTTTTTCCAGGAACTCAAACAAAGCTTTTTTTGTGTAAAAGCCACTGTTTTGCAGCCTGAACTCATCTAATAAGGCTTTTTGAGCAACTTTATCAGTTGCGTCGAGCTTTGTAAAGATAGCTTTTATTTTCTGAGACTCCATCATCGCAATTTGTCCTTTGAACTATATTGTTGGATTTATTGCTCAAGAAAATAGGAGTGGTCTCTTACAAAAATCTTAACCAAAGGGCAAAGTGATGAAAAGATTTTTAAAAAGTATAAATTATTTTTCGTCTAAGAAAAAAACCGCCCCAAGGGAATAGAAACGTATGAACTGAATTTGCTATGCTTCAAGAGTTTGAAACATTTCTTCAGGAGGGAGTTTTTGCATGATATTTCTTAAACTATAGTAAAATCGCTTAGACTCATGATCAACCAGAATGTCTTCGATGGTTAGTGGTCTGGACATTGAAAGACCTGACATTGTGCGGCAGCGACTTAGCGCTACATACGTTTGTCCTGTTTCAAACGATCCCCGGCCTAAGTCGAGATGAACTCTTTCGATTGTTTTCCCCTGACTTTTATGGATGGTGGAAGCCCAGGCGGGGATTAATGGTAGTTGTTGATAGCTCCCGACCGGTGATCTGTCAATTGACTGGGTTCGCTTGTTCCAGGCGTAGTGGTAGTCTTTCCAGGTAATTCTACCCACATCTACGATTATTGCGGAATCTGCAAGTTCTACGAAAACTTTATCATTCAGCATTCTTTTGACGATGCCAACGGATCCATTTATCCACCGTTTACTCAGATCATTTCTGGTAAACATCACCTGGGTACCGATCTTCAGAACAAGGTTTTTGGGGGCGGGTAATCGATCCCCGTGAAATCTGCCACTAACAAGTCCCCTGTACGATTTTCCAGTGCCGGGCAATCTGTTAAACTCCAGAATATTACGGTTATTTACCTCAGAGTTTCTGGGGGAAAGCCAGACAGTTCCCTGCTGCACGGTTTTTGTGATCTCACAGTTGGAGTTAAGTTCCTTTATCGTCTCTTCGAGATCAATTCCTTCACGAAGTTTGGTTAATATATTGACAAATTTCTGGTCCGACTGGCGATATGTTTTTTTTAATTCTACAGCATAGTATGTCGAATCTTTTAAACACTTGGCATTGTAGAACTTTGGTGAACCGTAAACTCTCTGGTATAGAGGTTGCAAACTGTTTTTGACAACGGGTGGGAGTTGAAACATATCGCCTACCATGATGACAGGAATACCGCCAAAAGGCTCATTGACGCCGCGGTTTAACCGTAAAAAAGCACTAACTCCATCGAGCATGTTAGAGGTCACCATTGATATCTCGTCAATTATCAAAAGCTTTGCCTCAACAATTTCTATTCTTCCGGGTACCTGTTTTATGTCCGATTTAACAATCCAGGTGGGGGGGAGTTGGCAAAGGGAGTGGAGGGTTTTTCCGCCAACTGTCATGGCAGCCATGGCTGTAGGTGCACCAAGCAGCACCGACCCTTCAAATTCTTTCATTGCCCATCGGACAAAGGTGCTTTTACCGGTTCCGGCACCGCCCGTAATGAAGATGAGAGGGAACTGGTTTTCAACGAGTTTTTTGACCAGGAGATATTCCCGCAGAATATCAATTGTAGACAGATCAAACTCTGATCTGTTGTCGGGTTTAAGGTGGGCAACAAGATCTTTGCTAAAGGTAAATTCTCGTCGTTCCTCTTTAGGGGGGGAACCTTTCATTTTGTTGAAAACAAATCCTGCAGCAGTGGCTACAGCAAGTAAGGTGAAAGGATCCATAGGGCTCTTTTGCTCTTACAGGAGGTTTTTGTTTGACGGTCGCAAGTCTAAGGCCTTATATTTTCCGATTCCATCGGGTATGTCAAGCCAGGAAAATACTTTTTGCGCAGGGTGTAATGTAAAATGAGGTGAGATGGGAATTCAAGCCTCCCGGTATAAGGGCTGAGAGGCTATAATTTGGTGGAGAAAATGGAATGATTTTGTCAGCTGATGCCAACTTTTTTCCAATATCCGTCGATTTCAAGTTTTTTCCTCAAAAATTCTAAGAAATCGTTCTGTGTGTAATCGCCATTGTGGTGCTTTTGGAATTCTTTTAATATTGGTTCCTGTTGACTGGTACTGTAGATGTTCCACTCAATGAGGAGATCTTCTTTTTGGGCTTTGGTCATGTAATTTGTTTTTTTCATCTATTGTATCCGAAATCCTTATTGACAAAAAATAAGAAGATGGAGTCAACCTGACAATAAACAGGTCTTACGAGTGACAAATCTATACTATGTGATTTAGTGCCTTAGTTTTGTCGTTCTCCCCCCTTCTTACCACTCGGTTGCAGATTGTATTATTTTTCTTACAAATTCCTTACCGGGAGGACCTTTATCCGCAAAAGAGTTCTTTCTGAGAAAAAAGATTTGCTGGATGGAGTGATAAAGGGGAGGGTAATTTTATGCGCTCGTTAGAAAGACTGTAACTTCACCATCCTGGAAAATATAATCTTTTCCTTCCGTGCGAAGTTTTCCTCTCTCTCTGGCTCTATTCCAGGATCCGGCCTCAACGAGATCGTCGTAGGGTACCACTTCTGCCCGAATAAAGTGTTTTTCAAAATCAGTGTGAATAACGCCTGCAGCCTGGGGTGCCTTAGTGCCTCTTCTGATGGTCCATGCCCTTGTCTCTTTCTCACCGGTTGTGAGAAAAGAAATAAGATCAAGAAGCGAATAAGCAGCACGTACGAGCTTTTTGAACCCGGATTCTTCTATTCCTAAGTCGGTTAAGAATGCTGCGGTTTCCTGTTCATCCATTTCAGATAGTTCCGCTTCAATTTGGGCGGAAACAGATACTAATTCATCACCATGGAACTCTGCATATGCTCTAAGTTTTTGAACATATTCATTGTCACATCCTTCAACGAGATCATCTTCGCTGACATTGGCGACGTAGATGACTTTTTTGCTGGTAAGAAATTGAGTTTCACGGCCAAGAAGCATTTTTTCATCAAAGGTCAGTTCTGCTAGTCTAGCTGGCTTTTCCTGTTCGAGGACCATTCTCAGCTTTTCAAGTCCCGCTAATCTGATTTTTGCATCTTTGTCTTGACCTCGTGCTTTCTTCTCTTCAGTGGCAATTCTTTTTTCCACCAGCTCCAGGTCGGAGAGAATGAGCTCAAGATTGATGGTCTCAACGTCTCCCACAGGATCAACTGCTCCATGAACGTGTGTGATGTTTTCATCATCGAAACAGCGAACTACATGGGCAATGGCATCGACACTTCGTATATGGCCAAGAAAAAGGTTACCAAGACCCTCTCCTTGAGAGGCTCCTTTTACCAGTCCTGCAATATCGACAAACTCTATTGAGGTTGGGATAATTTTGTTAGAGGTACCGAGGTTGGCTAAAACATCAAGCCTTTCATCGGGGACGCGAACGATCCCCACGTTTGGTTCAATGGTGCAAAAAGGATAATTACTTGCTTCCGCACCAGCTTTTGTAAGAGCATTAAATAGGGTCGATTTGCCAACATTAGGCAAACCTACAATTCCGATCTTCATGGATAAAACTCCTGATATTCTCAAAGATATATGGACAAAGGGCGCCACTATAGGGGGGAAAGTACAAATAAACAAGGAGAAACTATAAAAATCAGGAATTTTTAACTTCGCGCTGCAGTGGGTTCATTCTATTGTTGGCAATTTTTTTTAAAATTTTCTTGATTACGGGGAGATCGTTTAAGTCTTTGTCAGAAATTCGACGAAGTACTAAATCGGCTTCTGCAATCACAGTAGCAGTTCTTATCCGTTTTTTTGTAAAATAGGCCAGCTCACCAAAAATATCGCCTTCACATAACGAATCCAGATGGTTACCGTCTTTGTCTTGAACACTGACACGTCCTTTTACTATAAAGTAAACACCATCTGCTGTGTTGTGCATTTTGATCACATGGGTGTCTTTATCTCTCCAGATGAGTTTGAACTTTGACTCCCACTCTGTATTCTCGATCAGAGCATGATATAATTCAGCGTTGGCGGATTTGAGCAATTCGCCTGCTATACTGGGGAGGTTTATTTCAGTGGTTACAGACTCAGCGTCCCATATTTTCATTCCAACTATATTAAATTCTGTATCTGGGGACGGATTCTTGTCGATGTACTGTAAAAGGCGCTTTGTGGCTAGATCGATGCTTCCACTTATGTCGAAGAACAGTTCCTGTGCTTCCTGAAGTTTTTGCTTTGCTGATGGGAAATGGGGGTGAATTCCTCGTAGCCGGTGGCCACAAAAGAGTTCTACCCCTTCATTTTTTGTTTTGATAAATTGCAGGAGTTGCTCTTTGTCTACATCTTTTGGACACTGGTGAATACCTGGTTCAAAAATAGAAAAAATATGAATGGGATGGGTAATGTTTTTTGGGGTTATTTTGCCGATATTGGTTAGAAATTCTGCATGTTCGGTTTGAAGTGTGGCTACCTCCCGGCCCATTAAAAGTGAAGTTCCAAAATATTGACATAGTTCTTCCAATCTACTGGCAACTGAAAAACCAGCACCAAAGCGCATCATTTTGCCATCAAGCTTCGCTTCTGAAATAGTACCTGAAAATAATCCTATACGAGTTTTTGGGATAAGTTCCTGGTCCATGGCGTAGACCATTGCCAGAGCTGTGTTGAGCGCTCTATTGCATACGGAACTCTTATCTTCCCCCTTTCTATTTTCAAAAATGGCGAGAGCTCCATCTCCTGCTGAGGGGTGGATATTTTGGTCATCTCCGCAGACAGAGTGGACAATTTTTTTAAGGGTCTTGTGGTACGCCAACATGAATGACTGAATACCATTTGGGCTCATATTGCTTGCCCGTTTTGAATATCCCACCATATCACTCAGCAGGATCACAACGTCTTTTTCAGCAGAGCCGGTTACGAGGACTGGCTCAGCGGGCATTGGCTTGGGTTTGATCATTTGCTATCACAGCCTATCTGTTGATCTCGTCTGAAAATTTTTATAAATAACAGTTCACACTTAAGCAACCGACTCCAGAGGTCTTTCCGTCCTCGTTATCCGGAGGTTACGTTGCTTATTGTAAACAGGTGCCAGATTTCCTGTTTTTCTGCACCGTCAACCTTCCATACTCCTCATCCTATCGTTATAAGAGCGAATGATCAAAGAAAACATGAAAATTTGTATAACATTCTGACAATTTATCTATGGAAGTGACGTTATATGCTATTTTTACAGAATACACATCTTAACATAATGCGTTTTTCTGAGGCAAATATAGATGATAGCTGATGGTGTTGGTAGGTAGAAGAAAATATGAAGAAAAGAGCGACGGACGAGGAGTTGTATAGTGGATTTAGTCAGAATGTGACTGAGTTCTTCTCCTTGCTATTCTGGCTAAACACAATAAGCCCATGCCGAGTAGAAGCATGATTGCAGGTTCAGGAACACGATTGGCAAAAAGATTTGCAAAAGAATCTGTAAATTGAAGTGTGCTAATTTTTATTTTTTGTACATGGAACCCGGGATAAAAAGAAATCAGCAATGTTAACAGAGTTGTAGCTACTAAAAGTCTAGGATATTGTACTCTCATATTTTCACCTGAGGCTTGTGTTAAATAAGTGAAAAGGTTGTTCTCTGTTCTACATTATGCAAAAACGTGACCATTTGTTGTAGTTTGTCTTAAGATATTGGTATTCAAGCAAAGTCTATTGAAGGATTGAGTTTGATTGTTCACTTATTCCGTTTTTCCGGATGATGAGTTCGGAAAAACTGATGGGACTGGCTAAAGTTAGAACATGAGCTTCAGTAAAATGATGCAAGATAAGCGTTGTGACGGGGAGGTTGCAAGTGATGAGAAGGGGAGTGACTTTACCATCACTTTGCCTGTAAGCTAGGAGGCCGTCCGAGAATGTCTTTCGAAGTCTACGCTATCTGCCCAAACTCTTCGGATTTTCCGCAAAATAATGCTCGCAGATAGCGTAGACTTCGATATTACGTATATGGCTGTGCTTATTTTGCGAAAACTTCTCGATTTTGACCAAAATCCTTATTCTCGGACAACCTCCTAAAGTATTAAACTTCCAGGCAAAGCGTCCTTCTATAAACGACAGTGCTGTTATTTTTTTTCACTCAAAATGATACGCGCATCCGCTATGGATACACCATCTGGACGAGTTATCACTGGGTTAAGATCAAGTTCCGCGATTTCAGGGTGCATCCACACCATCTCTGATAGCTTCATGATCAAGTCAAGCAGTGCGTTACGATCAATCGCCTTGGTTCCACGCACGCCGTTGAGAATCTCGACGGCCTTAATACCCTCGACCATTTCTGCAGCGTCTGTTTTTGACAGTGGAATCGCACGGAAAGTGACATCTTTTAAAACTTCGACAAAGACACCCCCGAGGCCAAACATCAATACAGGGCCAAAAGTTGCATCACGCGTAACCCCTAGAATTACTTCCACCCCGGATTTGAGCATAGGGGTAAGCAAAACACCTTCGATTTTGGCATCAGCCTTATAATCTTTGGCATTATTAAGGATTTGTTGAAAGGCTATTTTGCGTGCCTCTTCCCCAGTGACATTGAGCTTTACACCGCCCGCATCACTTTTGTGCAGAATATCTTCAGAAACTATCTTCATTGCCAGAGGTTCATTTTTTAAACTCTCCGGCAGCTTACTCAAATCTTGTTCTGATTTTATAATGATCTCAGGGGGCACATCCAGACCATATAGACGAAGAAGATCTTTGGCTTCACTTTCAAACAGAGCGGAACGACCCTCGGAGTATGCTCTATCAAAAATTGCGGTGCCTTCTGGCAATACAGTTATATCAGAAGAGTCGCCGACTTGTTGCAACCGACGGCAGGATGCTCCGTATTCCGCAACAGCCTTTGCTGCGGCGACAGCAGGTTCTACCCATATGTACACTGGTAAGCCTGCCTGTTGCAGGTGCATTAAAGGTTCAACCTTTTGCGGTCTGTATACACTTTGGATTATAACCGGTTTTTGATAGGTTTTAACATGGAGGGAAATCTCTTTAGCGGCTTGCAATTCACTTTCAAGCAGTGTTTCAGAAAATCTTCTGTGAAAGCCGCCCAACATCCCTGTGACCATCAGGATGTCAACATTTTCATCCTGTAATAACAGTTCTACAGCTATGGCCCCCGGAGCAGAATCTTCATCGGTTGCACCAGCGACATCCACCGGGTTGTTTAACGCGGCTGCTGGAGGTAAAATTTCTTTTAATTTGCGGACTGTTTCATCGGATAGTTTGGCGATCATAAGACCCGCATCAACCAAGGCATCCGTAGCAATTGTACCATGCCCGCCACCATCTGTTAGGATGGCGACCCGGTTACCTTTAGCAACAGGTAATTTCCCCAGCGCTTCAGCTATTGGAAGGATGTTGTCTGTTTCTTCCACCACCGTAACACCAACCTGGCGTAAAACGTCACGGGTCAGCGAATAGCTCCCGGCCAAAGATCCGGTGTGTGAGGCTGCTGAAATTTGCCCCTGGGCCGTTCGGCCGGACTTAAATACCACTATGGGTTTTTGGGGCACAACTTCTCGGGCACTGTCCAGAAATTTGCGGCCATCTTTAAAGCCTTCGACATACAGAACAGCCGAAGAGGTGTTCTCGTCATCAGCGAAATATCGGATATAGTCACTGAAATCTAAATCTGCTTGATTTCCTACACCAATAAATGTGCTAAACCCAGTCCCACCTTTGCGGGCAACTTCTGTGATAAAACCAAGAGTTACGTTACCTGACTGTGAAACAAGGCCGATATTGCCAATTTCCGCGTCAGGAACACCAACGAGATTGGCTTTTTTATGCAGATTGAAAATACCGTTTGTGTTTGGACCAATAATGCGGACATTCCATTTTTTCCCCGCATCGATCATAGCCTGTTCTACAGCTTTGCCTTCCTCACCTATTTCGGAAAAACCAGCAGCGAGAACGACAACGCAGCCAATATTTTTTTTTCCACATTCTTCAATGACACCTGGAAGCGATCTTGCTGGAGTACACACCAGTGCCAAATCAATCGGCGCATCTACATTCAAAACGGAAGAATATGCTTTGACACCAAGGATTTCGGGGGCTTTGGGGTTTATTGGATAGATGCCGCTTTGCGGGAAACCATCTTGTAGTAGACGTGCAATCGCCTGGTAGCCACGTTTTTCAGGTTTTGTTGAAGCACCAATAATTGCAATTGAATCCGGGTTTAAAAAGGCTAAAGATTTGTTAGTAGCATTCATGGTCTCAGCATCCTTTGAAAACAGGTTTACGTTTTTCAGCAAAAGCATCTACCCCTTCCTGCCAGTCTTTAGTCAACATGCAGGTGCGAAGGGAAGCAACTTCAGTGGCGAGTCGAGACTTATAATCTTGGTGCATGTCATTAAGATGTTGTTTCGCAAAACGCATGGAAAATGGAGCCTTAGAACCAATTACTTCTGCAAATTCTTTAACCCCTGTTGCAAATTCTTCTTCAGGGAAAACACGGGTGGCCAGACCGATGGAGTGTGCTTCCACGCCATCAATGCGCCTTCCAGTGAAGATTAACTCTCGAGCTTTAGAAAGACCAACGATTCTGGGTAAGGTTTCTGTAACCGCTCCACCTACAAATGTACCAATGCTGGTTTCCGGGGAACCGATTTGAGCTGTGTCTTTCATAAGAATAAAATCGGCAGAAACTGACATCTCAAATCCAGCTCCCAGAGCAAAACCATTGACAGCAGCTATTACAACTTTCGGATGTTCGTAGATGCGCTGGCAGACGTCATTAGCAAGGTTTAGATATTCGAGTTTTTCTAATTCAGTTCGTTCACCTTTTTTATGTTCCTTTAAGTCCGCACCTACGCAAAAAGCCCGGCCTTCGCCTGTGAGAACGATGGTGCGTACATCAACATCGTTCTCTGCCTGATTTAAAGCATCCACTACTTCGGCATAAAATTCGGTTACTACTGCGTTAAGACGATGGGGGCGATTGAAACGGATTTCAGCTACACCATTTTCAACTGAATATATGATTGTTTCATAGTTCATTACGATTCTCCTGAAAATTTGTTTTAATTTTGGTAACAACAATTTACAGTTAATAACTGTTTTTATTTAATATTTATCTCCACCTGCTACAGCCATAGTATCTTGGAAGATAATTTTGCGAAGGTTATTATCCCGACATAATTTTCGTTTATCGGGATTCGGTTGTAAGCTTAAAATCAAATTGACACCCATGGAAATGTTAGTTATGGTAAATGACACTGCTGTAAACACTATTTTGACAGTTTTTTATTCATTTGTTCTGTATTGCAGTGGACCATTCGACTGTTGTTGACTGTGGTATTCGATCAATTAGCTGAAATCGACTATACATTGACCCTGTTTGTTGAGTCAATTTTAAAATTGACACCGTGTCAAAAAACATACTTTATTATACTTTCTCTATGGACCCTTGGACCCCTGACTTAAGCACCTATTCTGGTTATCGCTATCGTGCACTTGCAGAAGCGATTAGAGATGCAATTCTTAGTGAAGAACTCAAGCCTGGAGCCAAACTACTGGCTCATCGGGAAATGGCTTGGCGATTAGGTGTGACAATTGGAACAGTTGCAAAGGCTTACAAGGTGGTAGCCGACTGGGGGCTGCTTACTGCTCGAATCGGCGATGGCACGCGAGTGAAGGAACCAGAGGACCAAGGTGATCCCTCAGAGACGGAGGGGAGAAGCGAGCGGGATATTGATTTCGGTCTCTTGCTCCCGTCCCCACTAACAGATATGAAGCTGCGTCAAAAAGCCTTTAAGGATACTTTGTATGGATTAGGTGACACCTTGCTGCGTGAACCGTTATCAGGCTACGCTCACGCGTTCGGGTACGAAAGCCACCGAAGAGCTGGGGCCGCTCTTGTAGCTCGTAGCGGTTTTAATAGTCCTGAAAATGAAATAATAGTTACCGCCGGCGCACAGGAAGCAATCCACTTGATTTTAAGTTTGTTGACCAAACCAAGTATTCCGATCATGACTGAGGACGTCGGCTATCTTGGTATTAAAAAAGCATGTAAACTCAGAAATAGACAGATTGCACCGGTTGCGATGGACGAACATGGCATCATCCCTGAGAGTCTGGAGAAGGTTGCTGTTAAAACCAGATCAAAATTACTTTTTCTTGTGCCCAATTTTCAAAATCCCACAGGTTCAATCATGCCCCTTGAACGTAGAAAAGCTGTTGTAGAGATTGCCGAGCGCTGTGGCTTTTACATTCTTGAAGATAACCCTTTCTGGGCTTTCTCAAAAAAAATGGTACCACCCATTGTCAGCCTTGCTCCAGAGCGCACATTCTATGTGATTAGCATGTCAAAATTTGTATCGCCAGCACTGCGTGTGGGATATCTTCGGGCATTACCGAAGTTTGTCCCCGAACTTGAACTGGCAAAGCACGCTCTTTCCATGTCCGGGTCTTTTTTACAAGAAGAGGTCGCGAAACAATGGATAGAAAGTGGTGTGGTCTATGAGCTGGTAGACTGGCAACGAAGAGAAATTGAAATTCGTTGGGAAATTGCCCGATCGATACTCCAAGATGTTTGCCCTATTGGAGAAACAGCAAAACCGTTTCTTTGGCTCTCTCTGCCTGAGCCATGGCGTTCTCCTGATTTTGTAGCGGCGTTGAAGTCTGAAAATGTAACATGTGTTGACTCCAGTCATTTTGTGAACGGGAGGGGAAGAGAACTCTCTGCCGTTCGAATCGCGCTTAGCACCCCTATCAGCCGTAATAGTCTTCAGGAGGGATTGAAGGTAATAAAAAGAACACTGGGACAGCTACCGGATACAGATCTATTGTTTCATTAACTGCATTTATGGGGTTATAGTTTTTTGAGTTCATTCACCAGGAAAACCAAGCATAAGGAAGTCAAAACTAAAAGGTTAATAAATATGACAATATATAAGTCTAAGTCGGGGCAAACAGCCCTGAAGTTGAATGATGAAATCACATCTGTTTTTGGATCATGTTTTCGTTTAGACTCTAATCTATGGCACCATGTGGGGAATACTGAGCCTATTGACCCCTCAGTTCCACCTGAAGAGCTAGATGAGATGTTCAATGATATGGTAGAGCAACTGGATAAACAAAAATTCGATCTGTCAAAAAGTTTGTCTGAGATTAGCGAGGAAGAGTTGGAGTGATTTTTTTATTTTCAATTATAGTTGTCAAACACCTTTGATAATTGATAGAGTTTACAATGATTAAACTATTTGCTCACCGGGGCTCACCCGTAAAAGAAGCAGAGAATACTATCGTATCCTTTAAAAGGGCAATCCGTGAGAAGGCTGACTGGATTGAGTTTGATGTGCGGAAGGGAAAGAAAAAACATCTCTTTGTAATTCACGATGACAATCTTCAACGAACAACCGGACAAGATGTATCACTCAAACATGCTAACTTCACAAAAGTAAGAAATGTCAAAGTGGGCTCTAAGGGTGAAAGAATTCCCCTCTTAGAAGAAGTTCTTCTTCTTGCAAAAGATACAGATATTATGCTGAATATTGAGCTTAAAGAAAAACACCTTGAAAGAGAAATAGTTGACATGATCGAACATTATGAAATGTCACCGCAGATTATCATGTCATCGTTTTTTTACCTTCCTCTTCTTGTATTAGCTGATTACAGACCAAAATTAAAAACAGCACTTCTTATAGATGAACCACCGGAAGATCTAAAAGCTCGTCTTATTGAAACAAAAGTTAATTATATTCATCCAAATATTGATTTCCTTAACGATGAAACCGTGAAAGTCGCTCGTTCGTTACGAAAAAAGATAAATCCGTTTACCGTAAATACTAAAAAGGATCTCAAAAAAGCGCTTCAATATAAAATAAACGGGATTTTCACGAATAAAGTTCTTTATGTGCGTAAATTGATGAAAGAACTGGGGGTTGCTGAGTAACGCTTTGAGTTGCCACGCCCATTAAGTGGTTGAGCACAAAGAAACGGAAACGGGGTCTTGAAATGTTAGTTGAAAACAAAGGGGAGGAAAACAAAGGGAAACAAAGGGAAACAAAGGGAAAAAACAAAGGGGACAGATTTATTTTTAGTACCTTATAAATTATTTTCTATGTTTTTGTGGCAGAGATAAGCGTAGACTTCGAAATAATTTATAAGGTACTTATCCAAGCATTTTGAAAATTCCGATTTATTCGGATTATGATAGTCAAATTCAAAGGACAAGTTCAAATGAATCTTAGGCGTAAATTTAAAAAAACATTTTCCCGAAATAATGACCTATATGAACAGGCTGTTGACCTGTATTTAAATGAAAATAAACCAGATGAAGCACTTCGCATTCTTTTGAAACTTTCAAAAGCCCGTTTTAGTAAGGCGTTTGGTGAGATTGGAGTTATCATATACAGGGAGAAACATGATGTCGAAAAAGCAGTAGAATGGTTTGTAAAGGCTGAAAAAGCAGGCGCATTATTGGAAGAAGCCACTTACGAATATGGCATGCTTCATTATCTGGATAAAGACGATTGGGAAACAGCTCTCATTTATTTATTCAAAGCGGCTGACCAAGGATATGAACTGGCATATGGGGATATAGGTAACATCCTGTATCTTTATAAATCTGATATCAATGAGTCAGAAAAATGGTTTGAGAAAGCTGAAAAGGAAAAGTGCCTTCTTGCAACAGCTGCGTTTTCTTACGCACAGCTCTTGATGCTTGAAAGAGATGACTGGGAAAAGAGTGAAAAACTTTTTAAGCAATCAGCTGAGGAAGGTTTTCCCCCTGCGTATGCTGAATACGCATCAATTTTATACCTCAACAAGATTGATGTGGATAAAGCTGAGCTATATTTTAAGAAAGCAGAAGAGAATAATTTTCTGACTGCTCCACATGCCTATAACTACGGTGAGTTACTAATTAAAGAAAGAAACGAAGTCGAGAAAGGAAATAAGTATTTGGATATGGCAAAAGCTGATGGATACTATGAAGAGTGAAAAGTCCCAAAATGGGCTTATTTATCAACCACCAATCGCACAACATGGCGCTTTAGCGGACGCAAAAAGCCTCTTTACTTACAGGAATTAAAAAAAAACATCATTGGTTCGCCTTGGGCTTGAAGCGCTAATTGCTCGCCGGCTGTACACTCATCCGGTACCCAGATATTCCATGTTAAGAAAGGGATGGATCATGTCATCGAAATGGAGAAGCTCGGCTTCGATACCTGCATCATGTAACTGTAACCGTTCACCGCCCCCTTCAAAAGACTGCATAACCAGAGTCCGTAACCGTTCGTCCAGTGCTCCAGGTTCGTTCAAGCTGGTCTCCTGGCTATAGTTGGCTATGCCAGGAGGCCTGATCGGACGAAAATGGGGTGC
>JAAELB010001035.1 GCA_024227155.1 Desulfobulbaceae bacterium
AAAAAACGTCATCAGGTCGATCATGCGGGCAATATTGAAAAAGGGCGAGAGTTTCTGCCAGGTATGGACTTCAAAGACAGGTTTGCCCATTTTGTTCTTTATCGATCCAAGCTGCTCGTTTAGTTGTTTCCGTATAGTTGCTGAACATGGCGCCCAGTTTGATCCTCATTGAGTAGGCTTCAACACTTTCATTTGCGACCAGTATCTCTTTTACCTTCGTGACCTGTTTGCCTTGCAGATTTCGGTTCAAAGGAAGGCTGTCAATGGAGGAGAGGTATCCTTTTTTATGAACCTGCATGTGCCCAAGCATGGAATCAGTAATCTGGCCGATCATCATAGACTTAAAAGAACCGGATACAGAAACAAAGAGGAGAACTGCGACCACGCCCAAGGTAATCAGGATGGAGGTAAGAAAGGTCCGCCGTTTATAGCGTCGCAGGTTACGGGTGGCAAGTTTGAATATATTGAACACGATTCTCTCCTCCTTAGTTATTCTCTGGTTCTGTTAGCAAACCGTCTTCAAGCGTGAAAATGGTTTCAGCATTTTCAACCACTTTGGGGTCATGAGTGGAGAAAATAAAAGTGGTCTCAAAATTATCGCGCATCTGTTTCATAAGTGAAATGATGCGAAGGGCTGTTTCCCTGTCAAGATTGGCGGTAGGTTCATCGGCGAGAACAAGTTTGGCATTGGTTACAAGGGCTCGTGCTATTGCAACCCGCTGCTTCTGACCTCCCGAAATTTGACTTGGAAACTTGTTTGCTTGCTCTTTCATGCCAACAGCCTCCAGCAACTCCTCAACTCGTTCCTTTCTCTGTTGGGCCGACCGGTTCTGGACCATTTGCAAAGGGAATTCAATATTTTCAAAAACAGTAAGAACTGGGATCAGATTAAAATCCTGGAAGATAAAGCCGATATTTTCTCCCCTGAAACCAGCAGAATCCCTGCTATTGAGACCGGTAATATCCTTGCCGGCCACTTGCAGTGAACCTCTGGTTGGCGGGTCAAGGCAGCCTATCATGTTCAGAAGAGTACTTTTTCCGCTTCCTGATGGACCAACAAATGAAACAAAAGAGGCAGGTTCAATGGTAAAATCAACCCCACGAATCGCCTTAACTGTAATGTCCCCTGCGATATAATGTTTTTCCAGTTGTTGAGCTTCCACAAGCGACATAGTTTCACCTCTATCATTTTTTTATTGACCGACAACCTGAAGCACTGCCTGAACCTCCTCCATACCTATTTTGTACTCATGGTTAACGTCGCCAGTGTTATTGGGAATATCAACTGACTGACCAGATAACAACCGTAAAGCCAGTATGAGGTCTTTCAGATCTGTTGTATTATCATCGTTAACATCAGCAAAAACATCATTGGCCGGACCTATTACAAAATCGAGTCCCGATTTACCAGGGCCTACGGTCCTCTGTAAGTCATCCAACTGTATTCTTCTTAAAAAGGTCTTATTTATTTATTTTTCCACAAAAATCACCCCTCATTAAAACAAAATTACAAATAGTTACAATAGGTAAAAACCTATAGCCACAAATGACGGTTAGTATTAATTTTGCTGAACGACAGAAAACAATTTGGAAATCTTGTAACCGTTCACCGCCCCCTTCAAAAGACTGCATAACCAGAGTCCGTAACCGTTCGTCCAGTGCTCCAGGTTCGTTCAAGCTGGTCTCCTGGCTATAGTTGGCTATGCCAGGAGGCCTGATCGGACGAAAATGGGGTGCT
>JAAELB010001036.1 GCA_024227155.1 Desulfobulbaceae bacterium
ATATTGTTAAAATGTTGAGAGGAACTTAACTATATTTTGATAGCACTTTGAAACATGTTTTTACAAGATAGTTTATTTCTTCATCCAAGTTGTTTTCATGTAGATTCTACCATTTTAGCATTTGTATATTTCATTGACTGCTATAGATGAAATAATTTTGTCAATGAAAGTTCATGACATCAACAGAAAGTGTACCCAATCTTTCATTGACACTTGCATTATTTTCTAATGGTCAATGAAAATTATGAATGAATTAAGAAATTTGCTTATTTTGTGAGTTGGACTTACATGCATGTATTCCTTGTATTGTTAACTAATGCTTCAGCATTTCAAATACCCACCCAGTCCAGTTTGTGCATGCCTGGGCGTACGTTTTCTGTAAATAGACACTGACCATATCAGGGTGATATTACCTGCATCCCCAACATAACACACACATTTCGGCATTAGGGGGCCACCATTATTTACAGATGGGGGGGGCACAGATATGGGGATCGACTTCACACAAAATTCTATGACCCCCCCTATCTGACAATACAACTTTTTTACGATCCCCCCATAAAATGGTATGTTAAATCTATAACCCCACCCCCTGCGGTG
>JAAELB010001037.1 GCA_024227155.1 Desulfobulbaceae bacterium
AACCCTGCTGCATCCATTCCCTTCGCCACAGCTTTGCAACTCACCTCCTTTATCAAGGAGCGGATCTTTACACAATCAGCCGTCTCCTTGGACATAAGTCGATAAACACCACGATAATATATCTTCATGTCATCCCAGAGAGATTGATAAAACTCAAAAGCCCTCTCGATAATTTGGAAATTAAACAGGAGGGCGACAAATGAAGAATATCAAGATTGGGTTCGACCGAAGAAATCACCACGAGATCGCTGATATTTTCAATCTTTATGGTGAGCAGTATCGAGAACATAACAGCATCTCATGTGAGCAGGCTAAGGTAATGCACCATATTCAGGTATGCCGCACCGCTGCACTGGGTGGCCACGTTGAACAATGCAATGAGTGTGGTTATGAGAAAATTGCCTACAATTCTTGCAGGAACAGACATTGCCCAAAATGTCAAACCATGACAAAGGAAAAGTGGCTTAATGCTCGTAAAGCCGAGCTACTCCCCTGCGGTTATTTTCATCTTGTTTTCACTCTACCGCACACCCTAAATCCAATTATTCTGTGCAACAAAAAAACCATGCTGACCATCTTATTCGCATCAGTTAACGCAACACTGCAGGCCTTTGCAAAGGACCCTCAATGGCGTCTTAATGGACAACTTGGCATCATAGCTGTTCTGCATACATGGAGTCAAACCCTATTGGATCATTTTCACTTACACTGTCTTGTTCCGGCCGGAGCGTTATCTTCAGTACACAATAAATGGAATCCGACGAGAAAGAACTTCCTGTTCCAAATAAAGTCATTGGCAAAGGGATACCGGAAACAGTACCTGCACAAGCTAAACAGCGCCTACCAACAAAAAAAGCTTATCTTTCCGGGAAAAACAGCATCAATTGGTTCACAGAAAATATTTGAGGAAATGACAGAAAACCTATCAAAAATTGATTGGATAGCCTATGCCAAACGGCCTTTTGCAGGTCCTGAACAGGTGTTGGAATATCTTGGCCGCTATACACATCGGATTGCAATCTCAAACAACCGCTTGATTTCCATTGGTAAGAAGCAGGTCATCTTTACTTATAGCGATCGCAAGAACGACAATGAAAAAAAGACAATGACTCTGGATGCCGAGGAATTTATCAGGCGTTTCCTTTTACATGTCTTACCAAAAGGTTTTATGAAAATCAGATATTTTGGTTTCCTGTCCGATGTCAAAAAAAAGAAATGTATTCAGCTAATAAGACAACTCCTTAACCACATTGTTAAACTACCAGACCAGGTAAAAGAAACCGTACAGCAGATTATGCAACGGATAACCGGAATAGATATCACCTGTTGCCCAAAATGCAAAAAAGGAAAAATGATAACAGTCAAAGAATTACCGAGGCCTGTTTGGAACACATCTTAATAGTTTTGGAGAACAGATCTTCTAACTGGTCAGGAAAACTGCCAGCTGGCAGAATAGGATAATTGTGTCCAAATTTGAATTACTTTAGCGGAAAAACAAGAAACAAAACTGTAGGAATCCTCATGTGAAGAATCAAGAACATTTTTACTTTCTAATTGCCTCAATCAGGGCAGATTATGATCCCAAGATACTCATTGCAATCCATGGGAAATTCAAACCCGTCGTATTCATTCCCCATAGTATCCATTGATGATTTGAATATCGGTGGAGCCGGTACAGTTCTTGCGTTTTATCAAAAATTGCGCGCTCAACACTGACAATCAAGCTGTGTGTTGATGGTAATGGTTTGTCGTAGCACCGATGCATTCATTTGGGCGCAACATTCGATAAAACGCTACACTATGATAT
>JAAELB010001038.1 GCA_024227155.1 Desulfobulbaceae bacterium
CATAGCAGCGAACATTGGGGAGTGGCGCCAATGGTTTAGTATTTACCAATCTGTTTATTGTCAAGTTTAGTTTCCTATGCAAATAGGGTGGCAGAACTTGTAGCTGATTACCCTAATACATTTGTTTGGCGTCAGTACGACGTTCTTTTCCGCCAGCGTAAGGCTAAGTATTATGATCTTCGTTGGGAAATTCAGTATTTCCAGCTATTACAAGATGCAATCCATTTGGATAATGAGGCTGCGAAACTGGCTAAGCAGTACAAGTCCAGGTCGGGGAATTCAAATGGTTCTGGGAATGGTAATGGCAATAGGGGGAGGGGACGTAGAGGGGGGGCTTTTGCGGGTACGACTGGCAGGGGTAGACGGGGTCAGGGCACATCGAGGGGGACTTGTGACCTTTACAACAACTCGAATACATGTAACTATGTGCCTTGTAGATTTCTGCATGTCTGTTCTAATTGTAGGGGGGATCATCCTAAAATGAATTGTGAACAAAATTTCACAGGTAATGACGGACAGAACTGACTGGCCGGCAGGGATGAGGGTGAGGTCGAGGTGGCACCATCTTTTCCTGGTATTTCAAGTAGATCTAACCTAACCATTGATTCTGTAGATCAGGTAGAGTCTAATACTTCTTTTTCAGCTGAAGCTCAGATGGAGGAGGGTAAGGATAGGGAAGAGAATGATGACATTACTGGGGCTTTTGTGTCATATTCAGGGGGCCCATTGTTAACACAATCCAAGGAGTTTTCTCCGTTGGACGCCCCAAGTGAGCAATTTAAGAATTATCTTTTCGAATTTGATAATGTGGTTTCTCCTATAGAGGACACAATTCAGTACTATGATTCTTGTTCATCTTTGGAAAATTCATTAGTTAATGATTGTGCTCTGGATGTATATTCAATTGCCTCAGTTATTAATTCTTCCCCCTTGCGTCCTCAAATGTTTGAGAAATGGCTGCGTCGCTATAATTGGTATGACAAAGCACAAATTTTGTATGATCTAAATTTTGGAGTGCGTATACCGTCGTCTAAATTACCCCCATCTCAGTACAGTTTTTATAATCATCCCTCTGTTTTTGATCATCAGGAGAAAGTGTCGGAAATGCTAGTGTCTAGAATCGAGAAGGGTATTGTGGCTGGGCCTTTTGATTTCCCTCCTCCTGGTTTGATTGTCTCTCCATTAGCAGCTATCCCCAAAAAGGAGGAGGGGAAGATAAGGCTCATCCATAACCTCTCATATCCATATGGGGACTCGGTAAATTCCAACACTCCCCGCACCTTTTGCACAGTTAAATACGAAACATTGGATGATTGTCTCAGGATTGTTCATGAATTGGGTAAGGACTCTCTCATTGCAAAAGCAGATTTATGTGACGCGTACAACTGCATGTCAATGAACAAGTTTGATTTTAAATTTTTGGGTTTCACATGGCAGTCGAAATTTTATTTTGCCAAAACTTTGCCAATGGGAGCGTCCATTAGTTGCCAACAATTCGAACGATTGTCGACGGCGGTTCAGTGGATCCTTCGGGCC
>JAAELB010001039.1 GCA_024227155.1 Desulfobulbaceae bacterium
CTAGAGCAACTCTTTAACTCATTGTATCCCAAAAGAAATGCTAAATAGTATAAAAGATAAAAGTTATAACAAAAGTCTAGACTCAACTGGATATGGTGTTATAAATAATAAAAGTATGTCGCTTGAAAAGCTTAAATGTAAAGATATATATTGGGAATACATTTGAGAAATCTGTGAGATACCCAAGGCTGAAAAGAAATGGGAAGAATATCTACACCTAGAAAATTTCATTTGGCAAGAATACTATTATATACCTTTTACATCATGTAAAGAAACATATATTCAAACTTTTCAGTACAAGATATTTCACAGATTTTTCCCATGTAGATATACACTGTCACTATGGTACAAAGATCAGGATCCATACTGTATTTGCTGTAATAATCAATGCATTGATTTACTTGAACATTATTTCTATTTTTGCCCAGAAGTGTATTCATTCTGGCAAAGCCTTACGAGATGGTGGTCAAACATTTATGAAATAACCATTCCACTTGATGTCATCTCTGTCATTTTCGGTATAGCAAATCATGATAATGATCATGTAATTAATTTCATGAATCTATGCATACTGTATGCAAAGTGGTTTATATATTGCAGTAAAAACAAAGAAGAAAAACTGTTCTTCTTAAACTTTGTTAAAATGCTAAAAAATGTACTACAGCATGAGTATGTCAGGTCCCAGATCAACCAAGATCAGAGTTTTGAAAAACGATTACTCAAATACTATGAAATGTTCTGATGTAAAAACTCTTGCTTCGTCAATCTTTATCAATTCAATTTATCAATCAGTAAAATAACTGTGATGATCATATTATTAAGTAACCTTATTTGTGGATGGTAACAATTGTATAAAGGGTGTTTCTTTAGTGTGCTAGAAAGCAAAAAAAACAACAAAACAAAACAAAAAACATATAACTGTGTGTACAAACCAGCCAACAAAGTAAAAAGAGCTATGAACCTGCTACAATGTATGAATGTTTCTTAATACGAAGAGTAATGGTATATGTATAAATGTAGATGTCAAAGTGCCAATAAAAAATATGAAAAAAAAAAAAAAAAAAAAAAAAAAAAAAAAAATTTAAAAAAAAAACGGATTAAATCTAAACACCAAATAAACACTTATATCGTTTTTTTTTTTAATAATA
>JAAELB010001040.1 GCA_024227155.1 Desulfobulbaceae bacterium
GGCCTGGACTGTAACCAAGGAATCCATCGTACAGCGTGAGGTAGTCTCCTCAGAACGCGTTCAACCACCGCCCACCTCGCCCGAATATATGAAGGCCAAGCGAAGCGGTGAAGCAGAGTATTCAGGTTTCATAACTGATGGTAAATGGGAGGGAGATACCCCACCACCGCTCCCTGATAATTGAGAGTCGATGTATTAAAGGTTTTAACTAACCGCTGATTCAGCCTATTGAATAGAATAGCAGTGGATTATAAGTTGTGAGAAATACGAAAGGCCGGTCCTTCCAACCGGCCTTTCGTATTAGAATACAATTAGAGGATGGCAATGGTGCAAAAATGACAAGAATGTTTTAAAATTTACAAAGGTTGTGGAACTTGCCTATTTTGAAATGAGTTTTGAGAAATACATTTACAACTGATGACTTCATGAAAACATTTTTTAATAGTTTCCTTTTATTCTTGCTTATTATTCTTTATCCGCCTCTGAGCCATGGCGACTGGATCAACTTAACAGGCTCAGAAAATGCCAGAAACATCGCTGAGATATATGTCGAAAAAGATCATGTAAAGGTCAAGTTGGAGGTTTTTGTTGAGGATTTGCTCCTTTTTAAGGAGCTCATACCTGACGATTTTTTCCCAACGGCCAGACCTGGCAGGCCAGGAATTGAGAAACGCATCCAACTCTTTGCTGACCAGACCTTCCAGATTGTCAGCGATACCGGAGAAAAGCTAAAAGCCAAACTTGATCTGGTGGAACCACGAATGCGAGTGGAGAGACCTTCGCCGTTTGCTGGCTCAATAAACCCCTATACCAGACGAAGAATTCCAGGAGCGCCTGAAGATAAGCGGGTTCTCTATGCTGAATTGACCTATCCCTTTTCGGGGCAGCCCAAATCTCTGACTTTTATTCCTCCTGTTGGCGACAATGGTTTCCCGAA
>JAAELB010001041.1 GCA_024227155.1 Desulfobulbaceae bacterium
ATTACGAAAGTGGAAAGTACGCAAAGGAAATTAAAAATATAGTTAAGAAGCGGGGGTTAGAAAACAAAGTTATATTTTCCGGTTGGAGAAATGATTGGATAGAACTTTTACAAGCTTCGGATATTTATGTACATGCAGCTTTATGGGAAGGCTTTCCGCTTGCAGTGATTGAAGGTATGGCTTCAGGGTTACCTATTATTCAAACAGATTTCTCAGGGCATACTGATGGTTTCAAGAATGGTATACATGGCTATATTGTGCCCAAGGGTAAATCAAACCTACTTTCAAGAGCTATTGAAGATATGGTTGCGCTCGATACTCGCTCTCGGAAGGAAATTGGAAAAGCGGCAAAGGAGTTTGCTCATGAACATTATGATATTAACCCGGCAATTAAATATATAAACATTATGAAGCATACGCAATCTTTGGATGCTTAAAGTATTTCATGACCCTGCCGGGTAGTTTTTGGAGCTTTCTCAAATGCGAAATTGATTTCTGTTTAAGTTCTTTTTTTGTTCTTGCTGGAATTCCAGAATGAACGCCTTGCTTCAAATCACAGTTCAGATACTCATCTGGGTTCAACTCCGGTGAATAGGATGGAAGAAAGAAAATCTCGATTTCACTTTCATGTTCTTTCAGCCAGTCTCTAACCATGTAACTATGATGAACTTTCAAATTGTCAACAATCAGAAATATTTTCTTGTTAGCGCCTTTAATCAGTCGCTCCAAGAACTTGATCATCGTTTGAGAATTCATTTTGTTTTTGTAAACCATGAAGCGAACTTTGCCCTGATTGGTAACCGAAGAAATCAGATTGACACGTTTGCATCTGGGATGAAGCTTGATTGCGGGTGTTTCACCCCGGGGAGCATAACTTCGCCCGTGGTAGCTATCGTTACACAACCCTGTCTCATCGCCCCAATGGATTTCTGCATTTTCTCTTTTTGCGCGTTTAGCAATTCCCGGATAATCTTCATCCAACCAGGCTTTTACAGCTTTAGGATTTTGTTTGTACGCTTTTTTCAAAGGCTTTTGCGGCGTAAAGCCCCATCTTCTCAGATATTCGCCGACGGTTCGAATCGGCATATCTATGGACCACAACTGCTTGACGAGTTGCTGAACTGCTACACGCGTCCACAGCGCAAAGGCCAGTTTCATTTGATCCGGACATTTGTCTCGTATTGTTTTCTGCAACTCTTTTTCCTGCTCTTGTGTCAGCGTGCGACAGCTGCCCGGTGGGCGTCCGCGCTTTTTAATCGTTACCGCCTTTTTACCGCCGCTAAGAAATGCTTTATACCATTTACAGGCGGTAGTTCCATGAACCCCGGTAATCTCGGCAATTTCCTTGTAAGTTCTTCCGGCTTTTTTTAGCCGTATTGCCTGGTTCCGGAGTTGCTGCTGAGCCTCTGTGCTAAGCTTTCGTGCGTCAATTTTTTCCATGAATTCTACATAGCACAGTTTAAACAAATTTTGGAGTATTTATTTGCCGGGTTAATAATTTATGAGTAGGCGCGAATAGAGCCAATTTCTGATGATTTTTTCTGCTGATCTGCCCCTCTATTAGGGGATAACCAGCATGAAGGCGCCAGGTATTTCCCATTATGTAAAGCCTTCCGCCGTTAAGTTGCGTATTCGAATCAGATTGTATGCTGCCGCTGCAAAGGTAAAGACTGCATCTACCCGTTCACGACCGCGGTGGTGAAGCTTGCCGAGGCAACCGATGGTCTTCATCCAACCGAAGACCTCCTCCACTCGTTTGCGAACGCGTAAGCTGACATTGTATCCTTCATGGCGGGTTGTCCTGGCATCAATTGCAGAACCTTTTTGTTTCTTAGCGACATGGGGTGTGGTTTGGATTTGGCGGCATTCATCAACGAAGTCCCGGCAGTCGTAGCCTTTATCTGCGGCAACGGTAATTCTTTGGCGTCCAGGGACCTGATCAATCATATCAATAGCGGCTTCGCGTTCAGCTGTTCCAGTGGACGCTCTGGGGTCTGACCACAATAACCAATAGTTTTCATACAATAATACTTCCAAAAAGCCTCCTTTTTTGATACTTAG
>JAAELB010001042.1 GCA_024227155.1 Desulfobulbaceae bacterium
CGCCTGGACAGAATCGATCAGGAAATGGACCAGGCCAAACAAGATCAATGGATTCAAATCGCATCAGTGCAACCCAATATCCCTTTTAATAAGCACGATCTGCCCCCAAAAGAGAGAGGCAATAATCTGCAATCGACCATAGATCTGACCCAAAAAGTGATGCATGACAACCCTGAAACAAACCTTGTTGTCTGGCCGGAGCTGCCTTTAATTATGGTCTGCCAGGATGAATCGACCCAAGACATTGAAAACCTGGTAAAAGCTATCAATTGCCCACTCATTTACAACTGCTCACGTCGGGCCGGGGAAGATCAATATTACAATGCTGCTGTTTTCCTTTCTCCTGCCGGAGAGTCCAACTTTGAGTACCACAAGCGACTTTTGTTTCCCTTTGGCGAATACCTTCCGTTCAGACGTTTTTTTTCTTATCTGGGCTTGACTACACCTGATTTTTTAAAAACCGCACATGGGAAAACACCGTCTGTATTTGATATGGGTCTGAACCAAAAAATCATTCCAAGTCTTTGTTACGAATCTGTATTTTCAAG
>JAAELB010001043.1 GCA_024227155.1 Desulfobulbaceae bacterium
CATCGAAACTTTGGTTCGTGCATGGCCCCCCAAAGTGCATATCTGCAGACTCTGGGGCTGGAAACCCTTTCTCTTCGGGTCAAAACCAGCTGTGAAAACAGCCTGGTAATTGCTGAGTTTCTCCAGCAAAGAGATGAGGTGAGAAAGGTAAATTATCCAGGACTTGCAGACTCTTCCCACCATGAGCTTGCCCGGTGTCAATTCAATGGGCACTATGGCGGTCTTCTCAGTTTTGAGCTTGGCAGCAAAGAAGAGGCCTTCAGGTTTATCAATAAACTGAAGCTGATCAGACGAGCCACCAACATCAATGATAATAAGACACTCATAATCCACCCGGCCTCAACAATATTTTCTGATTGTTCGCAGGAGGAGAGGATGGAAATGGATGTACCTGACACTCTTATTCGGCTGTCTGTCGGAATAGAGAACATAAACGATCTCATAAATGATATCAGCCAGGCTCTTGAAAACCTGAAGCTGTAAAGAGAAAGGAATAGAGACATGGATTTTAACGACACACAGCTTGAAAGGTATTCCCGCCATATCATTTTAAAAGATGTGGGAATAGAGGGGCAGGAGAAAATCTCCAAGGCAAAAATATTGGTAATAGGTGCGGGGGGGCTAGGCTCTCCAGCACTCCTGTATCTTGCTGCTGCGGGGGTGGGTCGCCTGGGAATTGCCGATGGAGACACCCTCGATATGAGCAATCTACAGAGACAGGTCATTCATTTCACACCGGATGTGGGTAAACCAAAAGTTCTCTCAGCCAAAGAGAAGATCAATCAGCTTAATCCAGACGTCGAGGTTGTCTGTCATCAGGAGATGCTGAATGCCGCAAATATTAAGGCTATCATCAGCGAGTATGATTTTGTCATCGATGGAACCGACAACTTTGCTTCAAAATTCCTCATCAACGATGCCTGTGTGCTCTCAAACATCCCTTATTCCCATGGTGGTATTTTGCGCTTTGATGGTCAGACATTTACCGTAGCCCCCGGCGAGTCCGCCTGTTACCGCTGCATCTTTCTGGAGCCACCACCAGCCGATGCGGTTCCAACCTGCAGCCAGGCCGGGGTGATAGGGGTAATCGCTGGTATCCTTGGAACCCTCCAGGCCAATGAAGCCATTAAATATGTGTTGGGCAAAGGCGATTTGCTCACCGACAGGTTGCTTACCTTCGATGCCATGAACACCAAATTCAGAGAAGTGAAGCTGAAGAAAAATCAAAACTGCCGACTGTGCGGTACTGGAGAAATCACCGAGTTGCATGACTCTGAACAGGCTGTATGCGCCATAGGGTGAGGTAATGAATATTAAAAAAGAAATATACACACAGATTGTGAGAGAAGCCCGTGAACACAATCCTTTGGAATGCTGTGGTTATCTTGCTGGGAATAACGGCGCAATAACTAAAGCTTACCCTATGAATAACATCGATGAGAGCAGAATACACTACTCCTTTGATCCACAGGAGCAGTTCAAAACCGTTAAGGAAATCCGGAATAAGGGGCTCAAGGTATTGGCTGTGTATCACAGCCATCCGGAAACTCCTGCCCGGCCTTCTGAAGAAGACATACGTCTCGCTTACGACCCGGAGGTCAGTTATGTAATTATCTCCTTGTGTGAAGAAAAAGGGAGAGGAAGAGAAGATGTGAAATCGTTTAAGATCCGAAAGGGTCAGGTTGAACCCGAGGAGTTGACAATACAATGAACTTTTATGAAATTCCAAATAACTTTGACAAAGAAATAGACTCCTTTGAAAACTCGATCCAACAATTTCAAAAAGGTGAGCTGCATCCCACAAAATTCAGGGCTATTCGTGTTCCATTTGGCGTATATGAACAGCGGACAAAAGATACCTTTATGTTGCGTATCCGTTCTACCGCTGGCGGTATCACGCCTGTTCAGCTTAAAAAAGTCTCTGAGTTGGCGCTACGTTATTGCAAGCCTCTGGTTCATGTCACAACCCGGCAGGAGTTACAGCTCCATGATGCACACCTTGAGGATATCCCCGAGATAGTACGCGAGCTATACAGCGCCCAGCTGTCGAGCCGGGGCGGTGGAGGCAATACGGTAAGGAACATCATGGCCTCCTCTGATTCGGGTATCAACCCCGAAGAACTGTTTGATGTTACACCCCATGCCGTGGCGTTGTCCTCAAAACTTATTGCGGAAGGAGACTCCTGGAATTTTCCACGAAAATTCAAGGTCAGTTTTTCCAGCACTAGAAAAGATAATGCCCTCGCTGCATTTAACGATTTAGGGTTTGTTGCCGCGACCAGAGAAGGTAGGCGTGGATTTACCGTGTATGTTGCCGGAGGTATGGGGTGTCGTCCGAGGCTTTCCAAAATCCTTCATGATTTTATTGACGAGGGCCAGGTCTATCATGTCTGTTCGGCCGTAAAAAGTCTCTACCTTGAATTTGGAAACAGAAAGATAAGTAATTCTGGGCGACTCAGGTTTCTCTGGGAAGAGCTTGGGGAAGTTCGCTTTAGAGAAATCTACCAGCGTGAACTTGCCAGAGCCGAAGTAAAACCTGTTCTCGAACTTGACCAGGAAAGCTTTGAAAATTGTGGGGCGATTAGAAAGACATCCGGACTCACCTCACGAAAAGTTGAGGGAACAGCCTTTCTGAGTTGGAAAAAGGAGTATGTGAGTAAACAGAAACAGCAGGGTTTGTACAGTGTACTCATCCCGCTCGCCCTTGGAGATCTACAAGCCAGGGATGGAATAATCCTGAGTCGTTTTCTGGGAAAAATTGGAGAAAACGTCATGCGGATGACCATGACCCAGAATATCAAGGTTCGCAACATACCCGAAGAGTACCTCGGCAACCTCTATGAACTGGTCAGTGAGATCGAGACCTTGTCGCACCTGCCAAAACTTTGTGGTGATATTATAGGTTGCACCGGCGCCAATACCTGCACCACAGGTGTTTGCCTGCCCCAGGGCCTGGTTCCGGTTGTGCAAAAATATCTGGTTAACAGCGATGTGAACCTGAGCGTCTTTCAGGATCTTAAAATTAACATCTCCGGCTGCCCCAACTCCTGCGGCCAGCATCACGCAGCAGATATTGGACTCTATGGGAGGATTGTACGTAAGCATGGTAAGACTCTGCCCGGATATTGGGTAACCGGCGGTGCCTCGACTCTGCCTGAGGCCCGCAACTTTACAGAAAAATGCGGATGGGTGGCTGCCAGAGATTTACCAGGGCTTCTTGTTGATGTCCTGTCCCGTTATGAACCCCATGGACAGCAGGGGACCAGTTTTGAAGACTATTTCAAGGGTGGCGGGAAAGAGGACATTGCGGATCTGTGCTCTCAATATGTCGAGAACATTCCTGATTTTGCCAGCGATGACAGCTACTACTATGATTGGGGTGCGACGGAGGAGTTCACCACTGCCCATATGGGCCATGGCGAGTGCTCCGCCGGCATCTATGACATGGTAGAAGTCGCCATGGGTGCTATCAAAGACAACCTTAGTGATAAAGCGGGTAATGAAGGAGATAACGAGGGCAAAAGAGCATGGGATCTTGTCTATAATTCCGCAGCCATGCTCCTGATAACAAGAGGCGTGGACCCTGTCTCTGAATTTGAGGTGTTTCAGGCCTTTGAAAGCCATTTCCTTGAGAAAGGGCTGGTGGATGAAAAGTTTCGGCCTCTTATTGAAGCGGCGGTAAAAAGCGATTTTTCCACACTCAGAGAAAACCTGGAGCTTGCAGGGGAGCTTGGCCGGACAATGATCCAACTTTACCATAGTATGGATAACACACTTCGCTTCAAAAATGAGAGGGAAGAGGTCGCGGTTCCCGCCCAGGCGAGTGATGCTTTTCTTGAACAGAAAGAACTCATAAAGGATTTGCGTGGAGTTGTTTGCCCGATGAATTTTGTGAAAACAAAGGTGGAACTCGCAAAAATCCCGGTCGGTGGAAGATTAAAAATTCTCCTTGATGACGGAGAGCCCATTGATAATGTGCCAAGGTCCGTAAAGACTGAAGGACATGAAATTCTTCAGCAAGAGAAAAGCGGAGATCATTGGATGGTGGTCATTGAGAAAAAGGTGTAGAACGACTCACTGCCTAATCTCACTTGCAGACATCGTAAATGAGCTTTAATTTTGCCTCAAAAAAATGGACTCTTTTATACCACGTCATCCCGGCAGGCTTTTAGCCGGGATCCAGAAACATCACCATTGTTTGGATTCCCGCTAAAAACATGCGGGAATGACGAATCGAAATGGCCAGTTTTTCTCTAAGTCACTGATGTTACGTGTTGTGAAAAGAGGGTAACATGCAAAATTTACGAGGTCTGACTTGAATGTAACTGTCCAGCTTTCTTGTTTCTCAGGATCCAGAGAATGCCATCTGTTATTGAGGATGAATTCCCAGGCAGGATTATTCTCATGCAACAACGGCTGATAAGCGGTTCCATTTTTGGTCCACAGACTGGTTGTGAGTCATGTTATATGGCTCATAAGCAGTAAAGAAATATTGCCAGAATTTTGGGTAAAGGGTCTCAACCCTCATTGGTGCCGGTTGCTCAGCATAAAATTGTTCAATAACATTGTAATCTGACTTTTACCGTTGCTGGCTCCATAAGTGGCTTCAACTCAAATATTTTGGCAGAGGAAGTACCGCATGAATACTTGACGATAATGCCTTTTTCAATGCCATATTCCGGATCACCGAATACATCCTGGGGCCTGATAAATTTTTCGCATTCCTGTTTGCCGTTACATTCATTAGAAAACCACCCGGTAACATCAATTGGTTGATACCGTCCGTATTTCGCGTGGATAACGTGGATGACCTTTTTTTCCTTAATTTCAATAAGCTCAGCCATAAGTTCCTGTTCTCTGGCTCGCAGTTTATCGATTTCCTTATTCTTTAGTGAAATTCGTTCCTCAAGTCCGTCGATTTTTGTAGTGAGTGTCGTCTCTTTTTGATTATAATTTGTTATTGTGGCATCGAGGTCTTTTATATGACTATCTTTGTATTCAAGTTTTTCTTCCAAGCCCTCCATTCTTTCTTTCGATATTAATTCCAGTTGTTTGACAAGCACTTCCTTCTGGTTGAAGAACCATGTGCAGACACCTGTCGTAATGGCAACAGTGGTTATGATGAGGCTTGTGTACGGGACGATTGGAAACTTTTGTTTTTGGGTATTTTCTCCCATTTTTAACCTCCACGCAGTCGATTCTGCATAAAAGAAAATCGCGCTTATTAACAGGTATCAATCTCGGGAAACTGGAAATACAGAATAAACCTATGTTCCTATCAAGAAGATGCTACAGTATCTTTTGGAATAAATCCAGAGGGAACATTTTGAGGTGAAAAGGTTTGGTTGATCACAAGTGGCACCGCAACTCGTAAAAAAATTTCCATTAAAAAGTTTCATGTTGAAAGCAGTATACTCCTATCGTATCTATGTCTGAAGGTGTATGGTGGGTTAGGATAATGGCCCGTAAATAACCCTCATAGAAAGAAAAGGAGACTGATGATGTCACTGGTGAATGAGTTGATTGCCTTCGCAGAACCGCTCTGTACCAAAGAAACTATCGTTGATGTACGAATTGGTCTTGGTTACACCCTGGTAGAACTTGCTGATGGCCGAGCCGGCTTGGCATGGACACCGGATAAGAATCAAGCCCAGTCCTGTACCCATATGAGCCATGCCGGCACTCTCCTGGACTTTACTGAGAAGGATCTATTGATGTGGCTAAGAGATGACAGCCACCTGAAACGGGCTCTTGGCTTGGCAACTTTCAACGCAGTTAACTCCAGGGTAGAACGAGTATTTAACGATCAGGAAGCTATCTCTCAACTCGGTATCACCGAAACTGATCATGTTGCAATGGTGGGACACTTTGCCCCGCTTATCCCCCGGATAAAAAAGAGCGGCTGTAGACTTGAGGTTATTGAACGTAATAAGCAAAAAGAGGGGCTGGAGCTGGTGGATTTACGGGAAAATTATGATCCTCTTGCGCAGTGTGACGTGGCGATTATTACGTCCACCAGTATTATCAACAACTCGGTGGACACACTGCTTGCAACACTAAAGAACAACAGGAGTGCGGTAATGCTCGGTCCCTCTACTCCGTTATGTCCTGAAGTTTTTAATGCAACACGGGTTAGCCAATTGAGCGGAGCTTTTGTTGCAGACGTCCCGGAAGTAAAAAATATTATCTCCCAGGGCGGGGGGACAAAGCTCTTAAAGAAACATCTGAACTTTGTTAATCACCAGGCGTAAAGGCAGCACCGAAACTGGAACTTTCGTAACCGTTCACCAGCACCCCATTTTCGCCCGATCAGGCCTCATGGCATAGCCAACTATAGCCAGGAGACCAGCTTGAATGAACCTGGAGCACTGGACGAACGGTTACGGACTCTGGTTATGCAGTTTTTTGAAGGGGGCGGTGAACGGTTACAAACTTTCAATACAGTCTCCAGGGTAAACTTGCCAATTACAAAATCTAGATTACAGCTTTTCTCACGCGAACCTATGTGTCTCCAGCTCTTTTCCGCTCTTTCGATTCACTTTTCCGGAAAAGCATTCTTTTTGTCCGTTTCATAGGATTCGAAAACTACTACCATCTTATAATAGAGTGATTTTACTTGTGCAATTTAGCGTTTGTTACAGGTGTGGTTATTGCATGCCAAAACAGTAGCACAATCACTATTGAGATTGTCGTTATTAAGACATAACTGTCTGTTCGCACAAACCTGTTGAGTATATCTACATATCAAATGTACTCTTTAGCCCTGCAGTTGTTTTCTGCATTCAAATAAAGAGGGGTTTTTTTGTGAAAACATTGTGGTTAACCGTTGTACTGATTTTAGGAACAGTTGCTCAGGTTTTTTGTCAAACCGCAGAAGTTCACCTTGAGAAAGGCCATGCTTTCCTCACGAGTAACAGGGCATTACAGGCGGAAAGTCATTACCTCCAAGCTCTGGAACTTGACTCAACGTCAAGTGAAGTCCACCTGCGGCTTGGAGAAATTTATCTAAAAAGAAAGCATTACCCCCGTGCCATAATCCACTATGAAGCTGCACTTGGACTGCAGTCAAATCATCCAACCACCTATATTCATCTAGCCTTTTGCCAGCAACAAAACGGCAGTATCGACAAGGCAATTCATACCTATCTTACTCTGATCGAAAACCACCCCGAATTACCCGAAGCCTACCTTGGTCTTGGTAGTCTCTATGATAGACAAGGATTAAAACAGAAGGCTGAAACCGCTTATGCCAGCTACCGTGAGCTAAAGCATTAACTCCTGGAAGTAAAAGAGGATTTGATATGCGAAGGATGAGCAAGCCGATTGTCATCTTATGTATTGGTGTACTTTTTTTGTTTGTTGGTCTTTTGCCTGTTGTCGCCGATGAAACCAGTTACTTTGAAACAGGGCTGAACTTCTGGGCTTCTCCTGTGCAGCCAGCAGCCGATTATTCTTCCTTTGATTTACTCATGGATCTGGGTGACATCGGTTCGGTGAGCGGGCTTCAGCGTTATAATACAGAAACTGGAGAATTCGAATCTTCATTTTTGCACAATGGCTTTGCCGCCGGGGTCGATTTTCCAATTACTGAGACTGATGGTTTTGTTGTCTCTGCTGATGGTGCTTCCTTCGGATTTCTTTTTTCCGGAATCTCCAGCTGTCCCGATATTTCGTTATATAAGGGATTTAATTTGGTCGGACTACCCTGTGCCCCTGTCGGTTATACGTCCTATTCCCTCTTAAACGATATAGGTTTTAACAGTGTTATCCATATAAAATCCTTTGATACACTCGCCAATCAGATTTTGGAAACTACCTGGAGTGGCACCACTCCAGTTGGTGATGATTTCAGTATTCTAAACGGAAGTGCGTATGTGCTTGAGATGTCAAGAGATAGTGTTTGGTCTGCACCCGCAACCAATCAGCCGCCTCAATTCCTGACGGCGTATGGCGGGAACAGCTATGTGCTGCTCAACTGGGAAATACCCTATGGGCCACCTGACGGCTATAAGATCTATCGTAGTGAAAGCTCAGGGGGAGGGTATAGCCTCGTAAGCGGTAGTAGCCCCGTAGCTGGCCCTGAATGGACCGATTCCGGGGTGGTTAATGGCACGTCCTACTACTATGTTGCCACCGCTGTATATCCCGGTACTTTTGAGAGTGGCCAGAGTGAAGAGGTTGACGCCACGCCAACGCCTGCTTCCCCAACTACTGTCTCTACCAATATTGCCATCGATACCGTCTGGTCTGCCAGTGGCAGCCCCTACACCGTCACCGGCTCCATCCAGGTACAATCTGGTGTAACTCTCACCATCGAACCGGGTATAGAGATCCGCTTTGACAGCGGACATCTTGAGATCCTCGGCAAGCTGTATGCCCGCGGCACAGCAGCTCATCCAATAACTTTCAGATCCAATGCATCTTCTCCTGTTTTGGGAGCCTGGACAGGCATTCGCTTTATTGGCAGTGAAGCAGACGATTCCCTGCTGGAATACTGCATCATTGAGCATGCCACCACAGGTGTTTACTGCCAGGATTCCTCCCCGGAAATTTCACACTGCGATATCGTTGGACAGCAGGTTAATGCATACGCCTATTATTACGGGATCAGGCTGTTACGTTCAAATGCCCATATTCATCATTGTGATATCAGTGATTTTGTCAATGACAGCAACTATTTGAGTAGAGCTGTCTATATGCGTGAATCTTCACCAGTGGTTGAATATAATGACATTTTGAATAGTGAATATGGTATAGAAATATACTATGGCGGAACGCCTCAGATCATCCATAACAAAATTGAGAATTTCCGTTACTCCGGTATTTTGTGCAATGGTGAATACAGATCCGTAAATGCTCCTTTCCCGATAATCAATAACAATATCATTCAGACCATTCATAGTTCCTCTGATACATGGAACCTCAATGTGCGGCGTTATGCGTCATCATCGTCCACCACTGATTCGTCCCTTGTCATTGATGCCAGAAATAATTACTGGGGAACAGATGACCCAGCTGAAATAGCCGCAGCTATTCATCAATGGCCGCGATACACGCTTGCAGATCCTTCTGTTGATTTTCGAGGATTTCTGGACGCTCCCAACGGAAATGCAGTTCCCGGTCACTTTATTCCTTCCGGGAGATTACCCTCAGACGAATTGGATTGGGTACCATCGAACGGCCCTTATATAGTGCTTGGTCACACTTTCGTGGCAAGCGATCAAATCCTGACAATCAATCCCGGTACCGAAGTTCGCTTTTTAGGGGGGCAGGCCGGGCCCGAGAACCGTTGGATTCGTGCATCCCTGCGGGTATACGGAAAGCTTGATGCGCAAGGTGAAACCGGGAATGAGATTCTTTTCACATCTCACAAAACTACACCTGTTCAGGGTGACTGGGAAGCGATCTATTTTTACACTGAGGCTGGTGACAGCTCGATTATCTCCCACAGCCGCATCGAATATGCTTTTAATGGTATCTGGTGTCAGGGAGGATCGCCCACAGTTGATCACAATGAAATAATCGGTATACCGGGGGATTACTATCACGATAAGTTCAACGGGTTACGCATCGAATCCGGCAGCAGTCCACTTGTTTCCAATAACACAATTAGTGGTTTCCACAACACCTACGGTACAACAAATTATTACGGACGTGGTATTCTTATTTATAATGCTTCTCCAACCCTCACCGACAATCAGATTACTGAAAATTCTATCGGGATCTGGATAGATACCTATGGTACACCTGTTACTCCCCATGCCGTGCACATAACCGGTAACAGTATCATTAACAGTCGATATCTGAGTGTATACATTAATGGTGATAATAGTGACGTGAGAAATCCGCTCGTCACAATTACCGGCAACTCCATTATTTCCGATTATATTTCCGCATCCTCATTTTATAGCACCTATTTTGGCAGCACCAGTGCCAATATCATAAATGCCACCGGAAACTGGTGGGGCACCGCGGATCCTGAAGGAATTGGATCTATAATTCGGGACTGGAGTGACGATATTTATGCGCCTGTGGTTGACTATCGCAACTGGCTGGACAGTGCTGGAGGTTCCTCTGTTTCTGGCACTCAGGTTCACACCGGCCAATTAAGAGGAGATGACCTCGCCTGGACAGCTGCCAAAAGCCCTTATATGATTTTAGGTCGGGTCGCGGTCGCTGAGGGTGATACTCTTACAATCGAGGCCGGCACTGAAGTGTACTTTGTCAATGGAGCTACAGGATGGAACGACAGAGGTATTGAAGTGCGAGGCACACTTACTGCAATTGGCACCTTTGCAGCGCCCATTACATTCCGTTCAAACCGGCAGGACCCGACCCTTGGGGACTGGACCGGTATTCGTTTTATCGGTGGTGGAGCGGATGGTTCCCTGCTTGAATATTGTCAGATTGAGCATGCTGCAAGCGGTATCTATATTGAGGATTCCTCCCCTGAGATTTCCCACTGTACTATCATTGGTGAAGAGAAGACTGCCAGTGCCTACTATTTCGGGATGTATCTGCTGCGCTCGGGTGCCCATATCCATCATTGTAATATCAGGAATTTCGTCAACAACAGCAACTACTGGACCAGAGCTATCTATATGCGTGAGTCTTCACCTGTGGTTGAATATAATGATATTGTCAATAACGAATATGGTATAGAAATATACTATGGCGGAACGCCGCAGATCCTTCATAACAGGATAGAGGATTTTCGTTACTCGGGGATCTTGTGTAACGGCGAATATAGATCAACAAATGCGCCTTTCCCGATAATCAACAATAATATCATTCAGACCATCTATAGTTCCTCGGATACCTGGAACCTCAATGTCAGGCGTTATGCCTCATCATCGTCCACCACTGATCCGTCGCTTGTTATAAATGCCAGAAATAATTACTGGGGAACCGACGACCCTGCGGAAATAACCGCTGCTATTCATCAGTGGCCGCAATATACGCTTGCAGATCCTTCTGTGGATTTTAGAGGATTTCTGGACGGCCCAGGTGGAAGCGCAGTTCCCGGTCACTTTATTCCTTCCGGGAAATTACCGTCGGACGAATTAAACTGGACGGCATCAAGCGGTCCCTATATTGTCCTTGGCCACACCTTTGTGGCAAGCGATCAGGTCCTGACAATTAATCCGGGAACCGAAGTTCGCTTTTTAGGCGGGCAGGCAGGCCCCCAGAACCGTTGGATTCGCGCTTCCATGCGGGTATACGGTAAGCTCGACGCCCAAGGTACATCCGGGGATGAAATACTGTTCACATCCCACAAAGGATTACCTGTACAGGGTGACTGGGAAGCGATCTATGTTTACGCCGGGGCTGATGACAGCTCAATTATCTCCCACAGCCGTATGGAATACGCCTATCACGGAATATACTGTCTGGGAGGTTCTCTTACAATTGATCATAATGAGATCATCGGTATACCGGGTGATTACTATCACGATATGTACAGCGGTATACGTATAGAGTCCGGTAGCACCACACTGGTTTCCAATAATATAATTACCGGTTTCCACAACACCTACGCTACAGCAAGTTACTTTGGACGTGGTGTGCTTATTTATAATGCCTCTCCAATCCTTACCGACAATCAGATTAATGAGAATTCTATCGGGATCTGGGTAGATACAAGTGGTACACCTGTCACTCCCCATGGCGTAGTCGTAACCGGTAACAGTATCATTAACAGTCGATATCGGAGTGTATACATTCATGGTGACAATAGTGACGTGAGAAACCCGCTCGTCACATTTACCGGCAACTCTATTTTTTCAGATTATATTTCCGCATCCTCATTTTATACCACCTATTTTGGCAGCACCAGTGCCAACATCATAAATGCCACCGGAAACTGGTGGGGTACCGCCGATCCTGAAGTAATTGGAACTATGATTCGGGATTGGAGTGAGGATATTTATGCGCCCGTGGTTGACTATCGCAACTGGCTGGAAAGTGTAGGAGGCCCCTCTGTTACCGGCACTCAGATTCACGCCGGCCAATTAAGAGGAGACGACCTAACCTGGACAGCAGCCAACAGCCCTTACATGATTTTAGGTCGAGTCAAGGTCGCTGAAAGTGATACCTTGACTATACAGGCCGGTACTGAAGTGTACTTTGTTAATGGTGCGACAGGATGGAATGATCGAGGCATTGAAGTGCGAGGCACACTTGCCGCAATCGGTACCTTTTCTGATCCTGTTATCTTCCGTTCAAACCGGCTCGACCCGACCCTTGGGGACTGGACCGGTATTCGCTTTATCGGTAGTGGAGCAGATGGTTCTCTGCTTGAATACTGTCAAATAGAGCATGCCGCAATCGGTATTTATATTGAGGATGCTTCCCCTGAGATTTCCCACTGTACCATCATGGGTGAAGAGAAGACTGCCAGTGCCGACTACTTCGGAATTTACCTGCTGCGCTCAAATGCTCATATCCATCATTGCAATATCAGCCATTTTGTCAATAACAGCAATTACTGGGCAAGGGCGATCTACATGCGTGAATCATCACCTCTGGTTGAATATAATGATATTATAGATAATGAATACGGTATCGAAATATACTATGGGGGAACGCCGCAGATCTTGCATAACAGGATTGAGGATTTCCGCTACTCGGGTATCTATTGTAATGGGGAGTACCGATCCACAAATGCGCCTTTTCCAATAATCAACAACAATACTATTCAGACCATTTATAGTTCTTCTGATACCTGGAACCTCAATGTCAGGCGTTATGCCTCATCCACGTCCACCATTGATTCGTCGCTTATTATTGATGTTAGAAATAATTACTGGGGTACAGACAACCCGGAAGAAATAGCTGCTTCCATTCATCAGTGGCCGCGATACACCCTGGCAGATCCCTTTGTTGATTTCCGTGGTTTCCTGGATGCACCGGAGGGCAGTATAGTTCCCGGTCATTTTATTCCTGCCGGAAGATTGCCGGCAGATGAATTAAACTGGACGTCAACAAATGCTCCCTATATCGTACTAGGTCACATCTTTGTGGGTAGCGATCAGACCTTGACAATTAATCCGGGAACTGAGGTGCGCTTTTTAGGAGGCCAGGCAGGGGAGCAGGACCGCTGGATTCGAACCTCTCTGCGAGTCTATGGGAAACTGGATGCTCAAGGACTATCGGGGAATCAGGTTGTCTTCACATCCCATAAAAATACACCTGTTCAGGGTGACTGGGATACCATCTATTTTTACCCAGGGGCTGATGACAGCTCAATTATTGCCCATAGCCGTGTCGAATACGCTTTTAACGGTATTTGGTGTCTGGATTCCTCGCCGACTATCAGTCATAATGAGATAATTGGCGTTCCCGGAAACTACTACCACGACTACTTTGATGGATTGCGTTTTGAGGCTGGCAGTGAGGCGATTGTCTCAAACAACGTAATCACGGGGTTCTATAACAACTATAGCACAACCTCCTATTTCGGTCGTGCCATTCACATTTACAATGCATCCCCCATCCTCACTGACAACGTACTAGATGAAAATTCTATCGGGGTTTGGATAGATACATATAACCCGCCTGTCACACCAGTTGCACCACAGATCACAGGCAACAGCATTATTAACAGCCATTATAGGAGTGTGTATATAAGCGGGGATTATAGTGATGCCAGGAATCCTTACCCTGTCATAACCGGAAACAATATCTTTTCCGAATATATCGCCGATAGTTCCTTTTATACAGTGTATTTTGGCAGCAGTAGCACCAATAGCATCGATGCAACCGGTAACTGGTGGGGTACCACCGAAGCCACAGAAATTGATGGTATTGTGCGCGATCGTGCAGACAACGGTGACGCAGCGCTGGTGGATTATAGCGGTGCCCTGGGGGCTGATACAGGTATCTACACCATCTATAGTGTCACTGTTGACGACGATTATTTTTCACCTAACGGAGACAGCCAGCAGGATAGTGTGGTTATCAGCGGTAAAGCTGACTCCCCAACAACCTGGACTGTTACCATACGTGATGCTGCCGGCACCGTAGTGCGAACATATAACGGTAGTTTGCCCTGGGTATGGAACGGCAGAGATAATTCTAACACTATATGTGTAGACGGCTTATACACCATCCTTGTACAAGGTACGGACGGGGTAACTGTCTCATCCCGCACTCTGACTACCAGGATAGATACAAACGGGGTAAATGCCACCATAGATTCCCCAGCCCATGGCTCAACCCAGCGGGGGATATTTGAGGTGCTCTGCTCTATCAGCGATGACAATTTGTTCAGCTACACCCTGGAGCTGGGCGCAGGTACCACGCCAGCCAGTTGGACACGGCTCAACGGTGATAACGATTCCATCTACAATAGTCATGACGGGGCACTGCCGATCAGTAGCCATTCATTGTACACCTGGGTTTCCAATGATACAAATAGTGATGATATACCGTACAGGAACGGATTCACCTTTAATAACGGAGACTACACCCTTAGGCTTACCGCCGTTGATCGTGGTGGCAACAGTATAGTAAAGCTCTCTACAATAACTCTGGATAATATTTTCATAACTGAAGTTAGCCGGGATAACGGCCAGATCAATCCATCCCTGTCCGAAACCGCAGACGTTCACTTTACAATCGACCATGACTCTGCAGTGACAATAAAAATATACCCCGAATGGTTGGGTGAAGCGGGTGGACTTATTCGCCAGATCAGCCAGAATGTGACAGCAGGACCACAAACCATAAGCTGGGACGGTAAAGATGGCGGAGGCCAGACCGTCGAAGACGAGGCGTATATATACGTAATTGAGGCTAGTAGTGGGGGGCGTAGCGATAAATATCTGCCCACCGGCGGTCATAGTGACGGATCCGGTGTAGGAACCATTCCAACCGATTACAATGTTTACACCAATGATTTCTGGAAAATTGACTACAATGTCAACGGTCCATCCGGACGGGTCAGCATGGAAGTGACTCCGTCGGGAGAGGCCACCTTCCGTGTTGTGGACATGGAACCCCATGAAGCTGGTGAAACTTTCACTATCGCCTGGGATGGTAGAAGGCAGAATGGAACGTTGATTGAAAAATCGGTGGGGGTATATTTTCCGCCTCCAACCACTCTACGCTTTAATTACGTGATTGTTAAATCAACCCCGGTCGAACCGATGCTCAAAGGAATCGCCCCATATGTAGAAGTCAAGGCCGACCCATACCTTATTAATTTCTGCTACGGTGAGTTCTCCCGCATACTCTACAATCTGGATCGCACCGCCGATGTTACTGTAACTATTCTGCCCCCAGGGGAGACAGATCCCGCATCTTCCGAGGCCATCGTTGTTATAGATGGGGAACAGCAGACCATGGGTGATCATACGGTGTCATGGGACGGCATCGACGCCTTGGATCCCAAGAACATAATTATCTCTGAAGAAGGTGTTTATACCTTTGTGATCGAGGCAACTGCCTCCGGTTATACCTCGAATTGGAGAGGTGTCCTCAACTTATACAGGTAGGAGCTTTATCATGCTTTTCAAACTGACCCGCTGGCCGGAATATGTATATATTATTTTCTTGTTGGTAGTGGTGTCCACATTACAAGTGTCCGCCCATGATTTTGGCGGTGCAAGCTTTCATGGTGAACCTCCTGGAAGCTGGAATAGTAGTAGTGGTGGAGGTGGTGGAGGTAAGCCCGGTCCAAATGGACAGAAAAACAATAGGGGTGGTAATGTTTATATGTATGATGGGAGTGAATATTTCAGCACAACAGACCTGGCGTTGAAAGGAGTTTTTCCAATAGTTTTCTCAAGGGACTACAACAGTCAATCTACTTACGATTCGGCCCTGGGGTATGGATGGGACTTTGTCTATAACCACAGATTGTTCACATATGCCGATAATTCTGTCACTATACGATGGCGTACTGGGTTCAAACAGAGATTTATATTCAGTGGTGGAGCTTATGTTTCCGAATTTGATACATCCGACACTTTGATCAAACATCTGGATGGTACCTTCACACTAACTAATTATTCCGGGCTTAAGTGGTCTTTCGACATTAACGGTAATCTTACCCAGATCAAAGATAACCACGGCAATAGCCTCAGGTTATTTTACTCATCCACCAAAAAACCGTTGATTGGTGTATCTCCTTTTTCTGCAACAGAGGGAAATGCCCAGATAGTTTCCTATGACCACCAACTTATTCGTATCGAAGAATGGAATTATGCGAATTCTTCCACTGGCAGATTTGTCGATTTATCGTATCAGTCAACCACCGGACGGCTCTCGTCTATCTCAGACTTTTCTGGCCGTACTGTTTCCTATGGGCATGATATAAATGGGAACCTTGTTCGTATTGATTTTCCAGAAGGATTGTACACTTCCTACACCTATGGAGATCCAAACGATATTCACAATATTACGGAGTTCAAACAAGGATATGGAACAAATGCCGCAAAGACTCTTTACTCCAATGAGTATGATGCTCAAGATCGTGTCTTTCGTCAGTTCCATGGTAACGGTTCTTTGGAATTCGAATATACAATTCCATTAATGGAAACAAAAATCACAAAAAACGTTGGGAATTCTGCTGGCGATGTCTTGCATCAATTTACTGAAATTGTTCAGTTTGATGATAAAGGATACACTGTGAAATTCACTAATTCTGAAAAAAATGTTTTTGAAACCATTAGAGATGGAAAGGGTAACCCTATTCGAGAGGTTTTGTGGAAGAATGTTGGCACCATCACTACGCCAAACCTGAAAATAGAACGTGTAATCAATAAAACATTCAATTCTTATGGAAATATGACTTCGTTTTCCACATCTTTGGAAAGCGGGGAGGTTATCACAGGTAGTTATTCTTACGATCATGGGTGGTTGCAATCATGGAGAGTCTCAAGTTCGCTAGATCCTGAAATCGTATTTCAGGGAGAATATCAATTCGAGTATACCGACGTCTACCCCAAGCATATTTCCAGGAGTAGCGTAAAGGAAGTAGCGGATGGTTTAGGGCAATTTTATGTTATTGACTTCGAGTACACAACATCAGGCGAGTTGAGCTCAGTTACCTACCCAAACGGAGATCAAGAAAATTACACGTATAGTAATGGGTATCTGATAAATTCGAATGGTACCATTTTTGCGAGAGATGCCCTTGGTCAGTTCACCTCCGTTACAGACAAAAACAACAACGTAACCCAATACGAGTATGATCAATTAGGAAGACTCATAAAAGAAATCAATGCATTGAATGAAGAGGTTGTGTTTCGTTATACCGGATTCGAACTTACTCAAATAGAGTCTGGAATTTACAGTGGAATCCAAGGTACGAAGTTCAGGTTTTCCCACGATGATTTAGGAAACCTAATCAAGGCTTGGGTAGATGTGAATGGCACCCCTACAATGGAGAGAAATTATTCATACGATAGTGATGGTGGACTCCTCAATATTACAAATTCCCTGGACCAGAACTGGATGTTTTCATATGACCCGCAAGGCAGATTAAACTCGATGCAAAAGCCAGGCTCAAATGCGATAGTTTATCAGTACGATTTTTCACATCTTCCTACAAAAATAATAGATAGTAATGGTGAGACAACTACCTATTCTTATGACAGGTTGGATCGACTCATCAGGGTAAATGATGCCAGGCAACAAGTCACTGAGTATAGCTATAACGCCATAGGGTACCCAACCAAGATAACAACGGCAGAAAATAGAAAAGTTTATTTCGATTACGATTTAATGGGGAGAGTGATCTCTAAACAGGATGAATTGGGACGTAAACACGAATATGTATATGACTCAAAAGGACGCCTGAGCAAAAATACGGATCCAGATGGAATTATCACAAACTTTCAGTATTCGGACCGAGATCTGCTCACAGGGATCACCTTTCCTGGTACTCCCAACAGGGAGTTGTCCTTTGATTATGACTACGGAAATAACTTAATCAGTTACACAGACACCTTGTTTTCAACAACACCTATGACCACATGGACCTACGATGCCTTAAATCGCGTGAATACCGTGAATAGCCATGACGTAGGCAAGGTTTTGGATTACGACTACAATCATACCGGTCTTAGGGAAAAACTTGCCTGCTTTTCCGGTGGTATTGAACTGTTCAGTTATCATTATCTTTATGACAAGGCAAATCTACCGGTGTCAATTACTGCACTTCCTCAAAATAAGGTAGTTCAATTGAGCCATGATACAGAAGGAAGATTGGTTGAGAGAACTAGCAGTAACGGGACTAGAGTTGTTAGAAGTTACACTTCAGACAGTCAAACAAGACGCATAGAGTATAAAAAGGAAGAAGGTCTGACTCTTGACTATCGTGAATATTCTTACGATGTTATGGGCAATATTTTGACTATGGACTCACCCCGGGGGATCTCCACATTCGCTTATTCCCCGAATTATCAAGTTACGTCAGCAGATTATCCGTTTGCTGATGGACTGAGTAACGAATTGTTCACCTATGACGGCAATGGTAACCGTCTTTCTAGTAGCTACGTGTCTGATTGGGAATATGATTCTGCGGATCAGTTGCTATCCTTTGGAAATATATTCTTCGAACATGATGGCAGGGGAAATACAATCTCCGCTACCGAGGACAATAGCACTACACAATACACTTATGACGACTGGAATAACCTGATAGCAATCACAAGCCAAGGTGTGTCGACGCAATATGTTTATGATCACCTGAAAAGGAGGGTCAAGAAAAGTGCTGCTGGGACCGTGACCAAATATCTCTATGATGAAGGAAGCCTGATTGCGGAGTTTGATGAAAGCGGGAATTTGTCGAGAAATTATCTGTATAATATAGAGTCTGATGACCTCTTGGCTATTCAAGATAATGGCGACATATACAGCGTGATGACTGATCACATTGGGCGTCCAACCATGATCTTCAACGGTGATGAAGTTCCTGTGTGGAAGGCTGCCCATCAACTTTTTGGCAACACTGTTATCAATGAAGACCTGGATGGCGATGGAAACAGTTTTATCTGTAATAACCGCTTCCCTGGGCAATATTACGATTCTGAGAGTGGTTTGTATTATAACATTGCAAGATATTATGATCCCCATACAGGCCGTTATCTACAGCAAGATCCCATTTTGGGAGACTATGAGCAGCCGACCGCGTTAAATCCCTACACCTATGCTGCTAACAATCCGTTAACATTTGTGGATCCTCTTGGTTTAACTAAACGACGCGGACGGGCAGCACAGGTCATGGTGTTGACTGAAGAAGATATGAGGAACATCGCAAAATCCATGGCAAAGAAGCTGAAATATGAAGTCAATAATTATTATATCCGGTGGTATAATCCTTTTACGTGGGGAGGAATATTGCCGAATTCCACGCAGATGCTTCGCTTTGCAACGACATTTGATTCAGTTTTCAACGATACTCATAATCCTAATCTCCCCAGTGATAAAAGACTATACACATTTGAAAACGATCCGAAAGGAAGAGTATATGCTGGCAATGAGTTAAATTATATTTTGCAGGGGATGTTGTACGAACACTTGGGGATGCCATGGGCCGTAACGGAATTTGCAGCAATACATGGATGGAAACGAATCAGGTCAAGTTCTGGAGGTAGTCGTCTTATTCCTACATCATTTTACTGGGCGAGACGTGGTAGGGCAATGTATAGCAAAATCATGGCAGAATACGAAAAAAACCCACGTGTGAAATTACCAGACTTTAGAGCGTTAAGAACTGTCACCTTGGGGGATGGAAATTACCATACCGTCACTCCTGACCCAAAATGAATTAACAGTGGCAGGCTGTTGTCGTTCTTTATGAAAAATAGAATAGGTTGTTGAAAAATGGTTAAAAATTCTTGTTCGGCTGTTGTGTTTTTGCTTTTAACCATTGTGTCTATGCATAAAAGCTATGCTGCTGACCGGCAAGAAATAAACTTCCTCTCTTTTTCAAACTCGTTTTGGCAAATCTATACTGTTCATGATGATGGAACCAATCTGCAGCAGATCAGTCATTCTCCTGTCGATAAGGTCCACTCATCTTGGTCAGAGACCCATTCAGAGATGCTAGTGAATACTAACCAAGGAAAGCTTTTGGCATATGATTTAACAAGTGATGGTAGCACAATTCTTGAAATAGGAGTGCAGGGAATGACAGATGCCGTGTGGTCCTGGAACACAAAAAAAGTACTTTTTTCCCTGAGTATTGCTAACAGTATTGACGCCAACGATATCTGGGAGGTGGAAATCTCCAGTGGCAAACGAAAGCGGCTCACCAATATGAAACATATGCAGCACGATCCAGTTTGGACCCATGACGAAAAAAATGTAGTTTTCGTGTCGGGGGCAGGTGGTCAGGATCATGATCTTTTTCTTCTTGAGACGGCAACCGGGGCAACGCGGCAGCTTACTGCAGGGCAGCGTTACCATTTTGAACCGGCTTGTTCGGTTAACAACGAGATAGCCTTTTCCTCCAACCGCAGCGGCGACTATGAGATCTGGGTTTGTGACCTTGAGGGCAAACGATTCGAACAAATAACCCACACCCCAGGGCTGGACGGTCAGCCGACCTGGTCCCCGGATGGGAAGCGGATTGCATTTATCTCTGCACGGGGTGGATACCCGGCACTATGGGTAATAAATCGTGATGGCAGCAATGCACGGCAAATCAGTCCGGAGGGAATGCGATGCAGGGGGCCAGCATGGAGTCGATGAAAATCAGCAGGTTATCTCGACTGAGCATGGCAATCATCTCCATGTTGCTGTTTTCAGTAAGCGCTGCAGTTGGTGCACCCCTGCAAATTTCACAGGTTTCCCACGATCCCGTAGTATTAGACCAAAGTTCAGAAGGTAAGGTCCTTATCCTTTACCAGTTATCAGCAGATGCAGTAACGGAGGTTGATTTTTATGATTCCCGTGATCAACTGATCCGGACTATCTCCTCAGACAAGTACCAACATGCCGGTAACCATCAGACAATATGGGATGGCAGGGATGAAACTGGAAAATTGGTTACGCCAAATTACTATACCTATGTGATTAGAGCTAAGGGAAAAGATGAAAAGGATATTGTGTACGACCTAACTGATCTCACCGGAGGCCAGCCTCTGACTGTTCCTCATACCAGCTATGATTCCGGCCAGAACCAGATTGAATATATTTTACCAGCCCCATCCCTGGTAAATATAAGGATAGGTCTGCCAAATGGCGGGCCACTGCTTGGTACCTTAGTCGACTGGGTGGCGCGTCCAGGTGGACACAATTCTGAATCATGGGATGGATGGGATACGGGCAAAGTTATCAATATCAGTGAAATGAAGAATTACCAGATCGGCGTTTCAGCCTATGCACTGCCCAATAACAGCATAATAGTTATGGGAGAGGAAAGACTGAACCGGCCTGTCTTCATAGAGAATAGTGATTCGAATGACACCATCCGACAGAGAGAAAAACGTCGACGAAAGCAGATGTATAATCACTGGCAGCATCCCCGCGATAAATGCTACGACCCGGTTATTCAACTGAGCATGCCGCAATCAAGCGATAAACAGATCGATGGTCTGCCGGTTATTGATAAACCAATAGTCATTACCATGGATATCAGAGAGAAAGACCAGGCCTTTACTTATGATCAACGCTTTGAAGTCGTCTACTATCTCGATTTTGTTTTTGTATATGAGGAGGAACTCGGATACGCACCTTTTAACTGGCGCTGGGATCCTCACGGTGTAAATGAAGGGGTTCATTATATAACTGCAATGCTGCGGGGGTATGAAGGGCACTTCGGAACTACTACCCTGAAGGTGTTTGTAAAAAATCCTTCAACTCCTCAACCTTTGGTGGAGAAATAATCATGAAACGAACTGCTTGTTCTCTCCTGATAACTGTCTGTTCTCTCTTGTTCCTGTTTGTAAAATTTTCCTGGGCACTGCCACCCCAGGTTCAGGATATCACAGTCACCGATGTGACACCGGTCTCATTTTCCGTAATCTGGGCCTCTGATCAGCCGAGCAGTTGTGATATCCTTGTTTACACCGATCAAAATGGTTCAAGTGATATTACTGCAAGCCTGGCGATAACACCCCATCCCACCCGCAATGGAGATCCGGCGATAGGCAGCGCAGCGAAAAACAGGGGAGTGATGAAGGTACAGGTCAGCGGCCTTGAGAGTGCAACCCGTTACTACTTTCGTACCAAAACCAGATCTGTCCCCGGCGGTGAAGAAACATTTTCACCCTTAAATGGTCCCTATCCATCAGTTACTACACAAACCGCAGCTGTTAAAACTGCAGGTACAGGTTTGGATTATCTTCCTTTTACCAACCACCTTATTTACCAGGATGTTTTTGAAAATAATGGAACAACTCCGGCGAGTGGAGCACTGCTCCTGGCGGCTGTGGATGGCGCCAGCTACCCCCTTTCCACTTTTGTAGGTGACGGGCTAACCAGCCCGGGAGCTGCAATTGATCTCAATAATCTCTATTCAGAGTTCAGTGGCAAAACTCTGGCCCTGGAAGGTGGGCGGAAGATTCTACTGACGAAATTTTACGGCAATATTACATCAACTGAATCACCCTTTGTCATACCACGAAATAACAATCTTTTGTCGCTGAGACCTCCTAATGGCTTAGCCGAAGCAATTTTGATTCTACAGGCCATGACCGAGCCTATGAATGGGTCAGACCTTTCTGTAATTGCAGACATTACTCAAGATGACCGCATCGGTCTGCAGGAGTCGCTGCATATAATGCAGATCGTAGCGCAGATGCTATAACTGTTGGAAAACACGTCTTTTATCCTTGGACGAGTTGCTCCTTATTTAAAGAAGCTTCCAAATACCCTCAGCGGTTGCAATAAGGTTGTTGCCGCAGCGTATTTCACCGTGCATAAAGACCAGTGAACGGGTTTTCTTGAGAACTTTGGAAAATCCCAGCAGCTCATTCCCTGTAGTTGATGCAGAAATAAATTTTACATCAAGGGAAATTGTTGCGGCCCTTGCATCAGGCCCAAGTGCCCGGTGAGCAGCTGTACCCATCCCTGAATCCATGAGGCTCATGATGAAGCCGCCGTGGGTAATGCCGCCGGGGTTTAGATGATAGTCCTGAACTGTTGCTCTAAACTGGTAGTCGGACTGGGAGATTTTTCTAAATTCTATGCCGCCGTTGTGCTTCATAAAGCCAGTCACACTGACCATTTGAAATTCTTCGTCCATAATCTCTTATCTTGATATGTCTGTTGGGAGCAGGACTGTAAGGGGAGTATCCTGCTC
>JAAELB010001044.1 GCA_024227155.1 Desulfobulbaceae bacterium
CGCACCATGCCAAACTGCAACAATCCAGACAACATCCGCTTTGATTTTATAAAAGAACCGATATGGTGATATGATTACTTCCCGGTAGGGAAGGTCTGGGAATTCAGGTATGATTCTTCCAGATTCAGGAAAATCCTCAAGCCTTCGCAAAATTTCTTCAGTTCGATTCCTAAATTTAACAGCCGCAGAAGGTTTATCCCGCTGGATATATGATAGCGCTGTAAGAAATTGAACCCGGGCAGAAGGGGTAAATTGGACCTTCACGAGAACTTCCCAGCTAAAAGGGCATCGGCTTCGGCAAGGATAATATCCAGATCATATCCCTCACCAATTTCTATTTCCTTATCGCCCTTGGCTAACAGTCGCAGGAGCTCTTTTTCGTGTTCGGACTTCTCATATGCATCGACACCGATCATCACGGCTGTTGCTCGTCCCCGTTGAGTAATAATTAATGGTTCTTTAGTGTTTTTTAATTGTTTCAATAGTTTGGCAGTATCCTGCCTCAAATCGCTTACCGGAATGATGTTTGATAACCTACCCATTTTCGCACCTCCTATTGTACCATAAAAAGTACTACCAACGACCTTTTTAATCAAGCATTTTTTAGTGCGACGGCAATATATTGAAACACCAACAGTTGAGCTGAGACGCGCGCGGTTTTTTTGCGCGTCGTTTTCTCCAGCGAATTGTTGAACGAAGCCGCTCACGCGGCGGGAAAAAATCTTCAGATCCTGTATACTTTCCTTAATCGCCCAATTCCGGACGGTTATCACAAAAAGGGAGTAGACCATGGACCAGAAGGA
>JAAELB010001045.1 GCA_024227155.1 Desulfobulbaceae bacterium
AACATTTCATGCAACCGTTCACCAGGATGCATTGATTAACCATAAACGGTATTAACGTAATCGTTTACCGGGGCCTCAGATTCGTTCAAGCGGGCCAGACAGTTATAGTTAAGCTATACCGTCAGGCCTGATCGGACGAAAATGGGGTGCCGGTGAACGATTACCATTTCATATACCATTGCATCTTTACTCCTTGCCAATACTTACCACTTCTTCAGGTAGTTCACAATTCTTTTCCCAACAACATTCTATGTTAAAACTCACGAGATGCACTAGTAACACAGCACACCATTACAACCATTGGTTTATAGCCACAGTCCCATTGACAGAGACACCTGAAGATGTAATATCAACAGCAGGTAGTAGAGTAAGGCACTAACCCCGGTAAACTGGAAAATAAGCCGGGATAAATGCCTTGGGGGTATTTTAAAGTTTCTAATTTTATTACTCGGAGTCTGCGCTTACCTGTTTTTTGTGGCAGGTAGTAGAGTAAGGCACTAAATTTTAATTCTTTCATCAGAGCAACTCAAAAAGGAGAACACAGCTCATGAAAATTATAGATAAATTACCCCCGGCAAACGGGAAAACAAGCGTGGATACGTGCCTAAATAATGATTTTTCACTACAGGTTCCATGGAGCAAAGCGCTAATAATACTGTTGATTGTCCCCTGTTTTGTACTGGTAAATATCCCCCTGCCGGGATACGCCGACACCAGCCCGGATGGACCCTCTCTTGAGATAAAACATTCCCCCATCAGCTCGATCAAGTCAGGAGAAACAGTTGCAGTTTCAGCAAAGCTAAAAGACCGTGAAGGTGTAGAATTAGTACGAATTTACTTCAGATCGGAAGGGACTAAATACTATTACTTTGTACCTATGATTGTGTCGAAAGATGATGAATATTTCGGTCTTCTACCTGCACCTCTCAGTACCACAAAGCGTATAGAATATTTATTCCTCGTTAAAACATACAATAATCGGATTTTTACATCCCAGCCATTTACCACACCCGTTACAAAACAGAAAGACAGTACAAAAGGTAATGATCTAGATCATATTGATGTTTCGACCGAAAATACTGTTTTACCAGAAACAGTAGTGGGTTTTGACAGGATGTCACGGGTACGACTAGTGACAAAACCAGAAAAACATGGAACCGCCGCTGGACTTTATACCCATGGCGAGACTGGTGGAACCACCAGCACTGGTCGTTTCCATGGTACGGTCATCGCCTCTAAAGACTCTAATCTGAAGACGATGCTGATAATTGGCGGGGTCGCACTCGGTGCAGCGGCGGTGGGCCTTGCTGCTGGCGGAGGCGGAGGTTCATCATCAACGGGGGTGGTGGTAGTGGCCGATGATGCGACAGGTGCAGGCCAATGGACCCTGAATTTTGAATATTCACCATGCTCTAAAACAACATCACAAACAGTGAGTTGCTCGAGTGAAGGCCTGGTCACTGCGGTATCCCCAACAGCTATTGGCGTACCACTTCCGGCCTCATGCGCCAACTCTCCCTATGCAGGAGTTGCCGAGGTTTTTATCGTAGGCGGATCCTGTGATACGGTAACGGCCTGCAACAGCTACGCACCAGCGGACCTCGCAAGCAGGGCCTGTGAAAACAGTTCCATGGTTTTTCAAAAATCAGGGGGCGATCGTGTTGAAAGGTGGTCAAAATAGTGACAGTGGAGATAAAACAACAAATGCATAAATACAATATTCTCGTAACAAACGATGATGGCATTGAGTCGCCGGGCCTACTAGCTGCCGTTGAGGCGGTGATTGATTTAGGCAATGTCACAGTAATTGCACCAACTCACCAGCAAACTGCAGCCGGACGAGGTCTCACCGGCAATCAGGAATCACGGTTAACCCCAATAAAATATCAGGTGAATGGTACTACGATTAAAGGGTACCATTGTGATTGCTCTCCCGCCCTGGTTGTCAAACATTTCCTGAGGACACTTTTCAAAGGTCAAAAAGCGGATTTACTGGTCTCTGGAATAAACTATGGTGAAAATCTTGGAGTCAATATTACAAGCTCGGGTACAGTAGGAGCTGCACTGGAAGGAGCGATTTCTGGAATTCCCGGGATTGCCGTTTCAAAACAGACAGAGGTTGAATCACATCGGCAATATACAGATCAAGACTGGAAAACTTCAATCCACTTCCTCAAACAATTTGCCAAACATATGTTAGAAAAAAACCTATTACCAGATGTTGATGTGTTGAAAATTGATGTGCCAGGTGACGCCACAACTTCAACACACTGGAAGATAACTAAGCTGGCAATGGCCCCATATTATTCAAAAGTTATTATGAATCCGTCGTCACTAAGTAAAATCAGTGAAGGGACAACAACCATAACGGTTGATAAAGACAATCTTGATCCTGATAGTGACATCTACGCTTTTGCCATAGACAGGCTGGTTTCAGTGACACCCATAAGTGTCGATCTAACCTCTCGAATCAAGCTTTCTGCTCTCAAAGATCAGTTAGCCTGACACCATGGTTCGCTCCCATGATTTACACTCAATATTCCTTTCAAAAAATCTTTGCTTGTCATCTCATCTCAAAACACCTAACCTACACTAATTATATAGTGTTTTAAATTGCCATTTGTACAGAAAGGAGTTTCTATGCGGATCAGGACAAAGCTAATAGTACTGGTGTTGGGTGTAGTTTTCAGCATGGGAATTATCTCCATGGCAATTTCTGTTAATTCGATGCGGCAACAATCCAGAATTGAACTTCAAGCCACTAAAAACACCTTGCTCACCCATAAAAAGGAGATGCTGAAAATTGTCATCGATAACGCCTATGCCGTGATCGAGACTGCCCATAGAGAGGCCAATGATCCCGAAAAGCTCACCGGGATTATAAAAAATCGTTTAGAAAATGCTGTTGATCTTGCTTTTGGCAGTCTTACTGGAATTTATCAGCAGAAAAATTTCAGTGAAAATGAAGCAAAAGAACAGGCAAAGAAAACCATCTCTTCATTACGATATGATGATACCAATTATTTTTGGCTGGTTACCCTGGATCTAACGATGATCTCGGACCCATTGCATCCCAAGTGGGAAGGGAAAAACATTTCGGGGATAAAAGATACTAAAGGAAACCCCATCTTCCCGAACCTGTTGGAAAAAGGCAAAAAAGTATTCTTCGATTACATATGGACCAAACCTGGAACAGAGGAAGCCGCCTCTAAAATTGCTTACGCCAGGGTTTTTGAGCCATGGGGCTGGGCAATCGGCTCTGGAATGCTAATGGAAGTTGCCGAAGAGGGGATACAGAAAAGAGCAAAAGACGTAGTAGGTTCACTCCGCTATGGCCCTCAAAATGATGATTATTTCTGGATCCACAGTACAAAGTTCAAGATGGTGATGCATCCGATTAAACCGGAACTTAATGGAAAAGACCTCAGCAATATCCAGGACCCCAACAAAAAATATTTATTCAGGGAAATGGTGGAAGTCTGTGAAAATCAGGGTGAAGGCTACGTGGAATACTTATGGCCCAAACCCGGAGAAAAAGATCCTGTACAAAAAATTTCTTATGTAAAACTCTTTGAACCCTACGGCTGGATCGTTGGAACGGGAATCTATGTAGATGATATCCAGAAAAAGATTGCTGTCAAAAAAGGTGAACTTAATGCACGCCTTGTTTCAAATATCATCAAGCAATCATTACTTTTGTTCGCTGTATGCGCGGTGATCCTCGTTATCACAATCTTTACTGCGCGTAAAATATCTCTACCTTTGCATGAGACATCTAAAATGTTGAAGGATATTGCTGAAGGTGATGGGGACCTGACTAAACGCATTCAATTGTCAACCAAAGATGAAACAGGAGAGTTGGCCAATTGGTTTAATGTTTTTGTGGACAAACTGCAGCAGATGATAGCGCAAATTGGTGAGAACGCAGGTTCTCTAGAAAAGAGTGCCACCGACATGTTCACCATATCTGGAAATATGAATAGTGGTGCAGCCAGGATGTCTGAAAAAACAGACAATGCCAATATGTCTGCCGAAAACATGAGTTCAAATATCCAGTCCATTGCTTCTGCCATGGAACAGACCTCAACCAATATTAATATTATTGCCAATTCCACGGACGGAATGAGTTCAACAATCAACGAACTTACTGAAAACACACAAAAAGCAAGAGAGGTTAGCCAAGATGCAGTGGAACAATCGCAAATGGCAACAGAAAATGTCAAGCAACTGAGTAGTGTGGCCCAGGAAATAGGCAATATCACTGAGGTTATCACTGAGATATCAGAACAAACCAATCTTCTCGCGCTCAATGCCACCATTGAAGCTGCAAGAGCCGGAGAAGCAGGCAAGGGATTTGCTGTTGTAGCCAATGAAATAAAAGCACTGGCCAGTCAAACATCAGAGGCTACGCTGAAGATAAAAGACCAGATAACTCAAATCCAGGATTCAAGTAGTAAAGCAGATGATAATATAGGGAAAATATCAGAGGTGATTGAGGAGGTTAATGGCATAGTTTCCACCATTGCAGCGGCAATTGAAGAGCAGTCAGTAACCACAAGAGAGATTGCTGAAAACGTCAACCAATCCTCCCAGGGCATCTCAGAGATCAATATTAATCTCGCCAAAAGTACCTCGAACGCTGCAGAGATTACCTCTGAAATTTCTGATGTCAACAGTTCCGCCCGTGACATCGTCGACAGCAGCTCCAAAGTAAATAAAAATGCGGAATATTTAAATCAACTGGCCCTGCAATTAAATGAAATGGTAGGGAAATTTAAGGTGTAGAGGAGATAAGACTCTCTCTAGATTTCCTGGTTTTTACGGCAGGTTTTTTTGGAGTAAGGCACTAACCCCGATAAACGGGAAATAAGTCGGGATAAGTGCCTCGAAGGTCTCGCTGCTCTCGCTATCTGCCGGTTACTTTAACTTCTTAATTTCAATATAGTCTCCTGATTACTCGGAGTCTGCGCTACCTGTTTTTTATTGCGGTTTTTCTGGAGTAAGGCACTAATTATTATCGTACGCCACCAGTCTGACACAGAGTTTTTTCTCCAAGTCCTTAATTTTGGCAAGCGTATCCCCATCAAGATTGGAGGTAGCCGGTGGATTGTAATAGGCCATTAACCTCTTACCAATCTTTTTTTCCAGCTTGGCGATCGCTTTGGTTTCCTTATCGCCAAGATAATCCGCATAGGTATAATCAAAATCCATTTTTCATCTCCATTGGTTATTTGTTGATGGGTTGCTGCAACCAAATTAATGAATTACAAGGCTACAGGTTGACGCTATCGACTTAACAGCGTTTACATAAGTTTTTCTTTTATCTTCTTCCTGCATAAATATTCAAGGCCCGCTGATGGACGGTAAAGGCCATTACTGGCAGGTCTTCCAGGGAGAAAAAGTGTGCATCCATGGCATCATCCCCCGCCTGCAATGTCCCCTTGACAGAATCGACAGCATAAGTCACCATTAGTAGATTGCCATAAAAATAATTATGACTGCTTGAGACATCGACCAGGGTAGATCCTACCCCTTCGAGGCCAGTTTCCTCCCTGAGTTCCCGGAGTGCTGCCCGATCAATCTCTTCGTCATTTTCTGCAAAACCACATGGCAGGCACCACATTCCACGCATCGGGTGGTTACCTCTTCGCACAAGCAGAACCTCATTTTTGTCGTTACACACAATTACCGCCGCCACGGGCAGTGGATTCTCGTACACAATATAACCGCAATCATTACAAAACCCTCTGTTTCGCCCATCAATTTTTTTTGCTGAAATGCGACTACCACAGGAGCTACAATAGTTAGGCACCTTGGAATAGTGACTTTTTTTCCTTCTATGGATAGGTTTACTGCTGATAAAGACACAATCGTTTTTATTAAATTCCACCCAGCCCTTTTGAGCCGCTTGAGCAATAACTGCTTCCATAACACCTTCAAGGACTGAAGTGACATTGTCCGGACACTCTTCATAGGCTTCCTTGAAAAACATATGTTTTTTCATCTCCACATAGTCAGTGAACTTGCCCAGATCACCCTCTGCGAAGCGCAGGCGATTATCGAATTTTTTGTGGGAAATCTCTGCAAAAAAAGGAGCCAAAAGCTGCTGTCCATTCTCACAAGAAAATTCTTGAAACAACCGTTGAATACAGAGAATTTCTGGTATTTTCACCCCCATATCAGCCATCACTTCCGGGATATACTCGATCAACTCCCGGAGCAAATCTTCACTATGGGTTATGGTTACAAAATATCCGTCGTCTTTTAACACCCCGGCAATATGAGCCAATGAACCTGGAAAGAAATACATGGAAAAGCTGGCGATCACGAGGTCAAAGAAATTATCAGGATAGGTGGCAAGTTCGGCCACATCCGAAATATGGAACTCACCCCTGCCGCCTATTTTCCGACAGGCATCAAGATATGGTTGCTGATAACTCTCCTGGAGATCAAAGCCAACAATATGAGTCCCTGGCTGGAGGCGATCTTTCAAACCTAAAATTGAATAACCAAATGCACATCCCAGATCGAGAATGTGATGTATTTTACTAAAATCCAAATCCGAAAATGCTGCCGTACGAATATCCTGTTTATTAGTGGAGTGGTCAGCAATCAGTTGCTGGATACGTCGATGTACATCTGAATCATAGTAGCTGAACTCAATATCATTATCAGAAAATATCGGCATAGGATCATTCTCCGTTGATTTTCAGATAAATTCGGCCGTTTAGTGCCTTACTCCAGAAAAGCTGCAATAAAAAACAGGTAGCGCAGACTCCGAGTAATCTGGAGACTGTATTGAAATTAAGAACTTAAAGTAACCGGCAAGACACTTATACCCCCTTGTGGGTGTTACCATCTATATGGACACAATACCACATAGAGCTCGTCCACACTATAAATTATGCGATACATCACGCACAAAATCAAAACTTCTACAATGCGGTTGTCCCCTTAGCTATTCTTCTTTTAACTATATCATGCCAACAGTAGGGGACAAAATTAATTCCGGTTTAAGGATTGCTAAAAACATTTAAGTTTCTTCCTCTTTTATAACGATAACTATTTGACGAAGGTTCGAAGTCACGAAAAAATATTGCAGACAACTATTATGTTTTTTTTCATAAGTTAAATAGTTTTCAACCCTCTGTAAAAGAAGTACAGTAGAGTATTCAGGGATAAAAATTATTAAAAGAACAAGGAGCTTGTTATGGTGGAATGTTTTTTCAAAGGGAGAAATCAAACCTACCTACAAAAAATAACAATTGGCGTTTGGATGGGAGTAACTCTTTGCTTCCTAACCAAAGCAGTCCAGGCAAGTGATATAGACCTGACGGCCATGAGTATTGAAGACCTGATGGGAATTAAAGTCACTTCAGTGAGCAAAAAACCCCAGAATCTTTCTGACAGCGCAGCGGCTGTTTTTGTCATAACTTCTGAGGATATTGCAGACTCAGGGGCAACCTGTATCCCCGAGTTGCTACGTATGGTTCCGGGTTAAACTGTTGCCCGTATCGACTCCAGCAAGTGGGCAATTAGCAGCCGAGGCTTTAACTCCCGTTTCTCCGATAAATTATTAGTACTTATGGATGGAAGAAGCGTATACAACCCTCTCTACTCAGGAGTATACTGGGAAGTCCAGGATACTGTACTGGAAGATATCGAACGTATAGAGGTTGTAAGGGGACCTGGAGGCACCGTCTGGGGTGCCAATGCCGTCAACGGGGTGATAAATATCATCACAAAACATGCGGCGGATACTCTGGGAGGACATGTTGTTGCAGGTGCAGGGAGCGAGGAACGAGCTATGCTGAGTGGCCGTTATGGAACCACCCTTGCTGAAGGTATCTTTGGACGTTTTTACGCAAAAGGTAACAATAGAGACAGTTATCAATTTGTGACCGGTGAGGATTCTGATGATTCATGGCAATCGTACAGAGCTGGATTTCGCATCGACGGCAACCTTTCAGCAAATAACAGTTTCATCCTGCAGGGTGACATCTATAGAGGTGATATTGATTAAACAATTATGTACGGTACCCTGATGGAACCATATTTTTTGATAGATGCGACCGAAATTGAAACTACGGGTGGTAATGTTATGGCTTCCTGGAATCAGTATCTTTCAGATGGAGGAGAGATCGAAATCCAGTTTTACTACGACAGAGCAAGCCGTGATGAGGAACTATACCTTGAAAACTCCGACACATTGGATCTGGAATTCAAGCACCAATTCACTTATGGCAAAAAACAGGACATAATCTGGGGCTTACATTATCGATACATCTATCAGCAGTTTACTAATAGTTTCTGGAACAAATTAGACCCGGAAAATGCAGATACCAACCTCTTCAGTCTTTTTGCCCAGGATGAATATACAGCCTTAAAAGATAAACTCATCTTTACCTTAGGGTCAAAGTTTGAACACAACGATTATACCGGTTACGAAATTCAGCCCAGTGCGCGTGCCCTCTACAGTCCTCTGAAAAATCATAAATTCTGGGGAGCTGTCTCTAGAGCTGTTAGAACACCCCACAGGATCGAACGCGATGCAAAAATCACCACCGTAGTGCTTCCCCCGTTAGAAGGTGACAACCCATTACCAGTACCCGCTGCAGGCGGTATTGTTGGAAATGATAATTATGATTCTCAAATTGTTGTTGCCTATGAAGTGGGATATCGATTCCTCGCCAGCAAAAGTCTATCATTTGACCTAGCTCTGTTTTACAATGACTACAACGACCTACGAAGCTTCAAAATAAACCCTTCATTTAACGGTAGCTACGGAGAAGTGTACAATAAGTTTGGCAATGAAGCAGATGGCACCAGTCATGGCCTGGAACTTGCCGTGGCGTGGCAACTTTTTGAATCCCTCAAATTAGATCTTGCCTATTCTTTCATCAAAGAAGACTACGCAGATATCAATATTACCTGGGATGGTGAATCCCCAAGAAATCAATTTTCACTGAGAGCAAACTGGAACATAACTGAGTCACTATCCTTTGATCTCTGGGGTCGCTATGTAGATAATTCTGCCAGTATGTAAGTAGGGAACCCTGGAAGCTCATATTATCCAATAGATGAATATTACACCGCCGATCTGCAGATCACATATCGCCCAACACCAGACCTGGATATCTCTCTGGTTGGCCAAAACCTATTTGAACAGAGCCACCAGGAATATGTGCAGGAATTCTGGTCAATTCCAACTGAAGTTGAACGCGGATTTTACCTGAAAACGACGTACCGCTTTTAATAAAAATATGGGCGATCGTATCCATGGTGGATGTATGAGTCTCAAGCAAGCGCACACGGCCAGATACATAGAAATCTCTGTACTCTTTTCTCTTGTACTACTGTGGACGTTTTTCTCACATGCACCACTTTTTGCGCAACTAAGAACTGAGTACGCTGTGAAGGCCGCCTTTATTCTTAATTTTGCTATGCTCACCAGATGGCCGGAAACATCGTTTTCAACGCCGGATAAAGAAATGAAATTATGTGTGGCGGGAGGTAATGAGTTGCCAAAATCATTCACCTCAATTGACGGGAAGCGAGTCGACGAAAAAAAACTCCACGTTGTGGAAGTGGTAAGCAGCACAAATCTTTCTGACTGCGACATTATTTTTTTCAGGAAAGAGATTAAGACAGAAGATCTGGTCAGGATGCTCAATATAGTAAGGGAAAAGCCTGTACTGACAATAGGTGAGAAAGAAAACATCACAAGACTGGGTGGCAACATCGAGTTTTACCAGAAACAGGGAAAACTCAGGTTTGCAATTAATCCTTCTTCTGTTGCAAAACAGGGCCTGGATGTGAGCTCTCGTTTATTAAAAGCAGCAACTTTGGTCAACAATTAAAACACTAATAAATTTTGAAATCACTTCTTTCCTCATCTTCGATTAAAACTAAACTGCAACTTGTGTTGCTGTTAATGGCTCTCCCTGGCCTATTTCTTTTGAGCGCAATCCTTATTGTAAGCGAGAAAAAAATTGCAACTCAAATACTGATCGAAGAGCTCACAACAATGGGCGATGTTGTCGCCTGGAACAGCAGTGTCGTTTTGATGTTCGATGATAAAAAAGGTGCCAGTGAGGCATTGGCTTCTCTGGCGAGCAAACCGGATATAGCTTTTGCAGCTCTGTATGATGCGACCGGGAAATTATATTCCTCTTATCAACGGGAAAAGAGCAACCTCTCCTTTATCGACAGTAAAATGGAAGCTGTCCTTCCCCAGGGGGATGAGTTAATTGATGTTCTCAATACCAAAGGAGTTCTTTCTACGGTAACTCCTGATTATTGTTATGTGTTTCGACCCGTTTCAGTCAATAGCCAGACGGTGGGGGCGATTCTTCTTGCTGATGATATGCGGCAGCTGGAGAATCGTCTAAATAATTTCTTCTCCCAACTCGGTTTTGCATTAGTAACTATTCTAATCATCGTTGTCCTTATCTCTGCCTGGGCACAGAAACTGTTCACAGCCCCCTTAACCAGCTTGGTCCACAGTATGGCCAGGGTCACCAGAGAAAAGATCTACAACATTCATGTGGAAAAAGACAGTGAGGACGAATTTGGCGATCTCATTGACCATTTTAACGAGATGATCAATGAAATCCACAGCCGGGATGAGGAGTTGAGAACCTATAGTTTTGATCTGGAAGCCAAGGTCACGGAGAGAACGGATGCTCTTTCCGCTGCAAAGCTTGAACTGGAAAAAACTGTCACAGATCTTTTGCAGGCCCGTGATGCAGCAGAAAATGCAAACCGGGCAAAAAGTCAATTCCTTGCCAATATGAGCCATGAAATAAGGACTCCTATGAATGGCGTTCTAGGTATGACCGAACTACTCCTGGAAACAGAACTAAAACCCTCTCAGCGTAGATTTGCCAGCACAATCCAGGATTCTGGAGAATCTCTTCTTGCCATTATTAATGACATCCTCGACTTCTCTAAAATTGAGGCTGGAAAGCTTGAGCTGGAATCCTGCCCATTTAATCTTCAGGATCTCATAGAAGATGTAGTACAGCTCCTCTCTCCCAAAAGTCAGGCTCAAAAGATAGAACTGGCAGCCATGATCCCGGCTGATACCAATATCCACCTGCAGGGAGATCCCCACCGTCTACGCCAGGTGCTTGTCAACCTTATTGGTAATGCTGTGAAATTCACAAGTCAGGGGGAGGTTGTTGTTGACGTTTCAACCACGGAGAGAAGATCTGGAGTACTTCTGCGAATTGCTATTAAGGACACTGGAATTGGTATCAGCGCGGGTGACTTGGACAGACTTTTCAAGCCGTTTTCCCAGGCTGATGGTACAAGTACCAGGGAATATGGAGGGACAGGACTTGGGCTTGTTATTTCCACAGAACTCGTCGCTCTGATGGGTGGCTCACTCAGAGCGACGAGTACGCTTGGCGAGGGCTCTGTTTTCTCTTTCACTATTCCAATGGAACTTTCCCAAGAGAGAAAGGATGTGCATCAGTACAGTGGGTTGAGTCTTGATGGCCTCCGGGCACTTGCCATAGATGATAACGCTACCAACAGAACTATTCTTCACCACCAGACCAGCAGCTGGAATATGCACTGTGACACTGCAGAAAATGGGCAGCTGGGCCTGGAAAAATTAGAGGCCGCCGGCGACTCTTATCCATATGATGTCATACTACTCGATCTTGATATGCCCCTGATGGACGGAATGGAGGTGGCACAACATATAAGAGCTGGTCAAATTTATTCTACGACTCCAATTATCATGCTCACTTCTGTAGGAGCCTATGGTGACATTCAAAAGAGCAAAGATGTGGGTATCGATGTTTACCTGACAAAACCTGTACGACAGAGGGATCTCTTTACCGCCATTCTCTCAGCTGTTCATCGAACCGCCACCATAATTCAAGCTCTTCACACCCATGAAGAGAAAGCCCATGACAGTTTTAACGGTTCACAGAACTTTGGTTTAAAGGTACTTCTAGTGGAAGACAACACCACTAATCAGCTAGTGGCAACAGAAATGTTGAAAAACCTTGGTTGTGTTACTGACACTGCTCTCAACGGAGTTGAAGCTTTAACTGCTATCAAGCACCACTCCTACGACATCATCTTTATGGATTGTCAAATGCCTGTTATGGATGGATTCCAGACCACCAGAAAAATCAGGAAACTGGAACAACAGAATAACAGCAGCACTCGTCAATCCATCATTGCCCTCACCGCTAATGCCCTGATGGGTTACCGGGAAAAATGTATTGATGCAGGAATGGACGATTATATCAGCAAACCATTCCAGCTTGAGCAAATGGCCTCAATAATAGCTCGCAAATGTGCAGAGATTCGGCCTGACCAGAATATATCCTCCCTTACACAGTCCCCAGATGGCCAAAAACCGCAGAATAAAGCTGAAACCCCAGAGCAAGAACAGTTGATGGACAGGTCAGTCCTTGATATGATCAGGCAACTGCAAATGGATGATGAACCGGACCTGTTATCAGAAATTATAAACACATATTTTTCTGATACAGACAGGATTATTGCTTATTTGGAAAAAGCTCAGTCTGAAAAAGACATAGAGGCATTGGCTTTGAACGCACATACCTTAAAATCGAGTAGTGCCAATGTTGGAGCAATGTTACTTTCTTCTGTGGCTAAAGAGATTGAGGAAAACTGTAAAAACAATCCCCCCGATGTAAATACGCTATTAGTCTCACGGGTTCATGAAGAATTCGCCAGAACAAAAATCGCTCTGCAAAAGGAGTTGGCATAAATGGTAGCAACGGCGACAAACGGACCATTAGCCCTTGTTGTAGATGATGACAATTCCTCCCGTCTCACTATGGCGGCTGCTCTGCGTAAAGCCGGCTTTACAATAAAACAGGCCACAAATGGCGAAGATGCCATTACACTCTTTGAAGAAAAACAACCGGATCTTATTTTTCTTGACGTTTTGATGCCTGGAATGGACGGTTTTGCTACCTGTCGGGAGATACGCAGACGTTCTGGGGGCGAATATGTCCAGATTTTAATGGTAACTGGCCTTGATGACACAGAATCAATAAAAAAAGCCTTTCTCGCCGGCGGAAATGATTTTGTCTCAAAGCCGATAAACTGGGAAATATTCGGCCACCGCGCCCAATACATGCTTCGCTCGGGGAAGGCTCTTAAAGAGGTCCACTTAAGTCGCAGTTTTCTTGCTAAAACCCAGGAAGTAGCAAAGATTGGCAACTGGAAAGTTAACCTGAAAACAAATTTATGCACTATCTCCTCAGAGGCGGCCTCCCTCCTGAGCTTACAACAAAAAGACCTCGAAGAAATAACTGTTGAAACCTTACTCAACACCATTATAGGCAATGAGAAACAAGCTATTTACTCCACAGTGGAATCAGCAATCCGCAAGCGAAATTCATTTATGGTGAATTTCCAGATCCAATTAGAGGATGATTCAGTCAGACATATTTATATGCAGGGTGAGGTGCTGCCCACAGAAGGGGGCGAACCAGAACTCCTTTTTGGGGTGGTCCAGGACAGCACTCAGATGAAACAGGCCGAAGAGGAGATCAGGTATCTGGCATTTTATGACAGCCTCACAGGTCTCGCAAACCGAACCCTTTTCCTCGATCGTCTGAGCCAGGTTCTCGAACATTGCAAGCGAAAAAGACGCTCGTTTGCTCTGCTCTTTATGGATATTGATCATTTCAAACAGATTAACGATACCATGGGCCATCACGCAGGTGACATCCTCCTGAAAAACACCGCAGACACCATCCAACAATGCGTCAGGCGCAGTGATTCACTGGCAGTCCCTGGTAGTGATGCACCTGAGAACCTTGTGGCCCGGCACGGAGGTGATGAGTTTGTCCTGATCCTCTCTGAAATTGATTCCCCTGAAAGCAGTGCTGTTGTGGCCAGGAGAATACTCAAAGCTGTTCAACAAAAACAGATTATTAACAGCCAGGAAATTTCGATTACTGCAAGTATAGGTATCAGCGTTTTCCCTGAGGATGGCACAGATGCTGACACCCTGTACAGGCATGCGGATACTGCAATGTATCATGCTAAAAAACTTGGCAGAAATAATTATCAGTTTTTTAAGGAATCACTCAACAGTTCTGCTGTGGCAAGATTTACCCTGGAACGTGATATGAAAGCTGCACTTTTAAACAATGATTTCATCCTTTATTTCCAGCCGCAGCTACGTATATCTGATCAAAAAATCATTGGCGCAGAGGCGTTGATTCGCTGGATTCACCCGGAGAAAGGGTTTATAGCACCCGATCAATTTATTGCTATTGCAGAAGATTGCGGACTAATTGTAGAAATTAACAAATGGGTTATTGAAGCTGCCTGTCTGCAGAGTCGCAAATGGCGAGAACAGGGAATTCCAGACATGCGTATTGCCATAAATCTGTCCGGCTATCGACTTGCAGAGCAAAATATTATAGGCATTCTTAAAGAAAATCTTGAGCTTAATTCACTTGATGGTACCGCCATTGAAGTTGAAGTGACCGAAAATGTCCTCATGCGCGATACCGAGTCAATAACAAAAACATTCGGTGAGATTAAGGGGCTTGGAATCAGAGTAGCCCTTGATGATTTTGGTACAGGGTATTCATCTTTAAGCTACCTCACCTCTTTCCATGTTGATACGCTTAAAATAGACCGCTCTTTTATCATGGGCTGTACGGATAATAAAAAAAATAGAGTTATCATTAAAGCTATCATCGCCATGGGTCATAGCTTAGGCATGAAAATTGTTGCAGAAGGGATTGAGAGTAACGATCACCTTCAGCTACTCAAAGAGTATGACTGTGATGAGTGTCAGGGATTCTATTTCTCTCCTCCGGTCCCGGCGTTAGAATTCCAAAAACTCATTGGAGACTCTAAACCATAGGTGTCCCCCCCAGTAAACGAGACTACCTTATAAACAAAACCCTGCCAGCGGTAATTTCATTGAGTTCGGCAATCACCTTTGCCTCAAGTGTTGCCACTACACTGACCATAAAAGTTACCGACTCACTATACTGCGTATTTACAATGGTACCTCCCACCTCAGCCATAAGCCTTCGTACACCACCTTCAAACTGATATGAAAAAGAAAACTCGAGCTCTATTTCCTCAACAAAACGGATCAATTCTGCTGCTGCGACACCTTCTTTTACACCATTGGAATAAGCCCTCACAAGACCTCCCGTACCGAGCTTGATGCCACCAAAATATCGAGTAACCACCACAACAACATCACCAATGTTATTGTGACCCAGAATATTCAGCATCGGCTTTCCCGCAGTACCGGAGGGTTCACCGTCGTCACTGCAGTGGATATCTGTTGGCGTTTTGGGATCACCGATAATAAATGCCACGCAATTATGGTTGGCAGAAACATGCTTTTGATTAATTTGAGTGATGAATGCAACAGCCTCCTGCCGGGAAGTCACACCCGCCAGATGAGTAATAAACCTGCTTTTCTTTTCGAAAAATTCTGTTGCTATTTCCCCTTTTGGAACAAAATATCCACCCATCCCAGCCTCCTCTCTTCCCCCTGTGATAAAAACTGCTTATAATACGTGGCTCTATCTTATAGCTAACCCGACAAGTCGGAAACTTTTTTAGTATCACTGGATAAGTGCCTCGAAGGTCTCGTGGCTCTCGCTATCTGCCGGTTACTTTAAGTTCCTAATTTCAATACAATCTCCAGATTTCTTGTTTATTATTGCAGTTTTTCTAGAGTAAGGCACTAAACCTCTATTTAAGCAACCAAAAATAATGACTATCCCTAGAAATAACGACCCGAGTTGGCAGGAGACAACTGCTGAAACCATCGCATCCACCCCTGTACTCAACCTCCTTACGAGTAAAGTTTTATGCAAGCGAACCAGTACTGAGAAACTAATGTCACAGGTACGAAGTGGGGCGATAAACCACGGTCTCGTTCTCAATGGTCTTATGTTCTACTTTATGTTCAGCAAAAAAGACATTTTCAGATAAAACCCGCCCCCCTTTCACTTCCGAAAACAATTGACAGAAAGAGCAATTCTAAGTATTTGCTATATTGTTATTCAATTAGACGAACAAGCGGCAGATCTCTGCCGCTTTTTTTTATAGCTTTCTACAATTCTAAGAGTATTTCCCATGACTGAAGAAAATCAAACCCTCGCCCAACGTAAAGAAAAAGCAGAATCCCTGGCTGATCTTGGTGTTAACCTCTACTCCAATGGATTCTCCCCGGCCAATAGTGCAGTGGAACTCCACCCTAAGGGTGAAAGTCTTGCACCCCAGGAAAAAGAAGAGGGTGAGACTCTCTATTCGTTAGCCGGACGAGTTATGGCCATGCGCAAATTCGGCAAAGCCGCTTTTTGCACCGTGGCTGATAAGACAGGTCAGATCCAGATCTATATTAAAAAGGATATAGTTGGCGAAGAAATATTTGAAACTTTTAAAAAATGGGATATTGGCGATATCGTAGGCATAGAGGGCACCCTCTTTAAAACAAAGGTAGGTGAGCTGTCTATACAGGCGAGAGAGATTGTGATGATATCAAAATCATTGCGTCCCCTGCCGGATAAGTGGCATGGATTAAGTGACGTTGAGACTCGCTATCGCCAGCGTTATGTTGACCTTATCGTAACCCCCGAGAGCCGTGAAACCTTTAAGAAACGTGTAGAGATTATCCGGCTGGTCCGTGAATACCTTAACTCTCAGGACTATATGGAAGTGGAGACTCCCATGATGCAGCCTATCCCTGGAGGTGCCACCGCCAAACCGTTCCAGACCTACCACAATGCCCTGGGCATGGATCTCTACCTGCGGATTGCCCCGGAGCTGTACCTGAAAAGACTTCTGGTTGGAGGCTTTGAAAGAGTCTTTGAGATAAATCGCAACTTTCGTAACGAAGGATTATCAACCCGTCACAATCCTGAATTTACCATGCTTGAGTTTTACCAGGCATATGCCACCTACGACGACCTGATTGAGCTGACCGAGTCGATGATTTCATCCATCTGTGAAAAAGTCAACGGCACCATGCAGATCAACTATCAGGGCACCGAAGTGGACCTTTCTCCTCCCTGGCAGAAAATGACTATGGATGAGGCTCTCATTCAAGTTGCAGGCCTTGATGCGGAAATTCTCGCAGACGATGAGAAAGTTTTGGCTCTGGTTAAAGAAAAGGGTATTGAACTTGAAGAGCAGGCGGGTGCGGGGAAAGCAAAGACCGAGCTCTTCGAGCTGCTGGTTGAAGAAAAATTAATTAATCCAACCTTTATTACGGCCTACCCCACAGAGGTTTCTCCGCTGGCACGGCGTAATGAAGAGAACCCTGAAGTTACCGATCGTTTTGAACTCTTTATTACTGGCCGAGAACTGGCCAATGGTTTTAGTGAGCTGAACGATCCCATCGATCAACTGCAACGGTTTGAAAAACAGATCGAAGATCGTGGCGAAGATGATGAGATTCATCCTGAGCTTGACCACGATTACGTTCGCGCCCTGGAGTACGGAATGCCTTCTGCTGCCGGAGAAGGAATAGGCATTGATCGGCTGGTTATGCTGCTCACAGATGCACCCTCTATCCGTGACGTCATTCTCTTTCCGCACCTCAAACCGGAGATTCAACAGCAGCAGGCAGATAAGGAATAAGGTTATCCTCGACTTTTACGGACTTTGATGATGTTTGAATGGTTTGTTGGACTGAGATATTTAAGGGCTAAGCATAAACACGGCTTTATCTCACTTATCTCGCTGATATCAGTAGCTGGTATCACCGTTGGGGTGATAGCCCTTATTGTGGTTCTTGCTGTTTATTCTGGCTTTACAAATGGCTTGCGAGACCAGATTCTGGGGGTAAACTCCCATATCATAGTCCAGCAACTGGGTGGTTCCATAGCAAACTACGAACTCATCCGCGACCGTATTCTCACCGTAAAAAATGTCACCGGAGCATCACCCTATCTCTACAGCCAAACCCTTCTCAGCAGCTCAAATGGCGGCAATGGGGTCGTTCTCCGGGGCATGGAACCCCGCACGGCCGAAAACGTTGTCGGCCTCGCCAGACAGATGCTGACAGGCTCAATCCATGATCTGGAGCAGGACCAGTCAGCACTGGTGCCAAATATTATCCTCGGCACAAACCTGGCGTCTGACCTGCGGGTCGGGGTCGGCGATAGACTACGGCTTATTTCACCATCCGGACCATTAACACCGATGGGAATCATCCCAAAAGTTAAAACTTGTGCAGTCTCCGGTATTTTTGAAACCGGAATGTTTGAATACGATGCAACGCTTGCCTATATGTCCCTTGCTAACGTGCAGAATTTCCTTGGTATAAACGATGTGGTGCACGGCATTGAGGTAAAGGTAGCTGAGAAACATCTTGATCGTGCAAATGAGATTGCAGCCCAGATCACAAAAACCCTGGGCCCCGGCTTTATAGCAAAAGACTGGATGATGATGAACCGCAACCTTTTTGCCGCCTTCAAGCTTGAAAAGATCGGTATGTTCATCGCGATGACCCTTATCATCCTGGTAGCTGCACTGAACATCATAAGCGCCCTCGTGATGGTGGTGATGGAAAAAAGCAAAGATATCGCAATTCTCAAGTCCATGGGTGCCACCTCCGGCTCGATTATGAAGATTTTCTTTCTCCAGGGGCTGGTAATTGCCTTTGCAGGCACAAGCCTCGGTGTGGCCGGGGGGCTTGGTCTATGTGAATTGCTTTCGAGATACCAGTTTATTGAATTACCCTCCAACGTCTATCCGATGACCACCCTGCCAATCAAGGTTTTACCTTTTGATGTAACGGTGATAGGGATCAGCTCCATCGTCATCACTCTGCTTGCCACCCTCTATCCATCATGGAAAGCATCGACTGTCCAACCGGCGGAGGTACTCTCATGACTAAATTTTTCAGCGCGGAGAATATCACCAAGAGCTACAATCCCGGAGAGCATTCAATTGAGGTGTTAAAAGATGTGAGCATTGACATAACGCCTGGAGAAATGACGGGAATTATAGGAGCCTCCGGCTCCGGTAAGACCACCCTCCTGCAAATCCTTGGCACCCTTGACATCCCCACCAGTGGCAACCTCTATTATAAAAAAGAGCTCCTGCTTGAAAAAAATGCGAAAGAGCTTGCTGCATTTCGCAATAAATCAGTGGGCTTCATCTTTCAGTTTCATCACCTGCTACCCGACTTCACTGCCCTTGAAAACGTGATGATGCCAGCGCTTATTGCAGGAAAAAAGAGAAAGGATATCATCACATCTGCAACGAACCTGCTTGAACAGGTTGAACTCGAACATAGGGTCCATCATAAAGTTGCCGAACTCTCAGGGGGAGAGCAGCAAAGAGCGGCCCTTGCCCGGGCGCTGGTCATGAGTCCATCCCTCCTCCTGGCAGACGAACCGACCGGCAATCTTGATTCACGTGCTGGAAACATCGTTTTCAATCTTCTTCATACTTTATGCCGTGAGCGGAACCTCTCAACCATCATGGTCACTCATAACACCAAACTTGCCGATCAGATGGACCATTGTCTAACCTTAAAAGACGGTGTCCTCAACAGTAGCAGTTGACCGGCTTTATAAAGGAAGAAGATTCTTCGATTTTATGGCTACCACTGGTCTCAAATCATTTTTTCACCCGTCCGCCTTCAAGGCTGGAATTCTCTGCATCATTCTTAGCTGCCTCATCTGGTTTTCCTTTGGCCATGAGCAACCTCAATTTTTCAAAACAACTGATGCGCGATTTAGTGATACCATGTTCAGAGTCAGGGGAAGCCAGGACAGTTCCGGCTCTGTGGTCATAGTTGATATTGACGACAATAGCCTCAAAACATATGGCCAGTGGCCCTGGCCAAGAAATGTTATTGCAGAGCTCGTCGATACCATTTTTGATTCAAAGCCACTGGTGGTTGGCTTTGATATCATGTTTGCAGAGAGAGACAGAACCTCTCCCTCCCTCTTTTTTGAAAAATACAGAGACAGACTCACCCTTAAAGATCCGAATAACCGGGTAGATCCATCCACCTCCAGGCAACAGTTTCAGGATCATGACCTGCTTCTTGCCAAAGCAATCCAGGGAGGACAAAGTGTCCTGGGCTATATGTTTTTATTCAGAGAGGATTTTTTAAAGTCTGAAGGTGAAAGGTCACCATATACAACCCTTGATATTTCCATAGACAAAATCGGAATAGAATTCAAAGACCTGAAGCTGATTACCGCCTATCGACCAATCCTCAATATTGCAGAAGTTTCAACAGGGACATCTACGGGATTCCTCAATGCCTTCCCCGACCCGGATGGATTCATACGAAAAGTTCCTCTTTTCTTCCTCATGGACGACCAGGCGTACCCTTCCATGAGCCTTGAGATGTACCGTATTGCATCCGGTATTCACCAGGCACGTATTCACCTTAACAACAGAATTCCTCAGCCATACCATGCGCTGGACGGGGTTTCCCTTGGCGACTCCTATTTCAAAACAGACGATTATTGTCAAATCGGGATCAACTTTCGTGGGCCCGACCACACTTTTCTCTACCTTTCGGCAAGTGATGTTCTGCAGGGAGCGGCTACTCAACTTCTTAAAGACAAATTTGTCCTGCTCGGTTCCTCCGCCGGAGGTATCAAGGATATTGTCGCCACTCCCTTCTCTTCGCGTCTTCCAGGAGTAGAGGTTCAGGCAAATGTTCTTGACAATCTGATCCAAAAAGATGCGATGGTCTGGGAGAACCAGTCTGAAAAAACGGTTACATATTTAGGAATTATAGTCGGAGGATTGCTTATCTGCAGTTCTCTTATCTATTTAGGACCCTTATCCGGCCTTCTCCTTAGCTTTGCCACCATCTTCTCTATTGGGGTATGCAATTACTATCTCTTGTTTCTGGAGAATCGCCTCCTGGGAACATCTTTTTTACTTACATCACTCACTGCTGTCTTTTTTACAGTAGTGCTATTCAACTATCTGTTTGAAGGACGTAGAAGAAATTTTATCAGGAAAGCGTTCTCCCATTACGTCTCGCCATCCATCGTCAATGAGTTGCTGAAACATCCAGAAAAACTTGACCTGCAGGTTGACAGCCGGGAAGTTTCGATCCTTTTTTGTGATATAAGAAACTTTACCAGCCTTGCTGAGAACAGTTGCCCTGAAAAACTCAGTAGTTTTCTCAACAGCTATTTTTCTCTAATGACCGATATCATTATAAAGAACAAAGGGATGGTGGATAAATATATAGGCGATGCTGTCATGGCAGTATGGGGTTCTCCCCTCCACGACCCTGATCACGCTACAAACGCTGTGCAGGCAGCTCTTGAAATGGTAGAGGCTCTCCGACAGAGTGGAGATGACTTACAACTTGCCGGCCATGGAGTGGCTATTGGCATAGGAATAAACAGCGGTATTGTCAGCGCCGGAAATTTTGGCTGCGAGAGACATTTTGACTACACTGTACTTGGGGACAGTGTCAATCTCGCCTCCAGAGTGGAAGAACAGACGAAGAAGTACCCCGTTGAGATACTAATAACTGAGTGTACTCAGAAGCTGCTTCCAGCAAACTCAAACTCTCGTTTTATAGATACCGTTGTTGTCAAAGGACGCAAAAAACCCGTGATTCTTTTTGAACCTTTGTACATAAAGGCTGCTACCAGAGATTGAATTACAACAATACGTATCGGGTTACATTATGGTAACATTAATCATTATTATGTAACCCCTGAACTAAACAAAACAGCCTCCAGTAAAGATGGCCGTTAAAATCGTCCGTAATCACTGAGCCCGTTGATTTAATGCCTTTTCGCCCAACCTCTTCGTTAAACCAAAATTTTTATCCTCGGAATATCAACTATATGCCTGTGGAAAAATTTTTTATTTGCCTCGATATTGAACAAAAATGCTATTAAGTCAACAGACTCATTACTGAGCATTTACAGATTAGCCTCTACACATCATCCTTGGCATGTCACTTGCATAATAAATTGTGTTCTGAAAGGAACTTTAAACAACCCCCCCCAAATCGGGCAGTATGTACGCAGTTTGTACACTCTGCCCGATTTTTTTTTGCAAACTATGTAAAGAAAGTCTGGAGGGATAAAAAACAGATCTTAGAGATGTTTTTTGTAACCGTTCACCAGCACCCCATTTTCGTCCGATCAGGCCTCCTGGCATAGCCAACTATAGCCAGGAGACCAGCTTGAACGAACCTGGAGCACTGGACGAACGGTTACGGACTCTCTGGTTATGCAGTCTTTTGAAGGGGGGCGGTGAACGGTTACTGTTTTTTGATAATAGCCTCACGGTATTCGTAGTAGGCCTGGCGAGAAGCTATATATGGATCAAGAGAGTAACGTTTCAAGTCGTCATACACCGTTGGGTTTAGAGAAAGAGTGTTGACTCTGTTCGAGGTATAATACAAAACATCCAGCACACGGCTGTCATGAAAATATGGAATAGGATGAGAATATGCATCCACTGCAAGGCCAACCGAGTCTCTTATGCTTGACGGACCAACCAGGGGCCAGCAAATATAGATCCCGGAACCAAGTCCCCACCGTCCAAGGGTCTGCCCAAAATCAGCTCTTTTGGGCTCTATATCAAATTCGATGGAAGCGATATCCACAAGGCCATATACACCTAGTGTACTGTTGATCAAAAAACGTTCCATGACCACTCCAGACTGCTGGAATTGCCCCTGAAGTAATGAATTTACAAATCGAACGGGCGCCGAGAGGTTAAAGAAAAAATTACCGAAACTCTCCCTCAAATCCCTTGGCACTATCCAGATATAGCCATCAGTTACAGGTTTTAAAAGCCACTCATATACGACATCATTAAAGCCAAAGAAAAATCGATTTACCGGCTCTATAGGGTCATTGATGATGAACTCTTCATATTCATCATAAAATTCATCATCAAAAGATTCTTCAAAATCATCATTTAGCAGATCCGGATAGCTATTCGATCCAATGGAAGTATTTGCAAATACAGGAAAAGGCAGGGCAAACAACAACACCAGAGCCAGAATTACAACACGAACAGTTTTCATATAAATAACACAATAATATTAGAAACTTAACCAAGACACCTTGCTCTCACAAGATACACTGTATCAAGATATTTCCCTTTTGTAACAGCAGGGTAAATTAAAAAAAATCACAAACCGTCAGTTCCACTTATTTACAACAGGCCCCTGACAATTTCCTTACGAGACTCCTCCTCAAAAAGGAGTACATCTTCACAACTCTGCTGCGAATAGTCAACTCATTATTAATCAAGGTTCCAAAGACAAGGAGAAAGATCCTTGGCATCAGAATGATGCTTTCCCACCATCTGTCTTCTCGTCTATAAAAAGTATTCATAGTGTGCCTCCATATTCTGACTTAGTAGTTAATCCCACGATACTGTATCGCTACGGTTTTCAGGTTGTGATTTACTGTTCAAGATCCACAGGGAGTGGCAATTCAAGCTCGAGAATCATCGCCCTTGCTACAACCCGGGCGACACCACGATAAAACTCCGTGTCCATAGACCCTTCACCCCGCAGTACCTCAAGCGCTTCTTTTGCCACCGAATATAACAAAATTTGGGAATGAAGGATATCCAGCCAAGCTGCGATCTGCACTTCATCCGCACCTGGTCTTGCAGCCAGGTATAACCTTCTAGCAGCATCCACATCCGGTTTTAGGACCGTCTCCAGGAAATCTGAAAAGACCGAAGAGGGCTTCATAATTCCCTGTACAATAATTTGTCTCATCCAATCCGGAGTATCTTCTCTGAAGTTGTCATAAAATGTTCTAAAGACAGTGGTTCTTATAATTTCGGCTCGCCCGACAGGCGTCTCTAACAGCGCCGGGTTTTCCGCTATGACCATGGCAAAATCAGCACAGGAATCATACTCAACCGCCCGGGTAAGGGATTCAGTATACAGCTTTTCCTTGCTACCGAAATGGTAGTGGATCGCACTCACCTTAACGCCCGCTTTTTCGGCAATCATCCTGGTGCTGACACCTTCAAAACCGTCCTGGGCAAAAAGCTCCCCAGCGCTATCTATCAGATGTTCTTTTGTATTTTTTTTCGCTTCAGCCATCTTCTCTCCATTCTAACAAACGACCGACCATGCCAGTCAACAGCTCGACAAATTAGGTCGCACGACCTAATTTGTCAACTCTTTGTTTCGTCGATGACTCACATTACAAAAGTTATGGGGCCAGAATCTGCCGCTCTTGCATTTTCATCCGCAACCATGGTGATGGTAATCGCCTCAATAATTGGAAATTTCCTGGCACGATGGTACGGCGGATATTTTGGTTCTTTCCAGGTGGTCTACGTATTGATGGGAATACTGTTTCTTTTAGGTGTACTGTTTACCTTCGGTTTGCAAAGTGAGAACACGATGCCTAAACCATAAAAACAAAAAGAAAACCAAGACTGATTATAAAACTAAAAGGAATCACCAGAGCTTTAGAGGTAACAGAATCCCCAGCCAGAGCACGCTCTATCACCCTGTAGGTGGCATAAAGTGCCGCCAAACCACCACCAAGTATAGTTAAGAACTGTAAGACGAAAGTTGAATCTTCACTGATTAAGCGGATATTATCATAGGAAAATGGCTTACCGAACAACTCCTGGATATTAGGCACAACACGTCCCGCGCCCCTGACAAAAAACTCAAGGTGTAAGGCCATATAGCCGCCAAGGATAAGAGGAATAAATCCGTAGCCAAAAAGCGACAGGAGCAAACGTTTATCCATCCTGGCATGCCACGCCTGAACCATCACCATAAAGTAATACCCCGCCTGAAAGATCAGGATGACAGCAAAAAAAAGAATGCTCCCAACCAGCCACTCAGGAATCAGAATCCCCTCCTGCCGGGCAGTTATAGCTATCCAGCTGACAAGTTGACTGAACTTTGTCTGCAGGGCAAAGGGAAAAAAGATAGCCCCCATGGCGACAATCAAAAAGCTGTCAGCTCTGCGCGGTGTCTCCAGTGCCCACAATTCCTGGGGTGCCAAACGAAGATTTAACTGTACAGAACTATTATCACAGGATTTAACACATTTCGCACACATGATGCAGTCGCGATTATTGTCCACGAGATAGGGATGTCTAAACATCGGACACCCTGGGTTTTCTGAATCGCCCTTATAACAAGCATGGCTTTGACACCGGTTCTGACACACATGGCTGTTTGATCGCAACTCAACCACCGAAGGCATAGCAAAGATCGCATTCACAGCACCAAGGGGACAAAGATACCGGCACCAGGCACGCCTGGAATAGAGAACACTGAAAAGTATCGACCCCAGCGTAATAATTACGATTATAGCACCGGTTAGATAATTATTATTATATGCATCCCAGACAATTTCTACCCAAAACACCAAAATACAGAGCACGGCCATTATCCAACCGGACTTGTTTTTGATAAACTCTGGGGTGTTACGGGTAGGCTTGATAATGTTCTGTAAAATCGTACCAGGAACCGCAAGGGAGCAGACACTACACCATGTACGAGCCAGGAAAAAAAACGAAAAGAACATCAATGGCCAGCCGATATACCATCCGAGGGTCAAGCCGATATTAGAGGTTGGATTGGTAGGGCCGAAGATAAGAAACAGCACTGCAATAAACAACACACAGCCAATGATCACCTGTGGCACCATTGGAAAAACAGTGCTTGTCAAAAACTTCCTAACCCAGGGGATACGAAGAATATTGTATTCCCACTTTCCCTCCGTTTTAGGTAACCCGAGTAGAATGTGATCAGGATTAATTTCATCTTTTGTAGCGAGCATCACAGCCCGGCGAACAACGCTGGACAACTCTGTCAAATTGCCGGGCCAGTCGTAATTCAAAAAGATACCTAGTGTTTCCTGACTGACCTTATAAATTTTCTTGTCATATTCTCTGCTGTACCTGTTGAGATAATGAGCGACAAGTCTGGGGATATCCTCTTTATGGCTTCGAAGAGGTGGTACGTGGAAGTGCTGGTCACCAAGCTCGCTCAACAGTTCAGGAATTATTTTCCCCGTACTCTGCAGGTGGTCCAACGAATGATTTGATACAAATACAATTCTCGCCTGCATCGCCAATCGACGATCACTATCCACATGGGTATAGCTGGAACTTTTGATAATTTTGACAAGTTCTTCCTGTAGCGTGTGGTCCATCAGGTCAATATGACTAAGTACAATAGTGCCCCCCGAAGCCTGCTCAAGGAACCCTGCCTGTCGAGCCCTGGCAAATGGGAAACCACTCTGCTCCAGGCCCAAAAGCTTACGCTCAATCGCCACCGACTCATACTCACGAAGATCAATTTTCTTAAACTGCCCGCTGGCTCTGTTACTTTGCATATGAATCTGACGGGCAATAATCGATTTGCCTGTTCCTGATTCACCAGTTAGAAGAAAGGGAGTCGTGAGGGCTGAAAATTCATCTATAGCGGCCTGGGTTTTCTTTGCTGCTTTCGATTCGCGAACGTCTTCTTTACGCTGCCTTGCCAGCCGTCGTAGTTGAATTGCGGATAGATTTTTATTTTTGAAAAGAATAACATCATCCGCCTCGGTCAAATCCTCCTTACTGTAGCCATTACCGCTTGAGTCCACCTGATCAAGAAAGGCAACACGTAGTCGTTCTGCAAGAGCAGAGTCGAGTTGTCTATGGACTCTGCTGTTTAAGAGAAAGGCAGCACGGAAGTAGCGTTTATCAAAACAGATGACAACCAGATCACAAAGAGCCCGAGTAGATAAAGAACGTGGCTTATTGGTGAGGATACCGGTTTCTCCAAAGTGCCCTCCAGGACTGATTCGACCGACTATCTTTGAGCCACCATCGTCACTGCTGAGGATCAATTCCGTCTCACCCACGGCAATAACGTAAAAGATTTCGCTAGGATCGCCTATTCGGTAGACGTATTCTCCTTCAGGAACAACCTGCACCCGTGCCATTTGGGCAAAGTTTGCTATCTCAGCAACGGAACAATCTTTAAAAAGAATCGAATGCTCAAGATGTTGGGCTATGACTTCTCGTCTCATCGACAGGGATCTTTCTCTTTATCACTCAACAACGGGACTATATATGCAAATGGTCCTCTATAACATCCGCAAGCAGCGGAGCTATAGAGTAGACATCTAGTAAATCGTTGCTTTTTTTACTCGGATATGAATCGGAGCCTAGCACCTTTGCGATAGGTCCTTCCTTAAACTTTTTAAGCGAATCTCCAGCCATAACCAGATGGGTAGCATGGGCCACCACCTCTTTAGCCCCGGCTTCAAGACATCTCTCTGCAGTCTGAATAATTGAACCACCGGTACGGATCATATCGTCACAGATAATAGCGGTCTTACCTCTGACCACACTGGAAACCTGGCCCACAATAGTTTTATCTGTATCATACCGGTCCTTATCCGCCGCGGTATGAGGGCAGTTAAGAAGGCTGGCAAGCCGGGCTACCCTTTTTGAAAATCCATAGTCTGGTGACACCAGCACGTAATCTTTGATGCCACTCTTTTTAATTTTATCTACCACAAGTTCATCTGACCAGACATGTTTGGTTCTGATTTCACCAGCGTGTGCATGGAGTACCGCCTCTGAGTGCAGATCAACAAAGGCAACAAAGTGGGGCCTGGCCCTGAAAATTTGGCGGGTACGTGTTATGCCTTTAGGGATCTCCAGGGAATTAGGCTTAGCCCGCTCCATTGTTGAATAGCCCAGGAAAGGAATAATGACGTTAATCGAGTTAGCATTCCAGTACCTCCCCCCCGAGATAAGATCAAGGAGTTCCTGGTGGGAACTATCGTTATGGGTCACCCCCACTATCACCAGATCCTTTCCTGAAATCGACTGGGGAAAAGCGTGACACTGCTCTCCATCTGCAAATCTTTTTGTCTCCATTTCCGTAAATGGCAGCCAGAGCCTCTCCGCTACCCTTTGGCCAAGTTCTATTGATGCCTGGTTGGATACAAGAATTACGTCATCTTTATTTGCCATAAAAGCCCCCTCTCTACCGGGGAAAAGTATTTATCTTTATCCCCGATGACCATTTACAAAAAACTATGGGTTATAATTGTTGCAACTCTTTTACAATAGCATCGCCCATCTCTTCAGTAGAAACGGCGGAACTCTTATCAGTTGTAAGATCTGCTGTCAAAATATTCTTAGCGAGCGTTGCCGCAACAGCTCTGTCTATTGCATCTGCAGCATCGTCATAGCCAAAGCTATAACGAAGCATCATCGCAGCCGAAAGGATCTGGGCGATAGGATTGGCAACGCCTTTTCCTGCAATATCGGGCGCAGAACCACCAGCTGGCTCGTAGAGACCAAACTTCTCACTATTGAGTGAAGCAGAAGCAAGCAACCCCATGGATCCGGTCAGCATAGCGGCTTCATCAGAAACAATGTCCCCAAACATGTTTCCACAAAGCATGACGTCAAACTGCTGGGGATACCTGACAAGCTGCATAGTTGCATTGTCGACATAGATGTGATTGAGTTCCACATCAGGATATTCTTCTGCTATCTCCATCACAACTTCACGCCAGAGTACCATGGTAGTGAGAACATTGGCTTTGTCAACAGAGGTAACCTTGCCACTCCTGAGCCTGGCAGCATCAAAGGCCATACGTGCAATACGCTGGATTTCTGATCTCTTATAACCCATGGTATCATAGGCGTATTCATCCGCACCATCGCCCTCTCTTCCCTTTGGTGTTCCAAAATAGATTCCTGACGTAAGCTCCCGAACGCAAAGGATATCAAAACCATCGGCTATGATATCAGTACGTAGAGGGCAGGCTGCGGTGAGTGATTTAAAGACCTTAGCTGGACGAAGATTACAAAAAAGATCAAAATGTTTTCTAAGTGGCAATAACGCAGCCCTTTCCGGTTGTTGATCCGGTGGTAGGCTCTCCCATTTTGGGCCGCCCACCGAACCGAAAAGAACAGCATCACTCTTCTCACACAATTCAAGAGTTGCTGGAGGAAGAGCGGCGCCGTGGTTGTCAATTGCTATTCCACCCACATCGGCAGACTCATAGGAGAGTGTAAAAGAAAACTTCTCCTGGGCAACGGCCAGAACCTTGATGGCTTCCGTCATCACCTCGGGACCAATTCCGTCCCCAGCAAGAATTGCAATATTTTTCATTTTTTCACCTTTTTTATCGTTGTATTTATTTTACACATAAAGACACAAGACATCTTTTTGCACCGGAAAACGGCAGACTACACTCAACAGTGTCGCTCAGCTGAAATGCGGAGCCTGCAACAATTTCACCAGCAGCCTTCAGCTCTTCCTGCCAGCGGGGACCCTTCATGATTATCACCTTGGCCCCAGTAGAGGAAAAGCTCTCAACCATCTGCAGAAAAGGTCCAATCTCTGTCACGGCTCTGCAGGTAATGTGGCTGATACTTTTATCATCGCAAAGCTCTAATGTATTCTCCAGGCGATCGGCGTGAATAGCCACATTATGCAGATCAAGTGTCCTGACAATATGCTTTAAAAAGCTCACTCTTTTCAGCCTCGGCTCCACAAGGGTAAGCTTCAACTCGGGGAGAACCGACTTGCAGACAAGACCAGGAAACCCACCCCCCGTACCTATGTCCAGTAAGTGGCACTCCGGTTCACACAGAGAAGGCAAAAGTGTCAAGGAGTCAAGGAAATGATTTTCAACTATCTGTGAATCAGTGGCCGACTTGGCTATCAGATTGACCTTTCTCTGCCATTTTTTCAGTTCTAAAAAGTATCTCTCCAATTGAGAAAACCCTTCCCCTGAAACTTCTAATCCCAGGTGATCCAGACCATTCTGCAGTAAAGCACTAAAATTAAAACCCATCTCTTTATTTATTTAACCGAACGGAAACTGATTGTGCATGACCATCAAGCCCTTCAAGTCTGGCAAGCCGCATTATATGGTCTCCATCGGCTTCCAGAGCTTTTTCCGAATAACTGATGATGGAACTTTTCTTTAAAAAGGTCTCAACTCCAAGCGCTGAGGCAAACCGCGCTGTGCCCATGGTCGGTAGAACATGATTAGGTCCTGCAAAATAGTCCCCCGCAGCTTCAGGAGTATTACTGCCCAGGAAAATTGCTCCAGCATGACGGATATGGGGTATTTTTGACCATGGATCGACAATATCGAGTTCGAGATGCTCAATGGCAATCGCATTTGCTACCTCTATTGCTTCTTCCATATCCCTGGCAAAAAGAATAACCCCGTGATCCTCAAGAGCCCTTCTTGCAATTTCTTCTCGACCAAGAAGGGGCAACTGTCGTTCAAGCTCTGCCAGCACTTCTCCTGCCAGAGGTTCATGGGTGGTCACTAGTATTGCCAACGCCAGGGGATCATGTTCGGCCTGGGCGAGCATATCGGCAGCAACCGTGGCTGCCCTGGCACTCTCATCAGCTACAATTAAAACTTCAGATGGTCCCGCAATCATATCGATGCGCACCATCCCCGACACCTGGCTTTTCGCCTCGGTCACAAATTGATTCCCTGGTCCAACAATGACATCTACTTTGGGAATAGTCTCTGTGCCAAAAGCAAGAGCAGCAATAGCCCAGGCGGATCCGGCTTTATAAATTTCTGTTATTCCAATCTCCTGAGCAGCCACTAACAGATGAGGACTCACCGATCCATCTTCCCCCGGTGGAGTCACCATTACCCGTTGATGAACCCCTGCAATTCCTGCAGGAATACCATTCATCAAAACAGATGAGACAAGAGGCGTTGAACCACCCTGTCCGCCCGGCACATAAAGCCCCGCAGAATCGACAGGCCGTACAAGCCGACCAACAATAGTGCCATCTTCTCTGGTCTGCATCCAGGAATCTTCCATCTCACGTTCGTGAAATCCCTGGATACGCTCAACAGCTTTTTCCAGGGTCTCAAGAAAATCCTTATCTACCTTTTTATAAGCCTCAGTGAGTTCACGACTGTTCACCTGCAACTCATCACGTTCTAGGTTTGGCGAATCAAACTTTCGCCCATACTCCAAAACAGCCTGATCTTTATTGTTTTTTACAGCCTGTAGCATTGCAGATACTGCATCGCGACAGCTACTATCCGCAGGCTGAAAACGATCAGTTAAGCTTTCTACAACGCTATCGCCTTCATCACTGCCAATAGTTACCGGTGAAATCAACATATCATCCCTTCTACAAAGTAAGGCAACAGAGAATTGCCTGTAATTTCGAACAAGTCACACACTTGTTTAAATAAGAATAAAAACTAGTCTTGAATAGCCCAGCTACTATACGCTATTTGCAGTAATTTATAAAGTTCGACAGTTGTGAAATTTGTCAATAGCTCTAAGCGCCCAAACTAACGCATATATCATTATTTTATGAAGACAAGAACTATAAAATCAGGACACTTTACCGGAGATATAAACCAGTACACCTTTATTTCCCACCGAAAATACTTACGTTTTATCGATCTAATCGATTATGTTATTCTGAAGAAACAAGATAGGAGGCTCTCTTGTAAAGAGGGTAGTCCCTATATAGAAAAGCACAATGAAGTCCAATACATTGACAAACAATCTGGAGTAGTTCATGGATTTTGAACCAAAATGGATAGCCTGGGAAATCACACGTCGCTGCAATCTTAAATGCGTACATTGCCGTTCCTCCTCTGACCTTGAGATCGAGGACCATGCCGATTTCAGTTTCGACGAGGCAAAAGCAATCATGGACGACATTGCCACCTACGCCAGTCCTGTCCTGGTATTATCCGGGGGAGAGCCATTGCTCAGAGAAGATGTTTTTGACATTGCCCGCTACGGAACAGCAAAAGGATTCAGGATGTGCCTTGCCACCAACGGCACTCTAGTCACCGAGGAGACCTGCAAACAGATCCTTGATACGGATATTAAAATGGTTTCCCTGAGTCTTGACGGGGCCAAGGCGTCAACCCACGATGATTTCAGAAACCAGCGAGGTGCCTTTGAAGGAACTATGGAGTCGATTAAGCTCTTTAAAAAGCACGGTATTCCATTTCTGATCAACTCATCTTTTACCCTGCGCAACAAAGAAGAAATCCCCGAGATTTATAAACTTGTCAAAACCCTTGGTGCAACCGCCTGGTACATGTTTATGATCGTACCCACCGGCAGGGGTGAAGATATCATGGAAGAGCTGATCCCCCAGGAAGTGTACGATGAGATCCTCGACTGGCATTATGAAGTCGAGAAGGAAGAAAACGAACTGCTCATGCGTCCCACCTGCGCTCCACACTACTACCGGATCATCCGTGAAAAAGCAAAGGAAGCTGGAGAGAAAGTGGTTCGCCGAAACCTTAAATTTTCCACAGGTGGGTCCAAGGGATGCCTTGCAGGCCAACTGATCTGCCTGATAGACGTCGACGGTGAAGTCCAGCCATGCAGCTACTTTGCCAAATCTGCTGGCAACATTAAAAGTACACCTTTTAAGACTATCTGGGAAGATTCTGAACTTTTCCTTCAACTTCGTGATTTTAAAGGGTATAAAGATAACTGTGGTAAGTGTGAGTACATCGGTGTTTGCGGTGGCTGCCGGGCACGTTCCTATTCAATGACCGGAGACTTTCTTGCCCAGGAACCTTTCTGTAACTACGTGCCCAGAAAAGTAAAACAGTAAGAAAATGAACGACCCAAAACTCCTTAATTCCAAATATTATGTCTATAACTATGAACGATACCTTTCTAAAAGCCTGTCGCGGAGAAAAAACTGATTACACACCCATCTGGATGATGCGCCAGGCAGGACGTTACCTGCCGGAATACCAGAAAGTTCGTGGTAATGTCACCTTCCTCGAACTGTGCAAATCACCGGATCTGTGTGTTGAAGTTACCCTCCAGCCAATAGATATTTTAGGGATGGATGCCGCAATTTTATTCTCCGATATCCTTATTCTTATGGAGGCCATGGGCGCCCCTCTTGAATTCCACGAAGGACTGGGGCCGATTTTCCCTGAAACGATCAGAGACCAGGCCGCACTTGACAGACTGATCATCCCGGATGCTGAGGATTCCACCGGGTTTGTAATGGAAACAATCCGCTTACTGAGAAAAGAATTAAAAGTCCCCCTCATCGGTTTTGCCGGAGCACCTTTTACCTGCGCCACATACCTCATTGAAGGGGGCAGCTCCAAGGTGTTCTGGGAGACAAAAAAAATGATGTTTACTAATCCTCAACTATTCCATAATTTAATGGATAAGATAACTGAAGCAACGATCGGTTATTTACAAGCTCAGGCCCGGGCGGGAGCCCAGGCCCTACAACTCTTTGACAGCTGGGCCGGTATCCTCGCCCCTGGAGATTTTGCTGAATTTGCCCTTCCCTATGTGCAGAGAATTCTGGCATCACTTCAACAGTACGACATACCCCTTATATATTTTGCCAACAATGGAGCTACCCTGCTGGACCTCTCCATCACCTCCGGTGCCGATGTTATCGGTCTTGACTGGAGAATCAACATTGGAGATGCGATCAAAAAAGTGGGTAACAGAGCTGTGCAGGGTAATATTGACCCCTTCTCGCTCCTGCTGCCTAAAGATAAATTACGTCAAAGAATCGCACGTCTGCTCGACGATGCCAAAGATGCCAAGGGACATATTTTCAACCTCGGACATGGTATCCATCAATTCACTCCACCTGAACAGGCAAAAATTGCTGTAGACGCCGTACATGAACTCAGCTGTAAATAATTGAACGGCCCCCTTGAGGGGCCCATTTGGCCAATGCAAAAACCAGTACCATCCACAGACCAATGCCTGCACTATATCGAGCAATACCAGATGCTTGATAACATCCGAGCTCACTCCTATCTTGTAGCGCGTGTGGCAGAGGTCCTCTTAGACCAGTTGCATAAATCAAAAAGAACAAGCGGTACTCTTCCCGATAAAAATACAGTAATAGCGGGCGCCCTCCTCCACGACATCGCTAAAACAGAATGTATAAAAACAAACTGTCACCATGCAAAAGTGGGACAACGGATTTGTGAAGATCTCGGCCACCCCGAGATTGGTGAGATTGTGGCCGAGCACGTAGTTTTGTCATCCTTTCGTCAGGATCTGTATGAAGATGGAATCTTCGGAGCAAAAGAGCTTGTTTTCTACTCAGACAAAAGAGTTAACCATGACCAGGTTGTTTCTCTTCCGGAAAGACTTGAGTATATCATAGCCAGATACGGAAAGGGAGATTCCACCAAAGAGCACCATATCCGCCTAAATTTCAACCGTACCATTGAATTTGAGAAATACCTTTTCAAATATCTCAACTTTAACCCCAGTCAATTATCGCAACAGATCTCTAAAAATAAATTTTACACAGCTGCTACAAGATAGAAAAAACATCTTTACTCCTATGTTTTTTCGCAAAAATACACAATTACAGACAAAACAACAAAATGAGAACATAGTGGATAATAACTGATTCACAACACCTGGCAGGGCAAACAGCTTGACACAGGCAGGTATTATTGCAATAACAAAGAACATTCTTCAAATAATTACCCCCTGATATTGAATTTAATTTTTATTGATAAGCAGCACCCCTGTTTTTGATGACTGTGCACACAGTCTTGATGTAGCAAAATTCATTTTCACCCAAAAGGAGGCTAGTTTGATGAAACAATTAAAGCGAGTTGTTCCCTCGATGGTTGCGGCAATTTGTTTAAGTGCAACTGTAGCGACAGCAGGAACCCTTGACGATGTAAAAGCCAAAGGATTTATTCAGGCAGGTGTTAACGGGGATCTGTTCGGATTTGCCAAGCCAGACGCCAAAGGAATCTGGAAAGGACTTGACGTAGACACTGCCAGAGCAGTCGCTGCTGCTGTTTTTGGCGATGCCGAGAAGATAAAATATACCCCGCTCACCGCAAAAACCCGCTTTACCGCTCTTCAGGCCGGAGAGATTGATGTACTTGCCCGTAACGCCACCCAGACCCTCGGCCGTGACACCTCCATGGGGCTGAACTTTGCACAGCCAAATTACTATGATGGACAAGGTTTTCTCATCCCAAAAGCCCTTGGGGTAAAGAGTGCCACTGAACTGGACGGAGCCTCTGTTTGTGTTCTTCCAGGAACAACCACAGAACAAAATGTAGCCGACTATTTTCGTGTCAACAAGATGAAGATGAACCCTGTTGTTATCGAAAACACAGCTGAACTCTCAAAAGCCTTTTTTGCAGGACGCTGTGACTGCATGACCTCAGACGCATCCCAACTTGCCGGGATTAGAGCTGTTGCACCAAATCCGGCTGACTACAAGATCCTCCCTGAAATTATTTCCAAGGAACCTCTGGCCCTTGCTGTTCGTCATGGTGATGACCAGTGGAAAGATATAATAGACTACTCAGTGCTTGCCCTGATCCAGGCTGAAGAATTTGGAATCACCTCTGAAAACGTTGATGAAATGTTAAAATCCACCGATCCTATGATTAAGCGCTTCCTTGGCGTTTCACCAGGAAACGGCAAGGCCCTTGGTCTTGATGAAAAATGGGTGTATAATATCATCAAGCAGGTTGGAAACTACGGCGAAATTTTCGAGAGAAATGTTGGCGTTGATACCCCGCTTATGATCGAACGCGGCCTCAATGCTCTTTGGACCAATGGTGGCCTGATGTACTCCCCACCTTTCAAGTAACAACAACCGAAGTTTTTTTCATACCCGTGGTTTTTACCGCGGGTATGATACATTGGTGAATATGAACACTTCTACACCTGAAAAAATTCCTTTTTTCCGAGATCCCACCAAGCTTGCCATTTTCTACCAGATACTCACTCTCCTCGGAGTCGGCTTGCTCAGCTATTATCTGGTAAACAACACACTCGCCAATCTTGAACGACAATCAATTTCAACAGGGTTTGGCTTTCTTGAAAAAGAGGCTGCCTTTGAAATTGGTGAGTCCCTCATTGAGTATGGAGCAGCAGACTCCTATGGCAAAGCACTTGCTGTGGGCTTTATAAACACACTGCTTGTATCATTTATTGGTATAGTTCTAACTGTAATATTAGGAACGTTTCTCGGTATCGCTAGACTTTCTTCAAACTGGCTTGTAGCTAAGCTATCGGCTGCCTACATTGAACTTTTCCAGGATATACCTATCCTGTTACAACTTTTCTTCTGGTACGCCTTTTTCTATGAGATTTTACCATCACCGAGACAGGCACTGAATCCCATTTCTGGGGTGTTTCTCTGTAACCGTGGACTTATTTTCGGCGTCCCGGAGTATCACGCCGCTTTCAAATTCGCGTTTATCGCCCTGGTGATAGGCTTGGTTGTTGTTTTCTTTGTTAAAAAATGGGCGGCAAAACGTCAGGAGGAAAGTGGCAAAATTTTCCCTACAATGAAAGTGTCTCTGGCAATTCTCATTGGTTTCCCGATACTTGCCTGGTATCTCTCCGGAGCCCCAACGGAAATGAGTGTGCCAAAGCTTACCGGGTTTAATTTTAAAGGCGGCATAACAATCAGCCCGGAATTCACTGCTCTTCTCCTTGGGTTGGTGCTATATACCGCTGCCTTCGTTGCGGAGGTTGTCCGGGCTGGAATCCAATCAGTTAGCAAGGGGCAGAGGGAAGCAGCCATGGCAATTGGCCTCAAACCCGGCCATGTTCTTAATCTGGTGATCCTGCCCCAGGCATTGAGAGTGATAGTTCCACCACTTACCAGCCAGATGTTGAACCTTACCAAAAACAGCTCACTCGCCGTTGCAATAGGTTATCCCGACTTTGTCTCCGTTGCCGGAACAACCATCAACCAAACCGGGCAAGCCATTGAAGGAGTTGCGCTGATCATGATTATTTACCTGATCTTCAGTTTGTCGACATCGGCTTACATGAACTGGTACAATAAAAAAATCGCCCTCGTTGAAAGATGATTATTTCTTATGGATAAAACTATTCGCCCTACTGCCCATGAAATTAAACCCCCGGTAACCGAAGTCGGAATTATCGGCTGGATGAAAGCCAATCTTTTTAATGGCTGGTTTAACTCAGTTCTCACTCTTGTTTTTGCCTATGTTCTCTACTTAACTGTTCCAGCTTTTATCCAGTGGGCGTTTATCAATAGCAACTGGATATCGACAAGTGAAGAATGTAAGGCCAGCGGTGGTGCATGCTGGTCAGTTGTAACAGCCAACATCAGATTTATTCTTTTTGGCTTTTACCCCCATGATCTCCAGTGGCGACCACTACTTGCCGTTGTCATACTTGTAGTGCTGCTGGTTTACAGCCAGAACCGTAAACATTGGCGTAAATCCCTTGCGTACGGTTGGGCGATCGGCCTGTTCTCCATGGGACTCCTTTTGAAAGGTGGCCTCTTTGGGCTGGTATCGGTTGAAAGCAACAACTGGGGTGGGCTGCCCCTGACCCTGCTGCTTTCCGTTTTTGGCTTAACCGCTGCATATCCTGTAGGTATTGTGCTTGCATTAGGCAGGCAGAGTGAAATGCCAATTATCAAGTCTTTTTGTGTTGTGTATATAGAACTGATCCGTGGCGTTCCTCTAATCAGTCTTCTTTTTATGTCATCTGTGGTATTTCCTCTCTTTTTACCCGAAGGAATGACCATAAATAAGATCTTGAGAGCACAGATCGCTATCATATTATTCACCGCAGCCTATATTGCGGAAGTCGTACGAGGTGGACTGCAGGGTGTTGATCAAGGACAATATGAAGCGGCGGAATCACTGGGCCTCAATTATTTTCAAACCATGCGTTTGATTATTCTCCCCCAGGCATTAAAAATTGTTATTCCACCTTCTGTGAGTATTTTGATTTCAGCCTTTAAAGACACATCACTGGTTGTAATCATCGCCCTCTACGATCTACTTAAAACGACACAGACAACCCTCACTGACCCAAAATGGATGGGTTATTCAGCTGAAGCATACATCTTTGTGGCATTAATCTATTTTGTCTGCTGTTTCTTTATGTCCAATTACAGCAGAAAACTTGAAAAAGAACTAGACACAGGCCTTTGATAGCTCCACTCAATTTTAAAAAATCTTTCAATCGACAAACTGCGATAAGCATTGGGAAAAAAATTAATGAACAGCGAAACAGCAACCCAGGTTGAAGAATCTCCCATCATTACCATCGAAGAAATGCATAAATGGTACGGAGATTTCCATGTACTTAAAGATATTAATCTCACTGTAAAAAAAGGCGAGCGTATCGTTATCTGTGGGCCGTCGGGTTCAGGAAAATCAACGCTCATCCGCTGCATTAACAGGCTGGAAGAGCATCAGCGTGGAAAGATTGTCGTCGACGGAATTGAACTGACCAACGACCTGAAAAATATTGAAAAAATCAGGGCGGAAGTTGGCATGGTATTCCAGCACTTTAATCTTTTCCCCCATCTGACTATTATCGAAAACCTCACCTTAGGACCAATATGGGTACGGAAAACCCCCAAAAAAGAAGCTGAAGAGGTCGCCATGTACTACCTGGAAAAGGTACGCATTGCTGAACAGGCAAATAAATTTCCAGGTCAGCTTTCAGGGGGCCAGCAGCAACGGGTTGCCATTGCTCGCAGTCTCTGTATGAAGCCGAATGTTATGCTTTTCGATGAACCCACTTCTGCCCTTGATCCTGAAATGGTTAAAGAGGTATTAGATGTTATGATCAGCCTCGCAGGAGATGGCATGACCATGCTTGTGGTGAGCCACGAGATGGGTTTTGCAAAAAGTGTTGCCCACAGGGTTCTTTTCATGGATGGCGGTGAGATACTCGAGGAAAATGAACCGGAAATATTCTTTGGCAATCCTCAGCATGAACGAACACAGCTGTTCCTTAGCCAGATTCTTGATTAGTGCCTTACTCAATAAAAACAGCAATAAAAAACAAGAAATTATGAGATCGCTTTGAAATCATAAACTTAGAGTTATCACCAGATAGTGAACGTAGTAAGACCTTCGAGGCACTTATCCAGTGATACTAAAAAAGTTTCCGACTTGTCGGGTTAGAGTCCAGCCCTTACACCTGCAAGGGGTATAACTGGTCCAAAGCTCTCTTAGCGCTTGCTACCTGGGCCGTTTGCTTATACTCCTGACTTACCGGGTTTTTCTCTTTGTCAATTGTGGCTGAAAGAGCTACTTACTACGACTTTTTTCCCGTTTACCGCCGCTAGGCTACTCTTGACCCTGCGTACCAGCTTACACTCCAAACATCAGTTTCAGACATCCCATTAAAACCGCAGTGTAGATGACTGTCATGCCAATCCCAGCCCGCATATAATCTTTGGTTCGGTAGCCGCCGGGCCTCATAATTAAGGCACATACCTGATGGGTCGGCAGAATAAAGGTATTCGATGCGGAAACAGCAACAACAAGAGCTGCAATCATCGGATTGGTTCCCACTGAGACCGCCATATTCATGGCAAGTGGGATCATCAGAACTGTTGCCCCGACATTGGATGCAACAAGAGCAAAAAACGACGACAGAAGAGAAATAACCAGCATCAAGAGAAGCGGACTTGGATTGCCAACCATCGCCAAAACAGAATGAGCTATAAACGCTGCTGCTCCAGTTGTCTCAAAAGCAGTACCAAGTGGAATGAGCCCTGAGAGCAAAAAGACAGTTCGCCAATCCACCGCCTCATAGGCACGATCCGCCGGAATAATTTTTGTAAGAATCATCCCTAATGCTCCAGCAAGAAGGGCTATAGAGAGTTTAACCTGTACAATCAACGCCAGAAAAAGGGCCAGAAAAAGAAAAAATAACGCGCAACGGGTCCTTTCCGGTTTGAGTTCCTCATCGTGAATTTCATGGAGGAGAGCTATATCCATCTGCGATGCCAGGAGGCGAAACTTCTTCCAGGGCCCCTGCATCAAAATAGTGTCTCCCTGTTGAAGTTCTGTGACATTAATCCCTTCCATGATGATTTCATCTCCGCGGACAATAGCAAGCGGATTGATATGGAAGAGACTGCGAAAGTCCAGCTCCGCCATTGTGTGTTGGCTCAGATTGGAGTGGTGAATAACAACCCCTTCAATGACACCGGATTCATCCGGCGAATTGTCTCCAGCGAACATTTCAAACTCGGGTTTAATAATCCAGCCCTGGTCTTCCACCAGTTTTCTGATGTTTTTTTCTGAACTCATAACCCACAGACTATCTCCTCCCTGAATGAGACTATCTTTGGTGGGTGATAAATCCTTCTGATATCCATCAGTTTTGGCCACACCGACGATGGTGACATGGTATTTTGGCCGAATTTTGAGATCCCCCAGAGTCTGTTCTGGAAAAAACAGAGGAATTTCAAGCTCGAAACCGCGGCCAACCTCGTCACCATAAATTTCCATAAGCCTTTTATCCATACAATCGTCATCAAGATCACAGGCGTCATCTGGAAGCAGTTTTTTACCAAAAAATATAAAATAGATCAGGGCACTTATAAGCAAAGCTACTCCTATCGGAGTTACTGCCAGCAGGCCAAAAGGCGTGAACTCCGCACCCTCAACGGCCCCGGGGTTATTCTGCCACCATCCCTGCATAAGGTCATTAAGCATAATAAGAGGACTTGAACCAACAAGGGTGAGGCAGCCACCAATTATGGCACAAAACCCCATGGGCATCAGCACACGGCTCATTGAAAAATGCAGTTGTCGGCTGATACGCATGGTTGCTGGCATAAATAGTGCGGCAGCGCCAATATTCTGCATAAAGCTAGAAATAATTGCCACCGTCACGGATATGACAGACATAATCCTATTCTCACTTTTACCTGCAATTCTAATAATTTGTGACGCCACCAAATTCATAACCCCGGTTTTATTCAATCCGGCACCGATAATCATCACCGCAATAATCGAAACGACCGCATTGGAACTAAGCCCCGCAATCGCTTCTTCTGCTGTCAATACCCCTGACAGGGGTAAGAGCACCATCATCAGCAAACCAACAAGGTCAACCCGTAAGAGGTCCGAGACAAATAGAAAAATAGCCAGAGCCAGCAGGCCGAAAACTATGTACATATCTGCGGTAACAAGTGTTGCTTCCATAATTAACGAGACACCTATAAGTAGTTACTAGTTGCACAGTGATGATATACCATGGGGAACAAGCGGCAAAGGTAAAGGCCAATCATTGTAACTCACCAGTTACCTTATCATACCATTGCTGCTGCATTTCTGGCACATAGTAACCCGATGTTTCTTCATCAAAGCGGGTATGTTCCTTCAAGATTTTCTCTTTGGAATCAGCTCTCAACTGCTTCACCAGCTGCCTTAACTTCATCCCCGCATCTTCTGGATTTTCTTCATAAACGACAAGAGCATCTGAATTTTTAACAAATCTGTTTAACTTTTGAACGGCCAATTCCATCAAGGCGAAATGAATCTGTTCATGTTGTAGCACATAGTTGTATCTCTCTTTGGCCAAATTCGGATTCCACCAACTCTTTTCCGGTACCATAACAGCTTCAAAAGCCAAATCCTCAACTGCGCCGATATACACAACTTTATTTTTAAGTTCCAGGGGGGTTACAATAAATCGAGCTTTTTTCACTGGTCGGATTGATATTGCGGTATGTGCGCTGAGCCGATGAGAATAGGCCCTGATCTCTTCAGGGAGCTCTTTTGCTATAAAATCCGAAACCTTGAGCTTCCTATAGGGTATAGTGGAAAATGAAGCCAGCAAAACTCCCTGTTGAAACCGTGGTTTGCTATAGTGTGGTAAGGTTGAACATGAACTCTGGAACAAAAGCAATATAGCGACTCCGCAACCAATAATCCGTTGTTGCCAGTTTTGTCCATTACTTCCCGTGTTTTTCATATAATCATAGATCTTTTTATGAATTTACACAACAATAGCCAGTATACAATGACTGGGTACTACTACCAAAACGAAGGGACAACCAATGACCATAATCGACCAGCAATACTTTCAGGATTTGGCATCGGCTTCACCAGAGACACTCTGCGCCGGTAAAAGCTGTAGCTTTAACGAATCTGACGGAACCTATAATGTAAAAATCTGGAACGATACCTTCAGCATCGATCCGGCAAAATCACAGCTTGAGCTCATTGATTCTCCACTCTCTACATCTACCCACGAATATTTTGCTATTTTTATAATGTACTATTTACTGCGGGTAAAACGAAATTCACCACAGGGAAAATGGATTTCAGAAAACGACCTGCCGGGTGGCCCTACCTTTTTCAGGGGACCACATCTCATCCCTACTCATCACATAAGTGATCTTTTCCAAAACGATATTAATGCTTTCAAGCACAGGTGCGAAACCCTGGGTGGCAAGCCAGTGGAAATGGGAGATGCTGCATTTTCATTCTCAATTACACCGGACATCCCCATTGCTATTCTCTACTGGTTAGGGGATGAAGATTTCCCCGCCGAAGCTAAAATTCTATATGATGGCTCCATAGAAGAAACACTTCCACTGGATATAATTTACGCCCTGGCCGTTGAAATATGTAACAGGGTTTCAATGATAAAAACAGTGCCGGAGATTTAGCAGCCACAGCCGCAACTCCCCCCACATCCACCGTGACTGATGGAATCGGCAAGGGCTTTTACAATCTCCAGATTTGCAGGGTCGCTAACTTCAAGAATCTCCATTTCAAGATATATGTTTTTCGGCACAATAGTCATGGCTAACTGGGTGGTGAGCTGATGATAAAAACCAGCAAAAAACCCACGCGCATCTGCGAATGCAACAGTAAGCTTCAGGGTATCTCCTTTTTCCTTACCCTCAAAGGCCACCTCGAAGGGGGTAAGGCCATCGCTATGAACGCCATATATGAAAGAAAAAGATATCGGTTTAGGAGTAAAATTGAATGAGATTTCTTCACTGCCGGCAAGGATATTGATTTTGATTTTTTTCATAGGCATAATTGCTTCTGGCATGCTATTCTCCTTAACTAAAATGTGACATTTCTTTCTTATTACATATCATTACCATAGAACACGTTAGGCATAATTCAAGACTGGAAAACAACCATACACATCAAACCCCAAGCAGATTAACCAATGATAAGAGAAAGGATTAAACAATATTACCGCCAAGACAACCTCAACTGTGCAATAACCACACTAAAGATCCTTGGTGAAAAATTTGCTGTTCCAATCAATGACCAGGTCCTAGACGCGGCTGTTGGTATGCACGGTGCTGGTGGCAGCAGAGCACAGTGCGGTCTGGTGGAGGGAACGCTGCTCTTTTTAGGCATTTGGGGTAGAAAAAACAGTCTCTCAGACGATGATATTATTGATGCCTGCAGGGAGTTTGCAACCACCTTCACAGCCAGGTTTGGCAGCTTACTCTGTAAAGAGTTACGACCGGAGGGCTTTTCGCCGGACAATCCTCCTCATCTATGTGAGCCACTCACCTGTGCTACCATTATTTTTAGTATAGAGTTTATAACAGAGTGTTCGAAAAAATATGGTTTGCCGACAAATACAACCTAAGCCCAAGTAAATATTTTTAACTGTAAAAGTCCGAACTATTTTGCTACATTGTATTCCAAATTCAGATTTGATTTCGCTTGCCCATCCACCCCCACCACAGAGGAAAGATAAATGGAACAAGAAACCAAACAAGACCTCACTGTAAAAGAAGAACCTAAAACAGAAAAATTAAAATGGGATGATGCTATAGTTCAGATTTTCAAACAAATACTACAGTTCAACTACCATGAATATGGTACGCGAAAGGAAATCCTGAAATAGCTGCCCCTGACATTGCGAGGAAAAGAATAAGCTCTAACCGCCGGAAATCGCTGGAAAAACGTCTATTTTATCATTTTCCTTAATCATATCGTCAGGCGAAAGTATGCTACCACGCCGGACAGCAATTACGTTGTCCGGTGTGGAATCAATATTCCCCGGACAACGCACCAACACATCTGCCCAGAGTTCGGGTTCTGCAAGTTTAAAGCTGACCCTACCCAGAAGACTCATTTTAAAATGGACCGTTACCACTATCTCTCCGACAAATATTCCTTGTTAATCATTTTCAATATTATCGTCAGATTTCTGTTTAAGAGTTTCCGCGATAACCCTTGATAAATCAAGAAGCTGATACGGCTTAGAGATGCAATTGTCAAAACCACTACTTTGGTAATCCTGCACAACAGGGTCACCTGAATAACCACTTGAGACTATAACTTTTGCAAGTGGATAAATCTCCCTTAGCTTTCGTACTGCCTCTACGCCACCCATTGCCCCGGGAATGGTGAGGTCCATTATTACAAGACTCACATCTAGACCTGTCTTTTGTTGCTCCTGATAGGTTGCCAGCGTTTCTTCGCCATTATAGCAATGTAGTACTTTATATCCAAGATAGGTTAACATTTCCTCTACTACGGTGTGGACGGTTTCATCATCATCCATGACCAACACCAGCCCTTTGCCTGACGGAAGAATATCCACCTCAGATTCAGCACCACCTGCACTCTTTTCCACAGCGGGCAGGTAAATGGTAAATTCTGTGCCGAGGCCAGGACTTGAGCGTACAAAAACGCCCCCATTATGCTTTATGATAATTGATCGAACGATGGATAAACCCAGCCCCCGGCCTTTATAACTATCTTTTTCCCTGGTCGAGAAATAGGGATCAAAAACCTTTGGGAGATTCTCATTAGCTATTCCAGCACCGGTGTCTTTGATTTTCAGCTGCACATATTTAGCCTGTGTTAGCCCGGCTATATCTCCTGCCCTGACATCCCTGTTCCTGCAAGTGACGTCAATTCTCCCACCACCAGAAATTGCCTGATCCGCGTTAAGTATAAGATTTTGCATAACCTGGTTGATCTGTTCCCTATCCATCCTCACAGCCCAGAGATCATCTTCAATATCAAACCGGCACTTAACATTACTCCCTGAGAGGGCAAACGAGGCAGATTCCTTAACAATATCCGGCAATGATTCAGTTTTATTAACAGACTCTCCCCCCTGGGCAAAAGTGAGTAATTTTACGGTCAGCTCTTTTGCTTTAAGCGATGCATTTCTCGCTTGAGAGAGCAATTCGGCAACCCTGTCATCAGAACCAGCTATTTTTTCAACAAGCGAGAGGTTTCCTAGAATCGCCATGAGAATATTATTAAAATCATGGGCTATCCCCCCAGCAAGCACCCCCACCGATTCTAATTTTTTTATTTTAAGCAATTCTTCTTCCAGCTGTAGCCGTGCTGTAACATCCTCCAGGCTCAATATAACTCCCCCGACACCTTCGTCTAAAACAGTTAAGCGTCCCCGGACAGAGCAGATAATGCACCCACCATCCTTTTTTTGCAACCGCGTAGTTGTCTGACATACGCCGTCCCGTTCCAGCCCCTGGGAGATCAATTCAAAAGATTGCCGAAAAGACTCTTTGTCTGAAAAGAGTATGCTGATTGAGTGACCTGAAAGCTCTGATGCCCCATAGCCCGTAATCCGAAAAATTTCCAGATTCACTCTCTGAATTATATAATCCTCTGCTATAAATAAAATTCCTACGGGTGAATTATCAAGAAGAGCCTGTAACCCTGCTCCAACAACTTCAAGATGTGCATTAGTACCTTCGGCTGCATCTTTTGCAGCCTTCAACTCTACAGTTCGCTCCTCAACCTTACGCTCTAAGGTTCTATATGAATCTTCTAAATTCCGACTCATTGTATTAATCGAACCTGCAAGCTCCCCAATTTCGTCCCTGCGCCCTGCCTGGGAGGACACAGCAAACTGTCCTGCAGCAATGGTCTTTGTTATCCCGGATAACTTTAAAATTGGACCCACAAGTTTTTTATGGATAAAAAAGCTGACAACCCCTCCAATAAGCAGAAGACCTATACAAAATGCCAATACAATTTGCCACGAGATTGTGTTGATTCGAACATGTACCGGCTCCAGGTCCATGCCTACCTCCACCCTGCCATAATGCACATCATTTTCTGAGATGGGGACTGAAAAAACGAGTAAGTTTTCCTTATCCACTCCCCCGTGGGGTTTACGCTCAACACCATGTACATTTTGAGTAATCAACAGATCTTTATCATCAAAGATATCACAATAGGTAACGAGCTTATTCTGCTCAAGATTATGTACGTAATTTTCCAACTGATAGATACTGAACTTTTGCAGGGGAACCAGCGAAATCTGAGCAATGAAATTGGTTGTTGCAGAGCCGTACTCCTCCATTTGATTCATCATTTTCTGCCGCTGTTCTGTTATAGCCACCTTTCCGAAAACGAAGAAAATAATTGCAAGAATGACAAGAATACCAAGGGTTATCTGCATCTGCAGACTTCCCCAATTAACTGCCCCAGGCTTTGGCATTCGAACAGGATGATTTTCCATCATCTTTGTTTCCCTGTTTTTTCGTCCTCATCCTGTTCAAAACCAGTAAAATCCGCCACTTTAAGATCGCCTTTTCGAATACAGTTTTCGACGTCCTGCAATTTTTTCAGTGTTACTGAAGATATCAAATCCTTTGTGTATTTCATGGGAGAGAGTTCCATTCCGTTATTTGAAAGTCCATAGCGTATAGAACCACTTTCAAATCCGTCCCTCAAAGTACCAGATACCTCCTTGTATACTGCATTATCAAGACGCTTCATAACACTGGTGAGAACATACCCTTTAGCCATATGATCCTGATCTGAATCGACACCAACAACAAATTTTTGACATTCCTTTGCGGCGCGGATAACACCATTGCCACTGAGTCCCGCTACTGCAAAAATAATATCGCTGCCGCTTTTACCTACCCAATCCCATGTGCGTCATATCGTTAAAGGAATCATCCCCAAGACCACCTGATCCGGTTAGAAAACCAACCACATGGCGTGAAACAGCAATAGATGGGAAAAGAATCCCTATAAAAACCACTACAAGCAGAATTATTCTCACGTGTTAGTACCTGTTAAACCTATTGGTTAGTGCCTTACTCCTGAAAACCTGTCATAAAAAACAAGAAATCAGGTGAGTATTTTGAAATAAGAACTTTAAATTACCCACAAGGCACTTATCCAAGCATTATAAAAATTCCGATTTATTCGGGTTAGTATTAGATGGGTTCAAATAGTTGGTAACCATTATTCTGTCATCGATGATATCTTGCTGAATTTCAAGCAACCGCTGGTGAATCTCATGGGGAACAACATCTCTTGTAAACTCCATCGGGGACAAGCCAACCCCTCCAGAGGTAAGATCAAAATAACGGACACCGGCTTGAAACTTATTGGCAAAAATCTCACCAAGTACGGTATCGACTGCCGTGTCCAGCCTTTTTATAACACTGGTCAGAACGTAGCCTTTTGCCATATGATCCTGGTTCGCATCAACACCAATAACAAACATTTTTTTTTCAACTGCGGCTCGTATGACCCCGTTTCCAGAGAGCCCCGCCACACTAAATATTATGTCCGCGCCTTGGTCATACATTGTACTCGCTTCTCTTTTCCCAACTGCCGGATTATTAAACCCTGAGACAGAAGAGTCACTCTCTTGTATAAATCGGATGGAGATCTTGATATTATTATCTATAAATTTCACCCCCTCCTCATATCCAACATAAAATGCACGGATAACAGGCATATCCACCCCGCCCACAAACCCAACATGATCGTTTTTACTCATCATCGCCGCAAGTGCTCCCGCAAGAAAAGCTCCTTCATGCTGGCCAAAAACGGTGGACACAATATTGGAAAACCCAGTTACGGGGATGTCATTCAAAAGGAACAAACTCTCCGGATTCTTCTTTGCAAACTCCTCTACAATGTCAGTAAATTCCCAACCATTTGCAATAACAATATCAGCACCTCTATCTAGAAGTGCTTCCATCTTCAACCTGGGAGAGTCATCAGCCGAGGTACACTGTTCCCGGATAAGCCTGAAATCATCCCTCTGTTTCGCCTGGATCAAGCCCGAATAGGTCATATCATTAAAAGACTGATCTCCTAGCCCGGAGGGAGGCATGAGAAAACCCACCGTGGTTTCTGAGGCGACCTCACTGGCAACTGAAAATGTCATAAGAATAAATACCAATAAACTTAAACAGTTAATCTTTTTAAACAACGTTATACTCACAACAAATTACCTTCCTGATCACGATTACAATGAGAGGCTGTAACTACTGCCACAACTGACACTACCCTCAAATTATAGCACATAGAATTTAATAGTAAAAATAGAACGATCCTAACACTATAGAGCACCATGAGGTTGATAGAACCTGAGCCTCAAGGCATTGAGCACCACCGAAACTGAGCTGAGTGCCATGGCACCCCCTCCTATCATCGGATTGAGGGACGGCCCGCCAAAAAGAACCAAAAAACCAGCAGCAACCGGAATGCCAATAATATTATAGACAAAGGCCCAGAAAAGATTTTGATGAATATTTTTCAATGTAGCCCTGCTCAGCCCAATGGCGGTTTCAACACCGGAGAGGTGACCAGACATCAGCACAATGTCTGCGGACTCCATGGCTACGTCGATTCCGGTCCCCATGGCAATGCCGACATCCGCTCTTGCAAGAGCCGGAGCGTCGTTTATACCATCACCAACCATGGCAACCACTTTCCCTTTATTTTGCAGTTGGACAATCTCTGCCTCTTTCTTATCAGGAAACACCCCCGCCACCACGTGGGTAATTCCTGCTTTGCCTGCAACAGCATCTGCCGTTTTTTCATTATCACCCGTGAGCATAACAATCTCCACACCCGTTGCATGTAGCCTGCCAATCGTTTCAACCGCCTCATCTTTTAGCGGATCAACGATACCAAATAGAGCAGCCATGGAACCATTGATCCCTAAAAAAAGAACGGTTTTACCCTCTTTGGCAAGAGAGGCTGCTCTGCTAGCCACCTCTGTTGTCAAACCGAGGATTCCCTCCGACTCCATAAAACCCTGGTTGCCCAGATAAAGAGTAAACTTCTGGTCCTCTTTGTTGAAAATTGCCTCAATCCCCTCTCCAGGTACCGTCTTGAAACTACTCGGCCGACCAGGTTCAACCTGATTCTTTTCAGCAGAGGTCGTAAACGCCTCCGCCAACGGATGCTCTGATCTGCTCTCGGCTCCTGCAGCAAGGGCAAGCGACAATTTTCTATCAAAATCACCACAGGTAATAATATCAGTCAACACCGGCCTGCCCAGGGTGAGCGTGCCGGTTTTATCGAAAACCACACAATTTACATTTTTCGCTCGCTCCAGCACCTCTCCGGTCTTGACCAGAACACCAAGCTGTGCCCCCCGGCCTGTACCAACCATAATGGACGTAGGAGTAGCCAGGCCCATTGCACAGGGGCAGGCTATGACCAGTACTGCGATGAAAATCCTGAGTGAAAAGCTGAAATCGGCATCTGCAATGAAATACCATGAAAGCCCTGAAAAAATGGCGATTACAATAACAGTGGGAACGAAATAAAGACTAACCCTATCAGCCAGGTTGGCTATAGGTGCTTTCACCCCCTGGGCATCCTGAACCATCTGAATAATCCTGGCAAGCATAGTATCAACCCCTACCTTGGTTGCCAGGAGTATCAGAGAGCCATTTTTATTCAGTGTCCCACCAAATACAGTATCTCCCCTTCTCTTTGAGACCGGCATACTTTCTCCTGTCAGCATCGATTCATCCACAGATGATTCTCCGTCCACGATTGCCCCGTCTATGGCAATACGCTCGCCGGGGCGAATCAAAACCTGATCTCCAACCCGTATTTCAGTTATCGCGACCTTGCACTGCTGACCATTTTCAATACGTGTAACGCTATCCGGGGTCAGTTGCATCAGCTGCCGAATAGCATTGGTCGTTTTAGATTTCGCCCTCACTTCCAGATATTTACCTAGAGAAATCAGCGAAATCAGCATGGCCGCTGACTCAAAATAGAGATCGTGGGCCAAGCCACCCCTGGTGCTGTCGAGACCAATTTCAATAAGATTCCAGGTTGAATAACAAAAGGCGGCCCCGGTACCTATTGCTATAAGCGAATCCATGTTGGGAACCCCTCGAAAAAGTGCAGGAAATCCATTGAGATAAAAATTCCGGCCCAGAAAAATAACCGGCAGAACCAACAAAAACTGGATAAATGTGTGGAGCAGTGGCGCGTGGTCCGGATGGATAATGGCTGGTAATTTGATACCAACCATTGGCCCCATGGAGAGCACCATAACTGCAATGGCCAGAATAAAGGATGGAAGGAGTCTCCTTTTTATCTCCTGCAACTCTTCCTCAGCCTCTTTACGTTTTACGCCATCATCTTCCACAGTGGGAGATTCCACTGCGCCAAACCCGAGGCCTTCAACCGTTCCTGTAATCGCATCCATAGAAGTTAATGAGTTATCGTATTCTATAGTGGCCTTCTCCGTAGCCAGGTTCACCGAACAGTGGATAACCCCATCAATATTTAAGACAACACGTTCAATCCGTGTAGAACATGCACCACAATGCATTCCGGTAATATCAGCTTTAACAGTTGTACGTTCCATTATTATCCCCAAATTAAGGATTTAGTGCCTCACTACAGATAAACTGCAATAAATACAGCACGGCACGGCAGCCCGCAATCATCAAGATCAATAAAAGTGACCCCACCTGTTTGAAATTCCATCTACTTTAACATATAGTTAAGTTTAAAATAATCACGCTGGAACTATAGTATAGAGACCCACCTCAATCAACAAACAGCTGGGGGAAACTATATTGAGTTAAAAATTCTTTGAGATTAAGGCTACATAAGAAGGATGAACTTATTTTAAAAGATGCAGAAAGAACTACCCGTGAAGAAAGCAAATATACACCGTGGAAGATTCTGGTGGAGGATGACGAGGAAGGGGTTCATCAGGTCACCACACTTAAGCTAAAGCATTTTACCTTTGACAACAGAGATCTGACTTTACTCCATGCTTATTCCGCAAACGAGGCAATGGAACATCTACAGGAGCACCATGATAACATTGAAAATAAAAGGTATGAGCTGCCAACATTGCGTCGGCTCAGTACAGAAAGCACTGGAAGAAATAGCTGGCTTATCAGAGGTAAGAGTTGATCTGGAGGCTGCCAGCGCCACCTTTGTCAACAACGGCGTCGATCTTGAGACCATTAAAAATGCTGTAAAGCAGATCGGTTTCGAGCTGGAAGAGTAAGTGGCAATGGCCCAGCCATCCGTCTAATCTCTGCAAATGGCTGCCGTACCAATGTGTATCCCCCCAGGTACAGGATCGTACTGGGGGGTATACAAGGGTGTCCAGCCCTTAAAACAAAAGCATTAATAATTTATATTCAACTCAAATTCCTTCAGACGTTTATGGATCGAACGAAGCTCAGTGATTGTGGTCCAGTTTGAGATGAAGATTGAAAAGGACTCCCGCACCTTACTGAATGCGTTTGAGACCTGAACAAGTACCCCCAGGGTAATAATACCGGTGAAGAGTCCTGGCCCCATTATCAGATACGGAACGATAACCATCAACTGTTCAAAGAAATTAACCCAGATATCAAAGTAACCGTAATGGAGAAACAAGCGGTTATAGTTAAATTTTAGTCCGATAAACAGCTCTGCTATTGTTTCGGTCTTTCCATAATTGATTTTATCGTCTTCAGCGTAAACCAGTTCTTTACGAAAGGCGGCTTCAACCTTTTGATTGTTATACTCAAGACCCGGCAGTTTAATACCTACAAACCAGGAGATAAACAGACCACCAATTGATACCAGCAGGGCTACCCACACCAGACTACCGGGGATATTTTTAATGAATTCGATGTCCACCCCGCTACTGAGCCCCCAAAGAATGGGGAGAAAAGCAATAAGAGTCATTATGGCACGAATCACCTGAAGTCCAAGGCTTTCAACAATCCGCGCAAATCGATAAATATCCTCTTGAATACGCTGGCTTGCACCCTCGACCTCTTCATCAACCTTCTGCCACTGTGAAACATAGGAGAAGGTCATCGCCTCCCGCCATTTAAATGAGTAAATACGGGTAAAATATGATGTCACCGTGGCGATAAGTACATAGGGAAAGGCTATCTTAGCAAACATCAACATCTGTTCCCAAAACTCAGACACCTCATGCTCTGTTGCCTTTTGTAAAATATTATAAAAAGCACCGTACCACTGATTAATCTTTACCGTCAATTCAACCTGTACAAAAAGGGCAAGGAGTAAAAACAGTCCTCCTCCATATGCCCATACAAACCACTCTTTACTTTTATAAAACGATCGAAACATTCTTTCTTTCCTATTCTGGAGTAATGACGCAACATACGTTGCTATTTTTCGTCCTTAACTAGTGTCTGTCCAGAAATGAGATATTTTTTCTAAATTGAGGCGCTCGATGAATTTAACCACAGGCATATAGTTGATATTCCGAGGATTAAATTATGAGAGCAACGAAGAATTAGGGGGAAATAGCCATTTATGGACAGACACTAACTACAACAGCCTGGAAACAATAGTCTATTCCGTATCGTGAGGCACCTTATTTTCACTTTCCCTTTGCATTTCAGAGACTAATTTTTTCACCATGTAAGCGAGAAAGCCCACTCCTGCCAGCAATACACTCCACAGCAGCCACTGGCGCCATGGTTTTTTCCCGGGAGGAAACTTTAAGGCACTCTCTCCTCCAAGTTTTACCCGCTCTCCTGGTAAAACCGTGCCCCGTATCCTGGAAAGTGAATTTTCGGCAGATAATTCTGAGATACTGTTTGCTGTCAAGATGCCATCCAGCTGCGATACCTTCCCACTACCATAAGCAAGCAGGTACGGTGGTTCCCCCTGGGCCAGAAAAGATAATTCAACAGGTGATCTACCAAGCATCAGAGAGAGATTTTTCTGCTCTATAAAGCGTTCCCCAAGGTGATCCTTTGCTGTCACCTGCCAGAACCTGTCAACGTTTGGTTTTAAAAAACACGGTTCATTCTCAAGAACCACCTGATCAACCGAGAGTTTAAAAAACAGTTGTTCACATCTCTGTATCCACACATCATTTTGTTTTTTTCGAGACTGGACTACGAGCGGTACAAGGGAATTAGTGGACGCAAGTGCCAGCTGAACACTATTGACCTGGATTGAATAATCCGATTGAAACTGCAGGACCGGCCCCTGTTCATCCTGCTCAACAATAGCACTTTTCAGCGCCACCCAATTGATATTTTCAGCGGATTTTATAAGCCTTGAATAACTGTTCACTCCGGTGAGCAAAAGAGGTGTATCTCCCTCCTTCCAGCTCACTTTTAAATATTGTTTTGGCTGCCTTTTTAGTTTTACGATTCTTCTTTCAACCCGTTGATCACCATAGACCAAATCAGCCAGGGTAGCATTTGTGACCAGGGGCGTCCACGTCTGCAAATCACTACTTTCCTCAATGTTGACAGTATAGATGGATGAACTGTCTCCCTCTTTCTCACCCCACAAGAACTCCAGGTGGTTAATTTTCAGCTCAATTGAACTCAAATCTAAAAGATAGGCTCCTACTTGGCCATGCTCTTCAAAAGGGGTTGTTAACGGTCCAGTCTCAACTTTAATTATGGTTCCCTGCTGAGTCTTATCGACGTGCATTGCAAGATCAAGAGAGGAACCTTCGGCTGTACCACGCGTCAGCGGGAAGAAAGGGATCGGCTGTTGTTCACGTAGTTTTCCTGACTCCGGTTCAATAGGCTCAATACCATGGACAATCTGTTCCCCTGCACCGTTAAAAACAGCCACATCTTTGAAAAATGCATCCTGAACGGTAAGGTATACATCCTCTGGTAACTCCAGGGAATAAACAGCGCCTTTTTTGACAACTTCCAGGTAAAAACCCCTGGCAAAATCATCTGGCGTTATCTCAGCTGCACTAAGGATTGCTGCGAAAATGCACTCTACCCATAAAAGCAATATAAAAAGTTTAATATTCATCAAACACTATCTATCCAATTTATTTTTTTCACGGTGAGGGGGAAGTGGTGAAAAATAACCAATGACGAGCATCAGGATTCCAACAACGAGAAAAGAGACAATACGCCCGATGGTCCCCGTTCCTGATAAATCCACAAAAAAGAGTTTCAACACCACCATCCCAAGTAATACGGCACCAACCATCCAGAGAGGACGATGTCTTTTTCTGGTTGCAATACCAGTGAGTCCGAGAGCACAGGCCCCCCATAACGCTGCTATGGAGGATTGAAAAATAACTGAGTCATATAAAGATTGAGGAAAGAACGGGACAGCACCAAAATAATGTACAGAGCGTGCCACAATACTGTTAATAAGAAAAAAACCCAGGATAGCGACGCCCCACAACAAATAGTTAATGCGAAGAGCCGCAGGCAGCATCTCACTGTTACTACAATAACGTATCCAGACAATCAGCATAAATAGGCAACAGAGGGTTGTTAGCTCCAGTGGATTAATAAATGGCAGATACAATAGAGGAGCAGGAATCCCCGCCTGACTAAAGGCCCAAAACATCCACAGAACAATCCAGCTGCAAAAAAAACCACCGCCGATAGTCAGATAACTTCTTCTAAAACGGCGGATTGGCCAAATTCCAGAAGAAGTCAGCCGTACCAGAAAAAAAACAGTAATGCAGGGGATAAGCGCCCACCACACATTTTTCCAGATATATGCTACCTCATCAATCAATCCAACAGCCCATACAACCTCCTGGCTCAAGACAAAAATAAGCAACCACATTGAGAGCAGGTGATAGATTTTTTCGATTCGAATATTCCAGTTTTCACCATACGAATGGAGAATTCTATATTGAACCACGATTGCCACAGTCCAGCCAAGAGAACCCAGCCCACGAAACAGATGGAATTCACCTGACATTCCCATAAAATCAATGGCAATGAGAAATATCATCACAACAAGCTGCACAAGCAGACCAAGATACAGTCGTGTCCATGTAACTTTTTCGCAGACAAGCCCCATAAGGATAGAACTTGCACAACAAAAAAGAAGAAAAACACTGGTAAAGTCTTGTGTCATGAACTGCTTATCCACTTCTCGCAAACCACCGGTATACCACCATAAAAGCCCGACAATCATCAGCGGTAAAGGATAGTATTTCTCCCACTGTTTCAAACTATTATCTCCGCGATCATACCAATAGCTTGAGAACAATGCGGCCATGGCAAGAAAACTGCAACCAAGAAAGTATCTGTTTGCAAAGGCGACTGTAGAGAGTGGATACCAGACTGAATCAAGAAAAATTACTGCCGCTCCAAGCTGCAACAACAGGCCAAAATGTCGCGCGAGAAAGCGCTGCTGCCGGACACCCACCCATACCATAGCACCACCTTCCAGAGCCCATATTGAGGCGGACCAGTGACCATCAAGGGCAAGAGGGACTGTCAAGCTGGCAAAAACGACCCCGAGGGCAAGAAACGCTTCGCATATCATTCGCATTGAACCACTGAAGCGACTCCAGAGTGCTGTTGCTACTCCCAGATAAAAGATCCCTAAACCAAGAACAGAATAGGCCATGCCAAAGTGATAATCTTTCACCAGGCAATATTGCAAACCGGTGGTCACCAGAGGTAAGCCAAAGACTAGAGGCCCATCAATATAACCTCTGAGGTTAACCGGTTGTTTAAAGGCGAATAGTACTGAAATAATGGCATAAAAGAGAAAAAAGAGGATCAAGAATGGTTCAGTACTGCTATAATGTTGCGGTTGATATCCACTTGCTCCCCAGAGAGTTGCTATGCCAAAGGTAAAGAAAAAGCCAACGACATTTAACAGCCGCCACGATTTGAACCAGGCGATACCAAAAACACCACAATTGAGCAGGCCGTAATAAGAAAAGAGTAGTACATGGCTACCACCACCTTTCGACATAAGAACCGGTGCCAGAAATCCCCCCGCAATACCAAAAACGGCAAGAGCTCTGGACTCCTGTAGCACCGCCAGACCACAAGAGAGAGCCACCAGGCAGATCATAACCACAAGGCTGAACGTTATTGGCAGAAAATCAAACAACTTAGCTGCTGCAAAGATAACCAGATAGAGAACACCAACCCCGCCGCCCTGCAGCGCAAGTCCATAGGCTGCACGACTCTTTCTAAGCCGCCAGCCAATCCCAAGCAAAGCAAGACCTGTTAGGAAAACTCCGATCAAACGAAACTCAACGGGAACAAGATTGCGCTGAGCAGCATACTTGAGCAGGAAGGACAGTCCGAAAAAGAGTATGATTATACCGATTTTAAGGACCAGGTTACCACCTGTAAAAAACTGCTGTATACTTTCTTTTATACGTACTCCTTTATCCCCCATGGTGCCTACCAGACGATCAATAAGGGAGCTATTGCTCATACAACCTTTGCTATCTTTGCTATCTTTGGTTTTTCCAGAAGAGAACGGCCACTCTTTTTCGCTGGAATTAGCCTCTGATGTTGCAGGACGAACCTGCGCTGGCTTCCCTGAGCCTAAAAGTGAAGCAGCTTTAAAGACAACCTCTTCAAAATCAGTTTTCTCTTCCCTGCCATCACTTGCCAAGCGCGTTTCTAAAGTTTGCAAGCGCCTTTTTAAATAAAAAACCTCCGCGCCCAGCAGGCCAATAATGCAGCCGAAAAGCACACCACTAAGCCCCAATAGTAAACCACCTAATATTCCAAGAATAACGACAAGAGCGAGATACATTTTGGCTCCTTGTTTTTTTGCTTGCACTATTAAATATCAAGCCCTGAATCTTGCGCCAACTCCAGTCCAATCACTTCTTTTATTGATTCTTTCCAGCGAATTTTTTCCAAAGAATCCAGCTGCTGGTACAGATGCATGATAGTGACATCGTCCTGTTCTCTAGTTATACGTTCAATTTCTTCCTTCATTTGATCTGAATCAGCGAGGACGCGAGTTGAAATTTTGTTCATCTTACCAAGCCAAATGGAATGGGAGATATAAGGAAGCAACTCACGGACCATTGCGACGACATCCCCGGTGTCGAGCATCGGCTCCACACTCACTGAGGTTGCAAAACCTTTTTCCGCAGCATACTCGAGACAACTCACCCGCTCTTTATAAGCGGGTGCGCCGGGCTCCCAAAAACCGAGGATAGCATCGTCTCTAGCGGTGATAGTAAAGCGAAAGAGAATTTTATCCTTAACCGTATCAAAAGCTGAACAGATTTTTAGGATGCAGTCTAGATGAGGTTTCGATACAATCAGCACCCTGTTTCCAGCATCTAAAAGTGATGTCAAAATCTGTATGCATCTATCCAGATTCTCAGGCACGATGTCGTGGGCCGAAGGAAACATCACCTGCCCGTCATATAACTGGTGCTCCCGCCCGCCCACATTTTCCAGAACCCTGCAAGTCGTCCACTGTGCAGGAGTGATACGATTTTTCCGAATTGCATCGTAGCTTGCGTAGCAATATCGACAGTCATGGGGACAACCGAGGCTACAGTTTATCTCAGCCACTGCCCACTCCCTGGTTCCGCTTATTTTTTTTGCTCCTTTTCCTTTTTCCATAGCTGCTTCCTGCAACAACTTTCCAATTCTACCAAAGTTCAAGGAGTTCCCTGCATCCCTTTCTGGCAAATGACATCATAGCCAAAAAAGACTCATCATCGAACATCGCTTCTTCTGCGGTGGATTGAATCTCAATCCATTTACCATTTCCGGCCATAACAAAATTAGCATCCGTATCGGCGGCTGAATCCTCGGGATAATCTAGATCCAGTAACGGTTCGCCATTGACAATACCGGTTGAAATAGCGACCACCGGCATAATTTCAGGAACTGTTTCCATGCGACCTGACGCGACCATTTTCTTAAAAGCGTCCGCTACAGCAATTGATCCTCCAGTTATAGATGCCGTCCGGGTGCCTCCATCGGCATTGAGTACATCACAATCAACCCGCAAGGTTCGCTCCCCGATTGATTTCAAATCCACCATCATTCTGAGACTCCTCCCAATTAAGCGCTGAATCTCCATGGTTCTTCCTGATTGCCCCTTGGTCTCGCGCCGATACCTGCTATCGGTGGCACAGGGAAGAATCCCATATTCTGCGGTGATCCATCCCTGCCCGGAACCTTTTAGAAATGGAGGAACTTTGTCCTCCACAGATACCCCACAAATCACATGGGTATTACCGATTTTTATAAGAATCGAACCGTCCGCCTGGGGTTGTATTCCGCGTTCTATAGATACTGGTCTCTGTTGGTTGAATGGTCTGTTATTGCTTCTCATGATATCCTTTAAATTTTAACGAGTTGAATGAGTGGTTGCTTGAAATTACTGCGAAACAACATTGTAAGCGTTCATCTCTATAAACGCAAACCAGCTCAACAACACAAAATCATTCCACACCAGATCTGATTTCAACATTCACTCGGCCCAACAAACTTAATATTATTAAGACACAGGACAATACACTTTCCACATATTAATATTTATCATTTTTGTAGCATACTTAATTAAACAAAAGAGTTTACTTGAATGCTGCAATCATGTTAATGAAAAGCCATATATATAATAACGTCATTTCAGAGCAGATCTGACAAAATTAATCACGCCAGAATCATCACAATGGAGGAACAACTGTGAAAAAACTTGTATTCGCCCTGCTTCTTCTCGCACTTCTCATCCCCGGAACAGGAATCAGTGCAGAAAAAAAGAAAAATCCACTTGAGGCATGGAAACCAGCATTTGACCCCAGTGGTGCAAAATTTACCTATATACTCTCAAATGTCTCTCATCCTGTCATTGAAGGCGTAGGAGTTGGATATCGAATAAGAGATAAAGTCTGGGAAAAATCAGGTGGCCGTCTGTACGTTGATTTTCGTCCTCTCAGCCAACTTGGAGGAGAAAAAGACGTAATTGCAAAACTTAAGCTTGGTGCCGTCCAGGGAATGATGAGTTCCTCTGTTGCCGCCGCCAATGTTTCAGATCTACTTGGAATAGTCAACCTTCCCTATGTCGTAGATACTTTTGACAAACTAGACACTTTTCGCAGCACTCCAGAACTGTGGGAACCATTTGCAAACGGGGCTCAAAGACAAGGCCTTCTCGTCGCTGACATTACCGGCTACGGACCCTACGGCTGGGCCACAACCACTCCTGTAAAAACCATAGGCGATGCTAAGGGGACAAATTTCAGAATTGCCCAGGCCCCTGTAAACACAGATACCTACAAGGCATGGGATTTAAAATTTACTGTAATGCCCTGGCCGGACGTGCCCCAGGCATTACAGACTGGTGTCATTACCGGGCTCGACCACACCGCAATTGTCTGCAATATCACTAAAAAATTCACCATAGCAAAATCATTCACCGAACTAAATTATGCTCAGGGTCTTTTCGTCCATCTAGTAAATAAACGATGGCTGAAAAAACTACCTCAGGATCTTCAGGACATTCTCCTTACAGTTATAGCCGAAGAAAGTGCGAAGACACGACTATTAACCCGTCAACAACATGACGTTCAGGTAGCCAAAGCCAAAGAGGCCGGGGTGGAATTCACCCAACTTAGTGTTGATGATATAAATGAACTGAAAAAAGCTGCTGAACCGGTTTTGGTGCAATGGAGTAAGAAAATTGGTCCGGATTACCTGGCCACAGTTCGAAAAACATTGACCCAGTAACCCTCTCATAGTAAAGGCTTGTTACCCCAAAGATGACGTAAGGCTTCTGCTCTTCATCTTTGGGGTTCCATTCGTTCTCATCTTCCAGGCCCACAACACACTGCCCCTTCAAACGTGCTAACGCTCTTAACTAGTTCCAGACATCTAGAGACTATAATGAGCAATCAACACAAATCAGTAAGTACTATTTCTTGATATGTTCATTAGAATTTTCAAAACAATCGACCGATTCTTCCTCCATCTGGAAGAATGGTCTCTTTTTATTACAATCTGCCTGGCTCTTTTTACTGCGATGGCTAATGTCATATTACGTAAAACAACTAACGACGTCAGTCTTTACTGGTCAGACGAAATCGTCCGCAAGGTGATCTTTATAGCAACATATATAGGCTGCGTTGCTGCGGTACGAAGCCGCTCGCTGGTACGAATTGATGCCCTCCCCCAGATGCTGCCAATATTGAAAAAACCTCTAACGCTCTTTTCACATCTGGTGGTGCTGGTTTTTTCTCTACTGATGATCTACCTTGGCGTTCAGATGGCAGCAATGATGTATGAAGATGAGTATGCACGAACTGCAACTCTTCAGATTCCAGAATATTTTTTCTATTTAGTTTTCCCTCTTATGGGAATCATGATGTTTTTGCGAACAATCATTGCCATACGCGAAGATTGGAGCGGAAAGAATGATATAACAGGGGAAAACAACTAATGGATAACAGTTACCTGCTCATCTTTTCCCTCCTGCTTGGCTGCCTGGCATCAACTGTCCCGGTTTTTATGGCCCTGTTCTTTGCAGGAACCGTGGGCCTGGTTTTTGTGGTAGGCATTGATCCACAGATCGTCATAGAGGTTCTTTATCGCAGTATGGATAAGTTTGCCCTGGTGGTGGTGTTATTTTTTGTTTTATGCGGCAATATCATGACCACCGGCTCCATCGTAGCAAAATTAATCAAAACCGCAAATGTTCTGGTGGGCTTTCTTCCCGGTGGCCTGGCCATGGCGGGAGTGCTTGCCTGCGGTTTTTTTGGCGCAATTTCTGGATCCACAGTAGCAACAGTTGTCGCCATAGGCGGGTTTATGATCCCAGCGTTGATAGAGAATAATTACGATGAAAAGTTCTCCGTTGGAATCATGACCACGGCCCCCATACTTGGGGTTATCATCCCACCCTCAATCGCCATGATACTCTACGCAATGGTTAGCAACGATCAGATTGAGGCTCTTTTTCTCACCGGTTTTATTCCAGGCCTGCTAATCATGCTTGCCATGAGTGGTTATGCGTACTTTGTCTGTAAGAAAAGGGGAATGAAACAACTGCCACGCCCCTCTCTGGCTGAAGTCTTTGCTGTTTTAAGAGAAAGTGTCTGGGCACTTATGCTGCCAATACTCATCTTTGGGGGAATCTACTCCGGTTTATTTACAGCCAACGAGGCTGCTGTTGTTGCCTGTTTTTACGCATTCTTTGTCGAGATCGTTCTCCATCGAGACATGAAGCTCAAGGATGTCAAAAAGGTCATTGTTGCTTCAGCAATCACCTCCTCAACCCTTCTCATCATTGTCGCCGGCGCTTCAGTATTCGGTGAATTCCTCACTTTTGAACAGATTCCGGGAAAAATCGCCTCGGTGGTTGTTGACAACATCGCCTCTCCATGGGTCTTCCTGCTCTCTGTAAACATTCTGTTACTGTTTATAGGGATGTTCATGGATATAATCTCAGCAACCCTTATTTTGACCCCCATTTTTTTGCCCTTGCTGGGGAAATTTGGTATCGACACCATGCATTTTGGACTCATTATGACCATTAATCTTGGCATTGGCTACTGTACCCCCCCGCTGGGAGTCAGTCTTTACATTTCCAGTGCAACAGTCGACCGTGATATAATCTATATCACGAAAGCTGTGCTGCCATTCCTGGTAATCCAAATTTTAATACTCTTTGTTCTGACCTTCTTCCCGGATGTTGTTTTACTCCTTCCACGACTCGTCTATGGCTGATATACTTGATGTACCTTAGAGATACTATTCTTCTCCAATAATAGAATCTACAGGGTACGTATCCACGCTTTTGCAAGATGCAAAAGAGTAGGCCCTTATTCATGAGTGGAGGTGACAATGATACCTAAAATTTTAGTACCATTTGATGACTCACCCACGGCGCAAAGAACCCTTGATACCATAATTGAATTGAGAGAGCGTTTTTCCAAAAACCTTACTCTTCTCTATGTGATCAACAGCAACCACCCCGCGTACAGTTTAATACCGCTGGTTCAAATGGAAACGGTAAAAGATAATGCCACAAAAGCTGGTCATCTGCTTCTGCAACGTGCTGAGAACAAGCTACAGGCAGCTGGTTTTGAGACAGAAGTTTTTTTAGAGTTTGGCGAACCACGCAACACAATCAGCCATATTGCAAATGAACAGGATTTTCAGTTAGTCGTGATAGGCAGACACGAAGGCGGGGGGGAAATACGTGACGTCCTCTTTGGCTCGGTTGCAAACCACGTACTACACAATGTGAAGTGCCCAGTCCTGCTATTTTAAACCACTCCGAGCCCGAATTTCTCATGAACTTTTTGGTGAGAAATCCGGGCTAAAGATTGAATTGCCCGAATTCATAGAACAGAGGAATACAAAAAACTTCAGTGTATTGAGGATGGTGATTTAAGCATCATGCATCACGGTTAACACTCTCAGGAGTAAATGCAGGTAAGCAGATTGCAATATACTCAGCACCATCCTCTCCTGGACTACTATATCGAACCCACTCTCCTTTTCTGACAATAATAGCTTGTCCACTATGTACTTCCTGAACCCCTGAACTGGTTTCCACATGCAGCATACCTTTTAGGACAACCGTATACTCATCAAACTCAGGGGTCTGCCCCGGTTCAATCCAGCCGGAAGGGCTTTTCATGCGCGCAACGCTGATCTCTGGACTTTCCGAATTGACACACCCGATAAATTCTTCTATGCGTTTCGGTTTGTTGCCCTCCGCTTCAATGACGGTCGGCTGCTCAATCAGTTTTGCCATTTTGCTTCCATAATTTATTGAAAAAGTAAGGAAGTAACTCTCCTTATCTCAAGGACCATTACTTCCCTTACCCCCTACTGCCAGATGTTTCCGGCATATTTTCTTTACCGGACTGAGAACACCACACTACAGAGCGCAGATCTCTTCTCTGGAGAGAATGGTAAACTGGCCATCCTGTAGGGTTTTTATAGCTTCATCCATTTTTTCGAAGCGGAAAATAAGTACAGCATTCTTTCCTGTTCGGTTAACAAATGCGTACATATACTCAACGTTTATCCCTGCTTCATGGAGACATTGAAGAACCTTCGCCAGCCCTCCGGTCTTATCCTCGACCTCCACCGCGATCACATTAGTTTTACCCACAGTAAAACCATTATCCTTTAGCACTTCTTTGGCCTTTTCCACCTTATCAACAATAAGCCTCAAAATACCAAAGTCGGCAGTATCAGCAACAGAGAGTGCGCGAATATTGACATCATTCTCGGCGAGAACTGTTGTTATTTCTGCGAGTCTTCCCGACTTATTTTCTAAAAATACAGCAATCTGCTCTACCAGCATGGTTCCCCCTTTCTTCAGATTTTACGGTTGTCAATTACCCGTTGCGCCTTGCCTTCACTACGCTGGATAGTCTTTGGTTCTACAAGTTTCACCTTACAGGTGACACCAAGTAAATCTTTAATTTCTTTCTGAATATGCCTTGCGAGGTTTTCGAGCTTACGAATCTCATCTGAAAAGACACCTTCACTCACCTCAACCTGGACCTGCATGGTATCGAGGTTTCCATCTCGTTCGACAACGATCTGGTAATGGGGCTCAACTCCTTCAACACCCATCAAGACATGTTCAACCTGGGATGGAAAAACGTTGACACCCCTGATAATGAGCATATCATCAGTCCGTCCGGTGACCTTCTCCATCCTCACCATGGTGCGCCCACAGGCACAGGTTTCATAATAGAGACGAGAAATATCCTTTGTCCTGTATCTGATTATAGGAAACGCCTCCTTGGTAAGCGTAGTAAAAACAAGCTCACCCTTTTCACCCGGTGGCAACACCTCCCCTGTCTCTGGATCAATAATCTCAGGTAAAAAATGATCTTCACAGATATGCATTCCACGATCCGTGTGCAGACATTCCTGGGCAACACCTGGGCCCATAACCTCTGAAAGTCCGTAAATGTCGGTGGCTTTGAGGTTTAGCTTTCGCTCCACCTCTTCCCGCATGTTTTCGCTCCACGGCTCCGCTCCAAAGATACCAACACGAAGGGATAGAGACTTTGGATCAACATCCATCGCATCCATCGCATCGGCTAGATTAAGTGCATAGGACGGTGTTGAGAGAAGAACGGTGGAACCAAAATCCTTCATAATATTAATCTGACGCTTGGAATTTCCGCCAGAAACCGGAATTACCGTCGCACCGAGACACTCAATTCCGTAATGTGCACCAAGCCCTCCGGTAAAAAGGCCATATCCATAGGCATTATGAATCATATCATCTTTTGAGGCACCAGCGCAACAGAGCGCTCTAGCCATTATCCCAGACCAGGTCTCAATGTCTTTTTTTGTATAGCCAACCACGGTGGGCTTACCGGTGGTACCTGAAGATGCATGGACCCGCACAACCTGATCAAGTGGCACGGTAAACAGGCCGAAGGGATAATTATCCCTTAAATCATTTTTTACCGTAAACGGCAATTTAGCAAGATCAGCAAGAGTTACTATATCTTCAGGCTTGACACCCGCCTCAACCATCTTCTGACGATATGGCTCTACGGTTTTGTATACCCGCGCGACAAGCTGCTTCAAACGCTTTAACTGGATAGATTCTAGACCTACCCTGGGTAAAGTTTCTATCTCTTCGTCCCAATAGCTCACTGACATCTCTTCTCCCATTGTTTATTCGCTGGCCTTTCTTCCGACTTCGAAAGCACGCAGATTCACGTCTCTGAATTTTTCAGGTACCCTGGTCCGTATTACATCCTCATATTTACCAGAATCAATTGGTAAAAAGGAGGAAAGTGCGCCCACCATTACAACATTTGCGGTACGAACCTCCCCGACATCACGGGCAAGATCAAAGGCATCAACCGGCACCACCACAATCTCCCGTTCTCTCAGATGATCCAAAACCTTTTCCGGGTACTCCGCCTTGCCGGTAGCAACAGATGGTGGTAGTATTTTTTGAGTATTAACAATGACCTTACTGCCTTTATGCAAATAAGGGAGATAGCGAACCGCTTCCATCATCTCAAACGCCATCTGGATATCAGCACCACCCGGCTCTATAAGTGGAGAGTACACTTTTTTACCGTAACGCAACTGTGCTGTTACCGATCCACCCCGCTGAGCCATGCCGTGCACTTCACTCTTTTTGGCATCATATCCAGCAGCCAGCAGAGTGTACACAGTCACCTCACTTGCCAGGAGGATTCCCTGACCACCCACTCCTGAAAAGAGGATATTTCCTGTTTCTTCCATTATTTCCCCTCCCCTCGGGTGATGGCATTAAATTTACAAAGCGATGCACATTGCCCGCAATCGTTACAAAGAATCTCATCAATTCCAGAGATCCCTTTTTGTTTTTTCCTATAGCCTTTCTCTTCCGCCTCTCCTTCAGCAAAAGAAGTCCAGCTTAAGGCAGGACAGCCGAGGCGAATACATGACATACAACCAACACAATTTTCCTGGTTGGTGAAGTAGGAAACCGGTTTACGCTCCTTCATCTCAGGTAACAACACACAAGGCGCCTCTGAAATAACCACAGACGGTTCCTGCAGCTCCACTGCCTCACGTAAAATCTTTCGGGTCTCTACGACATCATGGGGGTTCACTTTATACACATGCTTAACGCCTACAGCGCGACATAGTGCTTCAAGATCAAGCGTATTCGCAGCTTCACCTTTAATCGAATAGCCGCTCGCCGGGTTATGCTGCTGCCCGGTCATTGCCGTAATACGATTATCAAGGATGATCAGAGTAGATGCTGATTCATTATAGACAGTATTAATAAGGCCAGTTATCCCGGAATGGATGAAGGTAGAATCCCCAATTACTGAAACCACTTTATTATGTCCCCCCTCGCCCAGTGCTTTTTCCATACCGTGGGCCATGGGAATAGATGCCCCCATGCAAACACAGGCATCCATTGCGGAAAGAGGGGGTAAAAATCCGAGGGTGTAACAACCAATATCCCCCGAGACAAACACTTTCATCCTGGAAAGGTTGAAAAAGATCCCGCGATGTGGACAGCCAGCACACATATTCGGTGGACGAGGTGGCAAATCTACAGGTTCAAAAAGTTCAGGTATGGATTCAGGGTCAATAGACTTTCGCACAATTGCGGTATTCAGCTCCCCCTGATTGGGAATAACATTTTTACCGTTACAGTCTATGCCCATAGCCTTGATATGGGTCTCAAGGAAGGGATCAAGCTCTTCAACTATGAAAAGCTCATCTACCATTTCTGCAAATTGACGGATTTTCTTCTCTGGAAGCGGCCAACACATTCCAAGCTTGAGGACAGCAGCTTCTGGGAAGGCTTCTTTCACATACAGGTACGACACCCCTGAGGTGATAAAACCCCGTTTGGTATCGCCATCTTCGATCCGGTTAAAAGCAGCTGTTTCCGCAAGGGCTTTGCATTTCTCCATGCGCTCCTCAACCACCTCCCGCCGTTTTCTAGCCATGGCGGGCAACATTACCAGCTTACTGGGAATCTTACTCAATTCACAAGCGCCCTGATCCACTCTTTTATCGCCCTTTTCAACCACACCTTTTACATGGGAGACGCGGGTGGTAATGCGCAGCATGATCGGGCTGTCCAGATTCTCGCTGAGATCAAAGGCAAGTTTTATCATATCTTTTGCTTCGCCAGGCTCTGATGGTTCAAGCATTGGCAATTTAGCCGCAAAAGCATAATTTCTGTTGTCCTGCTCATTTTGCGAAGAATGCATCTCAGGATCATCGGCACTTACAACCACCAAACCACCACAGACTCCAGTGTATGAAGCGGTAAAAAGCGGATCTGCTGCAACATTTACGCCCACATGTTTCATCGTGGCCAGTGCACGCCCACCCGCAAAAGAAGAGCCTATAGCAACCTCAAGGCCAACCTTTTCGTTGGGGGCCCACTCTGTATAAACCTCATCATAACGAGAGAGATTCTCCATTATCTCTGTAGACGGTGTTCCGGGATATCCGGACGCAACCTTTACACCAGCCTCTGAAGCACCTAAAGCGATGGCCTCATTACCGGACATCCAAAGTGCATTTTCATTGTTTTTAGCCACAATTTCTCCTGAAAAAATAGGAATTGTATGTTGGGGATTTACCAGGGAAGTACCTTTGTGCCAAATTCTTGCATACGCAAATTACAGAAAAAATGATTTATCAGTGCAAAACAAGACGTTGCATTCATCGTCATCATTCTAGAAACTCATCATTTCATGACTACTATTTTTCTGTTATTTGCTTCCCTTCGGGATTGACAATTCCACCGAATCTGCTTTGTTACCGAAGCTTTGAAGTATATTTATACGTCTTCAGCTTCGCTGCCTCACATCTCCGGCGGACTAGTCAATTGCAAAATTTAGGTTGTAATTTATTTTTGATTACAAAGTACAATTTTCCAAAATAACAACGCAAACTACTCTGAAAGCGGGCCAGCAGGCAAGTATTTTTTCATACCAAAAAAATGGTCAATAACTGTCATCAAAGACCAGCAAGAGGATTCTTAATTTTTTTTGCGGAAAATTCTTTACTTTGACAACTGTAAAACCCACAGTATATTATGAATTTTGGCACTTACGTTTTAGTGCCTTACTCCAGAATAACTGCAATAAAAAACAAGTAATCTGGAGACTTTATTGAAATTAAGTACTTAGAATAACCGGCAGATAGTGAACGTAGTGAGACCTTCGAGGCACTTATCCAGCGATTCTAAAACAGTTTCCAACTAGTCGGGTTAGATTTTTTTGTTCCCATGGCGACAAAAAATTCGCCTACTACAGATCCTTTTTCGGAGGAAGATCATATGTATATCGGCAGAATCATGCATACCGACCTCATTACCGTATCCCCTGATACAAACCTGGTTGATGCGAAACAACTCATTGAAGAAAAACAGATAAATCATCTCCTGGTTGTAGACGATAAGAAAAAACTTGTTGGCCTTGTTTCAGACAGAGACCTTAAACAATACTGGGCATCTCCTGCTACATCTTTATCAACCCATGAGCTCAACTACCTGCTACAGAAAGTTGTGGTCTCCATGATCATGGCCAAAACAGTAGTTACAGTCCCAACCAGTACAACCGTAGAACGGGCCGCTCTTGTGTTGCAGCAACATAACATCAGCAGTCTTCCCGTTATGGAAAACGATCAACTAGCGGGCATCATCACCGCTACAGACGTCATAGACGTCTTGCTTCAAGCAATTGGCATCAGCGACTATTCGGTGCGGCTTGGAGTCTTTGTGAAAGACAGCATTGGTAAGCTGGCAGAAGTTTCTGAGACACTGCGGGACTCAGGGATCAATATCCTCAGCCTTATCTGCTGGCCGGAAAAAGATTATGACGACGTAACCCAATTGGTGATCAGGATTGCTTCCACCGATGAGGAAAAGGCTATAATAGCATTGAAAGACCAGGGGTTTAAGGTAATAAACAAATACGAAAAAGATATCAGTTCATATCTTCCCACTGCATAAAAACAAAACATCGCGCCAGCCTTAACTGAGGCTGGCGCGATGCAGGTGGTTGAGCTCTCAAAAGATGAGCCTGTTAATTCCCCCTGCTACCAAAAACAAGTTTACCCCCAAGATGACCGGCAATGCCGGCTGCAGCAAGTGCTGCTCCAGTAATGCCCAGATAAATTAACTGGTTTGGAGAACCAGCTGCCAACACCTGGGGATCCAGCAATCGCCAGAAGACAAGCACACTGACAGCTGCCAACACAATAATGCTACAGATTATTTTGGTTATAAAAATAGCAGTCTTGATTCCTTTATACCTTTTCTGCCATTCACAGTAGCCGGTGAAAATAACCACGGGCAACATCACCAGAACAAAAATGAAATTTACATACGCTGCATTTTCCAAGAGTTCCATCTTGAAATAAACAGCCAGAGCAAGAAAGACTACGGCGGCGGGTAAGATCCCATTGGGAAAATGTACAGTGATCGGATGCAGGTGAAGCTTTAAGACAAGATTGCCGATTTTATCGAAAAATGACAATGGAGTCTCTGGCACAACTTTTTCTGCGGTGATCGCAAGATCTTCAATCTCCTCTACTGCCGGCTCCCCAAGCTCATTTCCATCCCCGTCAATCTCCACAAACATCATCGATGGAGCTGCGCAGACTGGACATTTCTCTGGGGGTTCATTCCCTTCATGAATGTGACCACAAACAGAACAACGCCAACGCCTTGCCGAATCAACGGCCTCCTGCTCTTTTGCTTCTTCAACCTCTTCAAACTGCTCAGCTGTTGCTTCACAAACAGGGCATTTTTCCGGGGGAGCCACCCCTTTATGCAGATAACCGGAAATACTACAGCGCCAGGTTTTAATCTCTTTATTACCAGCAACCTCAGCAGAGCCTTCGCTGTCATACGCCCCATCAGTCTCTAGCCCATCCTCAGCTTCGGAAAGTCCTGCAACCTCTCCCTGTTGTTCTTCCAGCTTTTTCTCCACAAACATCTTTTGCGGAGCCTCACATACGGGACATTTTTCGGGGGCCTCACCTTCTTTATGAATATAGCCGCAAACTCCACACTCCCACTCACTCATATGATCTTCCTCTATAGGTTCAATTAGCAGTACCTTTCAAAAGGCATCAGAAAAAACAACAAATAATATCCATTCGTAAGCGTTCACCGACCCCTTCGAAAGATTGCACAACATTGGTCCATAACCGTTCGTCCAGTGCTCCAGATTCGTTCAAACTGGTCTCCGGACTATGTTGGCTATGCCAGGATGCCTGGTCGGACAAAAATGGGGTGCTGGTGAACGGTTACATCCATTCAACTTAAAGAATCTTGTCAGGAAGATCAAGAAGAGAAAAGAGCTGCCTTGAATCAATATTGAGGTGAGGTAACCTAACACCATTCATAGCCTCCACCTCATGCTCCTTCAGGCTCTGGGGCGAAAATTCGGTCGGTAAACTTAACATACCAGGCAGCGGACTGAACCTGGATAATGTAGGCAAGGGCAATTACAAGTGCAGCATCTGCCCCGGCGTCGCCGAAGCCATTTATTGCTATCGCCAGAGCAATAGACAGGTTTCTCATGACAGTACCATATACCAGCGCTATACCATCCCCTCTGTTAAAGAATTTTTTTCCAACGAAAGTTGAGAGTGCAAAGTTGATACTATACAAAAGCAGTAACGGAACAAAGATAACAAGCAGCATTCCAGGATTCCCCACTATAGTTTTTGCTTTCAGAGCCATAGCAACAAAAACAATCCCCAAAACTCCGACAGTTGAAAGTGCTGGAAAACGGGGAGCTATCTTTTCTTTAAAATCTGGTAAACTGTATTTTTTAAGTAATGACTGCCTGGTCAGAAACCCCGCAAGCATTGGTAAAAATACTATAAAGAGAATCTGCTGCATCACTTTTACAAAATTAACCTCTACCGTAGCACCCAGGAGCCAATTCACATAAAAAGGTGTCGCCAGAGAACCAAGAATGAGACCAACCACCGTCATGTTGACAGCTGCACCCATGTTCCCTTTGGCAAACCCTGTCCACGAAATGGTCATACCGCTTGTCGGAAGCAGCGATGCGAGCAGAAGTCCCAGTGCCATATAGGGTTCATCCGGGAAAAACCATCTACCAAGAAAATAAGCCACAAAGGGTATTATACAAAAGTTAATAATCTGGGTGGCACCCTGGAGTGATACATCCAATCCCTGTTTCAGATGCTTAATGTTAAGTGTTACCATCATGGGATAAACCATGAGAAAGGTAAGAGGGACAATGAGACCCTTTGTCCCTTTAACAATGTCACTGTCAACGACAGTACCAAAGCCAAAACCAAGTACCATTAAGGTTGGAATTGCATAGATAAGATTTTTGTTTAACTTGAGAAGAATTTTCCACATTTCAGGTCACCTGTGAGTGTCAAATTTCAAAAGAAAAAATAGTTTTATTGCGTGCATATGTTATATTGATGCCAAGCTATCCGTTTGTCAAGACTAGAATTAAAGATTTTACTTAAATTATATTTTTTATTATAATTCTATTTTCATCCATACCTTTAACAACTAAAAAACAGTCCGAAATGACGCCTATACAAAAGAACAATAACAGCAATACCACCGGCGACTCCCACCGCTTCTGTCTCATGTGCGGTCGAGATAATCCTCTCTCTTTTGGTCTTCAGTTTGAGCATGACAACAATGGGGTATTTTTTACCGAGTTCAAAAGCAACGATACGCTGCAGGGGTATGAAGGGATCATGCATGGAGGCGTTCTCTCGGCCCTGCTTGACACCGCCATGGCGCAGTGTCTTCTGCAGCAGAATATCGAGGCTGTAACCGGCGAACTCAACGTTCGCTTCTTCGATCCGGTGGACTGCAACAGCACTCTTACAATCAGAGCCTGGGTGGATTCCACACTGCCTCCACTGTTCCACCTGCGGGCACAAATCCGTGTAGGCGACACCATCGTCTGCAAGGCAAAAGCAAAATTTATGCAAAGAGATAAAAAATGAAACAGGAAACAGTCAGGCTGAAGATTATTGTCGATAACCAGGTTGCCGAAGGCTTCGTCGCTGAACACGGTTTTGCCCTGTTGCTTGAAGTCGGATCCCAGACAATTTTGTTTGACACTGGCCAGGGAAATGCTCTTTTAGAAAATGCCAAACATATGAATATTAACCTCGAGCAGGTGGATCTTCTGGTATTGAGCCATGGCCACTACGATCACACCGGCGGCTTACCCGATCTGCTCCATCTCAACCACCATCTCTCTGTATACTGTCATGCGGCTGCTTTCCTGCCAAGATACAGTGTTAAAAACGGCATGGCAAAACCGGTGAAAATGACTGCTGAGGCAATGGCCTGCGTGGACAGCATCCCCGAGCAACGCATAAACTGGGTGACAAAACAGCTCATGCTCACAGAGACAATAGGCATTACCGGAGAGATCCCGAGGATCAATGATTTTGAAACGACTGGAGGACCCTTCTATTTTGACCAGGACGGCAAAAGGGCCGATGCAATAGTAGATGACATGGCACTCTGGGTAAAGAGTCCAAAAGGGCTGGTAATTTGTATCGGCTGCTGCCATGCCGGTATAATCAACACTCTTGAACACATAAAACGGGTCAGTGGAGAAACTAAGATCCATACCATTTTAGGTGGCTTGCACTTATTAAATGCCGATGAGGAAAGGCTAAGCAGAACTGTCGACGAGCTAAAAAAAAGTGGCGTACAACAGATCATCCCCTGCCACTGTACAGGTGATGTTGCCCACGAACTCATCCGGCAGAAGTTCAATAGTAGCAAGGGATATGCAGGAATGGAAATCTCAATATAACAGGTCACAGGTTAACGTAGACTTCGATCCAGATTTACAGCAAAAAGCGCCTAGGAGCTTGTCCTAGACTGATTTTCAGTATAAACCAATCCCGGTCAAGTAGGAAATAATCCGACTAGCCACCTGGCCGGTTTTTTTTACATCAGAGGGTATGATAAGAATGGTATCATCCCCAGCCACGCTCCCTATGGTTTGTTCAAACCCGTGGTCATCAATCACTTTGGCTACAGCCGGAGCAGTTCCAGGTCGGGTGTGGATCACGATCAAGTGTCCATTATCCAGAACTTTATACACCAAAGAGCCGAACAGTCCGGACTCCATTACCTCGACTCTGTTACCCGTTCCCTGTTGCGGCAGGGAATAAATCGTTTGCCCGTTTTCATCCACTCCTTTGACGGCATTTATCTTTTTAAGTGCCCGAGAAATGGATGACTGGGTAGTTTGTACGCCCTGTTGTCCCAGGATTTCAACCAGTCTCGCCTGGTTACCCGAAATTCCTGAGGACAATAGTCTCGTAAGCTGGCTGGAAATTTTCATTCCATGAGGATTAATACAACCAGCATAATTATGCAACATCATTTTTTTATGCGCATAATATTCAAAAGAAACTTGACTATTTCATGATTTTTCGTCTAAATAGGCGCGCAACACAAATATAAAACAATAGCTCATAATCAAAATAAAGGAGACATAATGTCAAAAGAAAAAGTTGTCCTGGCCTATTCCGGGGGTCTTGATACCTCGGTTATTTTAAAATGGCTGCTGGAACAAGGATATGAAGTTTTTGCATACATTGCCAATATTGGTCAGGAAGAAGATTTCGAAGCAGCTGAAAAAAAAGCGCTGCAGATTGGTGCTTCCAAAGTCTTTATCGAAGACATGCGCAGTGAGTTTGTCACGGATTACATTTTCCCCGTCTATAAGGCCAACACAGTATACGAAGGCCGTTATCTTTTAGGCACAGCCATTGCGCGACCCATCATTGCAATGAAGCAGATTGAGATTGCCAAAGAAGTGGGAGCCCAATACGTTTCCCACGGAGCTACAGGTAAAGGAAATGACCAGGTCCGGTTTGAGCTGTCTTACTATGCGCTCAACCCACAAATTAAAGTAATAGCTCCCTGGAAAAACGATGATTTCCTAAAAGCTTTCAAGGGCAGAACCGATCTTTTGGAATATGCTGAAAAACATGGCATTCCCACCAAACAGACCGCATCAAAACCCTATAGCGAAGATGACAATCTACTTCATATCTCCCATGAAGCTGGCATCCTCGAAGATCCGGGTCATGAATGTGAAGAAGGCATATATTCCCATACAGTTTCACCGGAAAACGCCCCAGATACACCCACAAAAATTAAAATTGAATTCAAAGACGGTATCCCCGTCAAAGTGACAAACCTTGAAGACAATACTGCAAAGACAGATGCACTGGAGCTCTTTGAATACCTCAACCAGCTTGGCAGGAAAAACGGTATAGGCAGACTGGATATGGTCGAAAACCGTTTTGTCGGTATTAAATCTCGAGGAGTCTATGAGACACCGGGTGGTACCATCCTCCTGGAAGCGCACAAGGACATTGAAGGGATTGCCATGGACCGTGAGGTCATGCGCTTACGAGACATGCTCACCGCCAAATTTTCAGAACTTGTCTATTACGGTTTCTGGTTTAGCCCGGAAATGGAATTTCTCATGGCCGCCATAGATAAGAGTCAGGAAGCGATTGACGGTGAAGTCACCTTGAAACTGTACAAAGGTTGCGCCTATCCTGTCGCACGGACCAGCCCAACCTCTCTCTACGACAAAGACCTGTCCTCCATGGATATTGAGGGCGGCTACAACCAGAAAGATGCTGATGGGTTCATCAAGATCAATGCGATCCGCCTGATGGCACACAACAAAATCATCAACAAGTAAAAAACTCTTCAGTACGAATCCCTCCGGCATCAGTACATCTTTGATTCCGGAGGGAACCTCTTCCAGCGCTTTTTATTACGCCCTACTTCCATTACAGACACTGTTACTCGATTTAAAGAATCGCAAAAGCACCGTCAGTTAAATTTGAATCGCCCGTTGCGTACCTCAATATGGAGATCGGCAATACGTTGAATCTGGTCCTGATAGTGGGACACCATAATGAGTGTGCATTCTGTTTTTAGAGAAAGAAGCAACTCCTCAATAGCTGCGCCTGCCGCCTGGTCGAGGGAGGAAGTTGGTTCATCAAGCAAAAGCACTTCCGGACGCAGAACGAGAGCCCTGGCCAGGCAGAGTCTTTGTTGTTGCCCACCCGAGAGAAGACGTCCATCTTCATCCAAACGGTCTTTAACCTCATCCCAGAGGCAAACTTGTTTAAGTGCGGACTCTACGGCCGCTCTTATTTTTTCTTTTCCGTTTATATGTGCAAGTTTCAGGGGAAAGGCAATATTTTTAAAAATGGACATGGGCAGGGGATTCGGCTGTTGGAAAACCATACCAACCTTACGGCGAAGTTCCCTAAGACAAAGGGTGGGATCATGGATATCTTTGATCTGCCCATCCAGCTCAATCGAGACCTTACCTGAGACAGTACAACCGGGTATTTCCTGCCATAACCGGTTCAACACCGTAATAAACGTAGATTTACCGGACCCGGATGGCCCTGTGATTGCAGTAATGCGATTTGCAGGAAGCTCCAGATTTATATCATGCAACACCTGTTTTTGATAATAGTAGAAACAGAGACCGTTCGTACGAATTTTCATCTTATCCAAAGTGATCACCTGTAGAGCAACAGTGCAGTGATTCGTCGCTCTATCCAGAGGGCTGAAAGGATGAGGACCGTGCAGAGAACAAGGAGGACAATTGCTGCTCCAAAGCCCTGGGCAAGCTCTTCAGGCCCACTATATTGTGACGAAATATAATAAATATAAAAAGGCAGGGCCTCGTATTGCCCCAAAAGAGAATGGGGAAAACCAGCCGTTGCCACAGCACCCGTCAACATGATCACCGCGGTATCCTCAGCGCATCGACCGGTTGCCAAAATGATACCGGCAATAATCTCCGAGAGGCAGTTTGGCAGTAACACCATTTTTATATTCTGCAGGCGGGAAGCGCCAAGGGCGGGCGCAGTCTTACGAATCAACGGGTCAAGAGATTCAAGTGCCGTCTGTGTGGTTCTAATGAGATAGGGCAAAACCAGGAGAGCCAACGCCAGGCATGATATCAAAAGACAGGTGGTGATTCTCCCGGGGAAATGGCGGTTAAGAAAAATAGTAAACAGCAGTCCAGCCAGGCCCACCACAATGGAAGGTATACCGGCCAGAACATCAAAGGCCAGGTTGAACAGTATCTTTATTTCATTGCTGCAATATTCCGCCAGGTAAATCCCTCCGCATACACCTAAGGGGATGGCAATTATCATCGAACCGATAATGAGGAAAAGCGTCCCCGCCACCGCCGCAAAGATCCCATCAAAGACCTGACGCCGGAGCATGAGTGCATCCAGCGGAGAAGTATCACCAAAAATCAGACTGAGCTGTATAGTGCTGCCTCCTTTGAACACAAGATAGAGCAAAAGGGTTAGAAGTGCTGCGACAACAACTGCAACCGCTGTCCAGGCGAGGGCTACAATGAAATTTTCGACAAATTTTCTCACCGCATCCCCTTAGAAAAATAGACACTACCTAAACGAGATATCAACATCAGACCCGCTGTAAGCAATGAGAGGAAGAGGCCGCATACAAAGATCGAGGCAAACTCCATGGAGTCAAAATCAAAGGCCATGACCAGCGCAATATGGGCGGTGAGAGACCTGGCGGAATCGGTTATTCCGCCAGGGATCGCTATGGAGTTGCCAGCAAGCATGAGACTGACCATGGTGTCACCCATTGCCCGGGCAAAGCCAAGTAATGCTCCATTGATTATTCCCGGCCACGCCTGGGGCAATATTATATAGAGCAGCTTCTGAATGGCACTGGCTCCAAGGGCATCAACCCCAAAGGTATAACGTGACGATACCTTTGAAAAACTATTTACAAAAAACAGGATCATGGTGGGGGCTATAACCAGGGCAAGAACCGGTGACGCGGTAAGAATTGTCATCCCGGACCCATGGCCGATAACTTGACGCATGACTGGCACGAGAAGAAATAAGGCAGCAAAACTGTATACAACGGTGGGGATACCGGCCATTAGCCTAATCAGGCCCAACAGAAGGCGACGAAACCCCAGGGGCGCAAGAGATGTGATCACAAAACTACAGCCAAGGCTTAGCGGAAAACTGATAATCATACTAGTAATCGCCAGAGTCAGGCTGGTAATAAGCATCGGATATATGCCGTACAATCCCTTGTCCGGTGACCAGCTGGAAAACAACAGATCTGAAAACTGGCCAGACCGCAGCAACGGTAAGCCATAAAAAAAGAGAAAAGCGATGACAGCGACAGTCAGCAGACCGCTGAAAAGTGCCGCTGTCAAAAAAAGGTATTCGCTAGACGAATATTTATCTATCATTGAACCGGAATAAACCCGTTAGTTGCAACAATCTGCTGTCCGGCTGGGCTGAGCATAAAATCCAGAAATAGTTTTGCCAGACCGGATGGCTCACCTTTACTCAGACTGTAAAGGCCACGGGCCACTTTATATTCACCGTTTCGTACCGTATCCAGGGTTGGGAGTATGCCATCAAGGGCCACCGGAGCGACAGAGCCGTCCATATGACCAACAGAGACAAAGCCGATAGCAAATGGATCACCGGCGACCGCCGTCTTCATGGCACCATTAGAAACCACCACATTGGCTTTGGCGGAAATGGTACCTTTTGACAGTGCTTTTTTCCAGAAAACTTTCCTCGTACCACTCGCCTCATCCCGGGTGTAAAGGTTAACCTGACGATCAACGCCGCCCAGTTCCTGCCAGTTGCTAATCTTGCCGGAATAGATATCCTGGAGTTGCCCACCGCTCAGAGACTGTACCTTATTTGCCGGATTGACCACTGCCCCAACGCCGTCAACGGCCCACTTGAAGAGCTGCAGGTTAAATTTTTCAATCTCCTCGTCACTTGCCCTGCGACCTGCATTGCCAATGTCTACCAACCCTTCTCCTGCCTGTTTGATCCCAAGTCCAGAACCGCCGCCTGCAATGGCGATTTGAATGTGTGGATTAAAGTTAATGATCTGCTTGGCAGCCTCTTTCATCACAGGAATATGGGCGGTTCCCCCGGCGATTCGAAGATGCCCTTCTTGGCCCTCAAAGGGTGCAAGCTCATTGTCTGCCCAGGTGGTTGCCGCAGAAAAGAACAGGAGGAAAATTGCAGTTACATAGATAGGTATTGAGTTGGTGGGTCTTCTCATGGTAAAGCCTCTGGTTGAGATGGTGAATACAGAATATTGAGTACGTTATTTCAAAACCAGATAACCTATTCTATTTATACACAATTAGTCCAATAGGAATATTCGATGTAAAATCCGCCTTGCATCGGCAAAACGCATACCTCCAGTTTTAAATGGGGCCCACTAAGGGGCTATTGGCTACCTTAAAAAACTGCTTTTTCTTCCAGACAAAACAGACCAGTGACTGAAAAAAGACCCCATGGCTAAAGCACGTTCAAATGATACATGCATCGATGAAACTCACGGTAATTACTTGTGCCAAGTGAGTGAAACAGTATCCTGCGGGGCCTGTTGCGGTTTATATAATTTGCCGAATATCTCAAGAGTTAAGCTTGAAAATTTGTTGTCGGAGCGAACCGACACCTTCGCATCAGTCCCCAGAACCGAAGACGGACTATATGAATTTCAAAGAAGAAACAAGGGACCACACAGACTCTCACGACCATTTGCCCAATTTCATCACTGCCCATTTCTTGGATTCATCAGTGGCAACAGGAGCCGCGTTGGTTGCCTCCTCCATCCGGCTGCACCTGGAAACTGTGGAATAGACTATCGCTCTCAGAGCTGGTACGGTGAACTGGCCTGCCGCACCTACTTTTGCCCCGCCACACATAAACTGCCCTCCGTTTACCAGTCAATTCTTATACAAACCGCTGACAACTGGTATGATTTTGGATTGATTGTAACCGAGCATGCTCTGCTAACCGCCTATTTTGAAGAAATAGAATCCCGCCTTGGGCGGCCTATCGAGGTGAATGATTACACCCAGAATAATAGGGCAGCGGATGCTTTCAGGGAATTTATCAAACTCAAATCAAAATGGCCTTATCGCCGCCACGACTCTCCCGGCCCTTGCAACTTTTTCTTTGAAAACGGCCAATATCCCAGGCCGGGTGTCTTTCGATCAACCCCAGATATTCAACTCTCCCCTTACGAAAAAATTCTCAAGGAGCTAGACAGCGGCTTTTCATCCGCAGAAGAGATTGCTGCGGCAGAGCAGTTATTAGACAATCTGTTTTTAAAAACCGTACAAGGGATACTGTAATGCTCTCCTTTTAAGGAGGGAGCAGCAACAAGGTGAATGTCTTTTTGACTCAAACTGTTCGAGAAGAAAAACCAATTCGTTAATATGTAAAATTTGTGGAAAAGACAAATTCTTTATAGAAATACTATCTTAATATATAAGAATTCGGTCTTGACAATGAGGTCCACTATAACGAATTTAGATGTATCTCCTTGAAAAAGTCACTCTCACCTTTAATGGGAGTCTTGAAGTTACTCTTCTTCTGCTGCTCAATGTTTGAGAAAATCTTCAATCGATGTTAAAATTTTTATTCATGCAATTATATGTTATCAAGCATATCAACAATATCGGGCAATCGCTGTACTCTTTAATACAAGTGACCACAGTAGTTTGTTCGCCAATCATTAGTGTTGGTATATGCTGAAGGATGTCGAACCACTCCTGCTCTGACCATATTAAGATCTATATAAACAAGACATTTTACCAAATGAATATCAGTCTGGACTGCTGTTGCATGATATCTATCTTCCCAGAATGCCCCCTTTCTTTTTTTGCATAGGTTGTACTCTTGAGCGGTTCTGCCAGCTATCAACTGAAGACTTTTAGTGCCTTACTCATTAAAAGCAGCAATAAAAAACAGGTAGCGCAGACTCCGAGAAAGCTGGAGAGTGCTTTAACATTAGGAACTTAAAGTAACCTCCGTGGCACTTATATTCCCTCGTGGGGTGTTGGGGATAACATCTTCTCCTGTATCAAGAACGAGCATATGAATGTGATTAGAAGTAGCAATGTAGTTCAGAACACAAAGGCCATATCTCTTTTTCGCTTCAAAAGGCCAATACCACAAGCGCAATCTATCTTTTTCAAATTTTAAAAGAAATTCCTGCTTGTGGCATCAATGGGTGATATGCCAGACACAGCCAGGAATATAGTGTCTATTCGCTCGGGCCATTGAGATGAGTCTCTCAAACTGGATGGTGATTACTTATACACTTTCCTTAAAGGTACCATTTTGCCACCCAAAAGGGGTTTTTAAGAGCAAGAAAGAGCTAGTCGTAGCACTATTTACTTGAAAATACAAGTACCTAGCGTGGTCCGACCCGTTCTTGAATTCTCCCCTCAGTAAGGATTGATAGGAGATGTTTCGACTTGACGCCTGCCTTTCGTGATCCCGGTGCATTTTCTTGCTGTTATTCGCTATTGTGTTCGCTGTGTTTAAAAGGGGGCTATCTTTTTACCACACGATATAAAATCAAAAGAATGATAGCACCACCGATAGCAAGCAAGAGACTCCCAAGATTAAATCCTGTAACGGCCCCTAGTCCTAAGAAGGACCCGATATACCCACCCACAAAAGCACCAGCTATTCCTATCAAGATGGTAACGAAAATTCCTCCAGGGTCTTTGCCTGGCATGAGCATTTTTGCGAGCACACCTACGATTAGCCCCATTACGATCCAAGATAGAATTCCCATTATTATCCTCCTTTGTTAGATTTATGGTGATTCCAAAGTCAACATATTTCCACTATATCCTGACTTGCTAATAAAGTCGCAACCTTAAAGATACTCCAGATATTTTGCACTTTATCACAACCCATATTATGAAATTATTTCTGACGTGACCAAGGTCTGAAGTCAGTTACATGGTGTAACCATCTGTGCATGGATATCTCAGTTACTATCGACCATGGTGCCTGACATTACTTCCGAAGTAAGCGGTGCTTCTACCCGGAAACATTTTTTGGACATTGTCTGGAACCATCTTGGACTGAGGTATGATTTTTCTATCTGTCCACAACATTGCACGGGTTAGGGTGTTCTGCAGTTTACTGACGTTCCCCGGCCAAGGGTGGCTGCGTAGAAAATTTATTGCTTCTACTGTTATGGTCTTGTGTTCATACCCTGGTACATTTTTACTGTCTTTGTTTATCTGTTTCAGAAAGTGCTCGGTTAGCAGACTTATGTCTTCGGTTCGGTCCCGCAAAGGAGGCAGTACAATTACAGCAACAGCAAGTCTATAGAAAAGGTCTTCCCGAAATGAACCATCCCCCAACCTCATCAATAAGGATTCTGTTAGTTGCAGTAACAACACGAGCATCTTTGATGCAAAAAGTATTCTTATCCCCTTTTAGGGGTAAACTCAAGGCCACCCGCTCAGCGGGTGGATCTTTACTTGTATGGTTCTTGAGGAAGGTTCTCCTGGCTTGAGACTGTTTTGCATTTGGTTGACGACGTGGCATAAGGTTGGAAACGGTTCGTTCTGAAACCTCAAGTCCCAGCCGGAGTAATTCTCCATGTATCCTGGGTGCTTCCCAGCGCGGATTTGCTGTAGCCATTCTTCTGACACGCTCACGAATTTCACGATCGGTATGAGGCCTTCCCGATCTTTTGGATTTCATTTTCCAGAAATGCTTAAATCCTTTGCGGTGCCATTGTGCAACGGTTTCTGGTTTAACAATGATAAGGTGTTTTCACCACTAACTCCAAATCCGGGAAAGCAGAACCCTGAAGAGTCGATCTACTTGAGGCCAGTTGGCAATAGTGGAGATCAAGTATTTCAAACCGCAAGACGTTTTTCATAATATTTATTTTGAGTTTATGGGTAATATATTGTCTATAGTAACTTTATTATGCCTGCTGGGGGGCATATATTGACCGCAGCATCATTTGGTGTTATTGTCTTATCATGATTCCAAATCTTCTGACACCCAGAGAAACCCAGCGCCAGCTGGCCAGTCGTTGCAAAAATCTCCGGCTTAATGCAGGGTACAAACGGACTACACTTGCCCAGCGTGCCGGGGTCAGTGAGGCATCCCTGAAACGTTTTGAAAATTCTGGAGAAATATCTTTGAAAAATCTTCTTCGTTTAACTCACGCCTTTGGCAGGTTGCAAGATTTTTCTGCCATCTTTCAGCCAGCAGAGGCCAAGACACTGGCCGAATTAAAGCTCGGGGTTGACAGCAATACTCCCAAACGAGGCAGGATCTAATAAAAAAGAATGAAGCCCCATGGTCAGTTACAACGAAATTGAGGTTCATTTCACCAAGAGCCCGGATGAGTCTTTTCCTGTGGGCATTTTAGCCGAGAAAGACAACCGTCTGTTTTTTGAATATGATTCAGGCTGGTTGACTCGTGGGCTGGAGCTTTCACCTTTTACTTTGCCGTTGCAAGCAGGTCTTATTAGCCATAAGGACCATCGCTTCGGCCCCCTGTTTGGCTTGTTTGATGACTCTTTACCGGATGGCTGGGGATTGTTACTCATGGATCGTGCTTTTCGTAGTAGAAGTATTGAGCCTGCCACGATTTCGATACTTGATCGTCTTTTGTATCTTGGGAACAGAACTATGGGAGCGCTCACCTATCATCCCCCCACTAAAAAGAAAAGCCCAGGTAATGTAACCATCAATCTGCATGAGTTGGCAGAAGAAGCAAGCCAGGTTTTTGCTGGAAAATCTGAGGATATTCTTCCGCAACTAATGCGTGCTGGCGGCAGTCCTGGTGGGGCGCGCCCCAAAGTACTCGTTGGTTTTAATCCCGAGAGTGGTGAGATGGTTTCCGGAGAAGATGATCTGCCACGAGGATTTGAACATTGGTTGGTGAAATTTCCCTCAAAGGCAGATTGTGTTGATGAAGGAAAAATTGAATACGGTTATTCTCTAATGGCGCGTGCGGCTGGGATTGAGATGCCAGAGACAAAACTGTTTGTCTCCAGCGAGGGCGATCAATTCTTTGGGGTGAAACGCTTTGACCGACAACCAGATAATCTGCGCTACCATATTCACAGTTTTGCAAATCTTATCCATGCAAATTTTCGAATTCCATCTTGCGATTATGGTGATTTGTTTAAGGTAACCAGTCTGCTCACTAGAAATTATCCTGATCTTGAACGAGTTTATCGAATGATGGTTTTCAATGTGTTAGCCCACAATAGAGATGACCATGCAAAGAACTTTTCCTTTCTGCTTGATGATAGAAATACCAAATGGATGTTGTCACCAGCCTATGATCTTACCTTTACCCATGGGCCTGGAGGTGAACACAGTACAACAGTAGGCGGGGAAGGGGCACATCCCACTCGGCAACAATGTATTGATCTTGCCAGCCAGTACGACATTAGTGTTAGCCGGGCAGAAATAATTTTTAACGAGGTGGCAAAAACAGTTTGCCGCTGGCCTGAGTTTGCGAAATGTTCGGGCTTGACCGGTGAAGTTGTGACACAGGTCGGGGGGCTTCATGGAGAGATGTAGAGATTTGATGAAAAAAAATGATGTTTACGTTTCAAAAAAACCAGAATTGATCATGGATTAATTCCTGTTGTGGGTCCATTTCAAACATCAAACATCAAACAAACATCGGGGGTCGGGCCAAGACAAGTTATTTGAATTACATAAAATGTGTGCCAGAAACAGGTAGTTTCTGTTCTTAGAGTGTTTTTTTATAGGTGAAAAGTTGCCTCTAAGGAAAGTACCAAGTTTTGCCACAGACAATGCATAAAACTGTTTTTGGTTTCTAAGTCTCGTTCTCAGGCCTGTGGTACTTGGTGCTGGTTCCCAAATACACTGAGCAAAAAGGACAGACTAAGCCGTGAAAACTCCTGTATTTCAGGAATTAAGTCATGTTTTTAGTTAGTTGGCGTGTCCGATCCCAATCCCATCAATCCCTATTTGTTATTTTTCAAGACCTGACCCTAGATCTGCACGATCTGGAAGGATGGCAGCGTTATTTAGAAATACAGATATTTTGCTAACACCCCACAAGGGGGTATAAGTGCCTTGCCGGTTGCTTTAAGTTCTTAATTTTAAAACAGTCTCTAGATTACTTGGGTTTTATTGCAGTTTCTCTGGAGTAAGGCACTAAACAAAGGCAAAAAAAGTGGCTACCTGCTAATTTTCCAGAGTATCAGTTTACAATACTGGGTTGTTTTCAGAAAAGAAATACCTGTTTTTTCCTGCTGATTTCGCATTATACATTGCTTTATCAGCACGTCGTAACAGGTCGGTTGTATTCTCATTTTCAAAATTGCTTAATACAATACCAATGCTGGCTGAGATGGTTGAAGACTGGCCTTGCATATACGGTTGATTCAAAATATCAACGAGTTGCTCAGCTAGAATAGTAATATGATTTTTGCCCTGTGTAGAAATTATGGTAAACTCATCGCCACCTAATCGGGCATAATAAGATTTCTTTTTACATATTACTTCAAGCCGTTTACCTACTTCTACTAAAACGCTATCCCCTACTGCATGTCCATAATTATCATTAATAGTTTTAAAACCGTCTAGATCAATAAAGGCAAGTCCTATCGGTGTTAAACATTCATAGTAATGTTCAAGCTTGTTCGTAAAGGCATTGCGATTAGGAATTTTTGTAAGTGAATCGTATGAAGCTAAATATTGTGAAGCTTTCACTTCATTTTCCAACAGAGTATTAGCATTGTGTAGCCGTCTGATAATTAAATAATAAAATGATGGAAGGATAATGATTGAGGCAAGTAAACCAAATCCCAGGAATCTGTTATCACCAACCCAAAAGGATGAGGAATATAAAACCGTGCTGAAACCCACAAATCCAATAGTCATGGCAATAAATAGATACTGCGTCCCAAACCGAATGCCATTGCCGACAATAATCCACATATAAAGTGGATAGAAAAAACCCGTATATTGACTATTCAATATCATGAAATAGGTTGTCATTCCTAAATCTAAAATGATTGTAAATATACGTCGATAAAAAAAAATGCCTGGCTGTCGTTTAACCCATAGATAATGAAGCAAAGAAAGGATAATGGCACCTGCTGTTGGCAGTATATAGGCTAAAACTTGACTCCCAAGTAACATGTTATAATTTAATATAATAATATATATGAAAAAAGAGCTGCTGATGGCAATGCGTGCAACTGATTGGGATAGTTCTTCATCCTTGACTTTTAATAACACCATTATTTACATCTCAATGAAATTTTTTTTGCTACGTTCTAGATTCAATACCTGAGGAGAAACCATTTAATATACGATCTTATAAAATTACAATTACTGTCAAGTTAAACACATAGCTAGGCTTGGTAAGGCCAGTGATCTTATGACCTTCCCTTTGCCAGGACCAACAGTCCATTTCAAGGGGTCTCCATCGGGGGTCGGACCAAGACAAGTTATTTGAATTACATAGAATGTGTGACATACACAGGTAGTTTCTGTTCAGAGATATCTTCTGCAAACCCCTCAAAATATTGAATATCCCCGCTATAGTCGACAAAGGGGCGCACATGGAACCTGCAGGGGAAAACAGTGTCATCCTTACGCCGCCAACGGCTTTCGAAATGCATCGGATCATCCGGTTCTTGCGCTGTCATGTTTTCCAAGAGTCGTTTACGGGACAGAGGATCTTCGTAGAGGTTGGTAACTTTTCGGTCTGTGAGTGTTGCAAATTCTTCCAAAGAATTATACCCAAGCATTTCTGCAAAAGCCTGGTTGGCAATCAAAATACGACCATCGATTGCGGTACGCAGTATACCGATTGGGGCCTGTCTGAACAGATCTCTATATTGCAAAAGATCTTCAGCTTCCGAGGGATGATTTACTGCAGACAAATTCGTCATTGTGCGTCCGACGTAGGGGAAAAGGAAAGTATTGGAGACCTACTTTATATTGCACTGTAACATATTTACATTATCAAAAACATATTTCAGTCATTAGACTGATCCATAAAAGTGAGTAGTTTCTGTATCACTTTCTGCAAGAAAACGTTGGAGGTTTCCTTTGAATTTTAATTGAAACATGGTTCCCCCTATACAACTGTGGACTAATCCGAATTAGAGGAACTAATCTCCATGGGGATATTGGCAGCCGACATTGAACGACGGCTTCAGACCTTGCTTGAAGTGTCGGCCAGATATTATGCATCGATTATCTCTACTTTTCGGACTATGACAACAAAGACAAAGAACCGGGCGATCGCCCTACACACAAATAATAACACGCCACAACCGGAAATTGGTTTCTTCCAATATCCATTAACCTATAAAGGAATAGCCTGATGACAACAGATAAGTCAGTGTCAGATCAAGAAAATGCTCAATTGACCAATCAAAGCCCTGACTCTCTCATTGGGGATTTAACCAATGCCATGCCGCAGTTGAGAACTGTGGAAATAAAGAAGAATAAAATTGTTTCAGCAGAAGAGGCGGTTCGGATTATTCGAGACAATGATACGGTGGCTTTTGGCGGATTTGTGGGGATAGGATTTGCAGAAGAAATTGGCACGGAGCTGGAGCGTTTCTTCCTTGAAACCCGGCATCCTCAGGATCTTACTCTACTATTTGCAGCTGGCCAGGGAGATGGCAAAGATCGAGGATTGAACCACCTGGCTCATACAGGTTTAATTAAGCGCATAATTGGCGGACATTGGGGTCTTGCTCCCAAACTTCAGAAATTAGCCATGTCCAACGAGGTCGAAGCTTATAATCTGCCCCAGGGGGTGATCTCACATCTTTACCGCGATATTGCAGCACACAAACCTGGCAACCTTACCAGAATTGGCCTGGGGACCTTTGTCGATCCGCGTAACGGCGGAGGGAAACTGAATCCAAAGACCGTAAGGGATATTGTCAAGCTTATAGAGATTGACGGTCAGGAGTATCTCCTGTACAAGACGTTTCCAATTAATGTGGCAATTATCCGCGGTACTACCGCCGACATGGACGGCAATATCACCATGGAAAAAGAGGCATTAACAGCAGAATCACTTTCCATGGCCATGGCAGCTAAAAATTCTAATGGATTTGTTATTGCTCAGGTAGAGCAGATAGCCCAACGCGGCACTCTGAACTCCCGCCAGGTAAAAATCCCAGGAATCCTGGTGGACTGTTTGGTGGTGGCCCAACCGAAAAACCATTGGCAGACTTTTGCCCACCCCTACAACACTTCTTATAGCGGTCAGGTTAAAATTCCCATGGAAACAATGGCACCAATGGCTTTGGATCCACGTAAAATTATCGCCCGCCGTGCAGCTTTTGAACTGAAACCAAACAGTGTTGTGAATTTGGGAATCGGGGTTCCTGAAGGAGTGGCAAGCGTGGCCAATGAAGAAAAAATATTGGATTTTATGACTTTGACAGCAGAGCCGGGAGTGATTGGTGGTGCACCTGCCGGGGGGCTCAACTTCGGCGCTGCAGATAATGCTTCTGCACTCATCGACCAGCCGTATCAATTTGATTTTTATGATGGAGGTGGCCTGGACACAGCCTTTTTGGGTATGGCGGAAATTGATGCCGAAGGTAATATAAATGTAAGCAAATTTGGCCCACGTCTCGCCGGTGCCGGTGGTTTTATCAATATCAGCCAGAATGCAAAAAAAGTTATGTTTCTCGGTACATTTACAGCCGGTGGACTTGCCTGTACGCTTGATAACGGATGTTTGAGAATTGAAAAAGAAGGAACGTTTAAAAAATTTGTCAAACAAGTAGAGCACGTCACCTTCAGCGGTAAATATGCGGCTATGTCAAACCGCAAGATACTTTACATTACAGAACGTTGCGTTTTTTTGCTGAATAAGAACGGGTTAGAGCTTGTGGAAATTGCGCCAGGGGTAGACCTTCAAAAAGATATTCTGGCCCTTATGGATTTTGAACCCATCATACGCCAACCGATAAAATTAATGAATTCACGAATTTTCAACCCTGAGACCATGGGATTAAAAGAAGATTTATTAAACGTCTCCATCCATGAACGGATTACTTACAGTGCAAAAATGGACATCATGTTTGCCAACCTCGCCGGATACACGGTTAAAACCCAAGAGGATATCGATGCGATCAGAACGACAATCGTAAACCTCCTTCAGCCACTCGGGAAAAAGGTGTATGCCATAGGTAACTATGACGGTTTTTATATTAATCCGGATCTCATAGATCCGTACACTGAGATGCAGACATATTTAACGAAGAACTATTTTTCCAAAGTGAGCCGCTATACAACCAGTGCCTTCCTGCGAATGAAATTAGGGGGATCCCTGGAAAAGCGTGGACTTGCCCCCCATATTTACGAAAGCAAGGCCGAAGCCCATCAATTTTTACAATTCCAGAAGGGTGCATTATAACACGAGTGAGGCTCCTCCCGCAGAGCGGGAGGCCTCAAGAAGTCCACTTAAAGGGGGGATTACATTTTGCGCCAAATAAACCGTTTTTTATGGCGCAATTTTAGTAATAGCGCCAATATATTTGAATTATGCCGAAACGGATCTCCCAAAACGACCTGGACATTATTGTAAAAGCAGTGAGCACTTTACCCGATGGAGGTGGAGTGGCACAGATCCACTCTGCTCTTGAGAGAAAAGTAACTCGACGGACCTTGCAGCGGCGATTGGCATTGTTTGTCGAGCAGAAGCGTCTAATTGTTGAAGGTCGAGCGAGGGCTAGTCGCTATCATTTGCCTGTTATAACCGGTGAGGAACATCAAAGACAAATTTTTGAAAAACAGACTGCACATGCTGAATTTTACATTCCATTGTCTCTGCAAGGAGAGGAACTCAGAAAGGTTATCAGGTTGCACGGCCCTGACAGGAAAGTTCAATCATGATGCACAGGAACCTCATATCGCAAACCACCGTCATTCACGCACAGGCGGAAATCTAGACATTTTTCGCTGTAAAACTTGATCGAAGTCTGCTCTTATTTGCCGCCTACGCGGGAATTTGTCAAAAAAACAAGAGAATTGGAAAGTGGTTTGGATTCCGTAAATGCGGATTGTTGTGAGGCTGTTTGTCCGGTTGGTCGAAAAAGTTGTAGGTGGAATCTCTTAATTCCGAAAAAAACAATAGGTGATTCCAGTTTATCGTATTCTCTTTGTTTCTCGTTTTGTTAGTTTTTTTAACTAGATATACTTTTGTACTTTTTTATAAGGCAAATTGATAATAAAGTTTTTTGGTATTGTTGAGTTGGCGTTAGTTTTGCGTGGTTGTTTTTAACTTTTCAATCTTATTCCAACTTGTTTTCCGTTTTTCGGAGGAGGTCGGTTTTAACAGTTAGCCTACCTCAAGATAGTTACGAAATGATCAACGATACCTATGGAAAAATACAGCCAAGAATCCTTAATCACAAAAATTAAATCTGAGAACGTAATCCTTTTTACCTTTTTGGTCTTAACCTGAGTCTATGTAGCAAAATGGTTAATTGAGGTTACAGCTATAGGTTGAACCGCCGATGGGAACACCTTAGGTGAGTTGAGCCACACGTTGGCCGGTGCTTTCAGCGCTATAATATTTTTCTGCTTCCTTCTGAGTCATCTGCGTCAAAAAAAAGAGCTCAAAAAAAAATAAAGAGACAATTTTGAGTCAATCTCAACAGCTAAACGATGTTTTAGAGAGATGTGAAGAACTGCAAGCAGCTAATAAACTGGGTGAGCTTGAAAAAGAAAAACTTGAATCGACAAGAAACTCAAGTGGTTTGCTCCCTGATTTTGCATTTACAGAATCCAGTAGAACCATAAGCCAAAAATATTTAATGAAACATAAAGTTCAGTTTTTAAACACTGGTCAACAAGCATTTGACTGTAAAGTGAAAATAGTGCCAGATCTTCCCTTGGTATCACATAATGTCGCAAATATTTGGCCAAATGGAAAATCTCATGAAATTAGCTGGATATCGACAGAGCTTGACGAAGAGCCGGAGTCTATATGTGTTGAAATTTCATTTTATATCCAACAAAAACGGCAGATACGAACAGTGTCGGTAGTCTGTGTTGCTGATTCTGATAAATATATTCAGAATCTCAATATATAAAGCGTAACACTGCCCGTTTGCCTGCCCTGCAACTTCTTATTGCTTGATTACCAATCATCATCATCGTACGTATCATCGAATTCATTCTCGTCGAGTATCGCCAGGGCCTCGCTGGCAGCATCGATAACATCGTTATCGTCGGAATAAAGGAGCTTCAGTAAGGGGTCAATTGCTTCAGAAAGACCAATGTTTGCAGCGGCTTCTATGTTTGCCAGTAGTAAGTTTTTTTCAATAGCAGGGTCGGACAACATGGCTGCAACGGGGGGCCATGCCTTTTCTAGACCCCAATTTCCTGCAGCAAGAAGTGCCTGGTATCGGATGTCCAAGTTGTCACTTTGCAAAGCTTCAATAATTTGCTGTTCAAACCCTTGTAAAAAAGACATACAGAAAACAGCAGTAAGCTGCCAGCTTTCATCCTCATTGGTGAAAGCGGCGTTAACTGCCTCAGAGTGCCAGTCCAAGGGTGCTCTCACTGCAGCCTCCAGGATGTTTCGTCGTACATCTTTTGGAAAAGCGTCATTATAAAAGAATTCCTTAAATAATGTTTGTGCTTCACGAAAAATGTCAGCCGATAAGATTATGTCACTGGGATCATCGAACTCATAAAGATCGGCATGTTCAAATGCTGGGCCGAAAGAAATCGCCGCCTTTGATCGCAGCACTTCCACCTCACCACTGTTACTCACTATGGAGAGCAATGTTGTTGCGAGTTCATCATTAAAGACCACAAGATTACCGGCCATTTCGGTGGCCAGTAGTCGTTCGGATGGCATGGCTGAACGGTCATCAAGAAGATTGTGAATCATTTTGACAGTATCTTTAGGCCATTCCTAGGGTGGGATCGTATCGTAGATTGTTTGTAGATCCATTTGTCTAGCTCCATGAAATATTTTCAGATGTGATATCAACGCTTTTTCTTACCCTCTTTTTCCATCTGTTGTAGCCGTCCAAGTATTCGCTCTCTTGCCTGTTCTGCTGCGACGTTCTCTCCCCCAGTGGCAGCACCAGAGAACAAGGCTTCGATTAAACGCAGTTTTTCTGGAGTAAGGTACTAATCTCGATATAAGGAAAATATGCAGTGATATGTACCTTATAAATTATTTTACACCGCAAAAACAAAGAAAATAGTTTGTAAGGTATTAAAAAAAAACAGGACTTCGGCCGTACCCAACTAAAACCGAGAAAACATTGATATCATGAAAATATTCCACGGATGTTGTACATTATTTTTTTTCAACCTTTTCCCTCCTGCGCACGCATGATTTCAAACAGGTGTTGGCCTGTTGAAGTTTTGTGCAGAGAGTAAACCATACTCCAGTGAGATTAATATGTTAAAGAAAATAATTTCCGGCCACCAGTCAGGCGCAGATATTGCCGCCATTGATGCCGCAAAGGCACATAGCTTCCCCTGTTGGGGTTGGGTGCCCAGGGGGCGAAAAACAGAATCCGGCCCCCTTCCGGAGCAATATGATGTAGAGGAGATGATAACTGGTGACTACCCTGACAGCAGTATGCAAAATGTTATTTATTCAGATGGAACAGTCATTTTTACCCACGGCATACTCACAGGTGGACCAGAAAATGTCAGTAAGTATGCAATTGAACAAAACAAACCATGGCTGCATATAGATCTTGGAGAATACGGAGTTGTTGACAGTATCAGGCAAATTACAATTTTCATTGATGAGAATCAAATTGAGACGCTCAATGTAGCCGGTAAATCAGCCTCAAAGGATGCAAGGATTTACGAGCCGGTTTACAGGGTTATTGATGGTTTTCTTAGGTACCATGGGTGAATCAGGCTTTTCACAAAATTAGAACTTCCCTCAATACCATCTTGCTGTAATGATATGCTATCAGCTTGTCGGTAGAAATGGAGGGTGAAAGTAGAACAATCAGCCAGGGAGATTATAAGGTCAATGTTCAATAAATATAGAGATGCTTATGTTGTCAGGGAAGCTGCTCCATTCAAAATAGACGGTTTGGCTATCCCATATCCAGAATTTGTTGCCCGACTCTATAATCTATGTATGGACCTTGGTTTTCGTAAGGGGTTTATTATGCCCTCCAGAGCATTCTGCTCCGATGAAAACCAGGGGTTACCTATTATTTTACTGACAAAGCATTTTGGAACTTTCCCCTTTAATCATGGCAGAGTCGGGGGAATTATGGCGGTTGATCGGCATGGGCCGCACTCCCATCATGGTGAAGATCTCATGATTCTGCAGGCAAGCCATGTTGGTTATGATCCTGATTCAGGTGTTTATGGGACCTATAATCGGCCCCAGATGAAAGATGATTGTCAGTCTGACTCATGTGGGAAACTTATTCATGTTATCAGGCCCTATCTGGAACAGTATCTTTTTGCCCGAGATCGAATATTTCTCCGTAAAGATGACAAGGGGAATCATTTGATAACCGTTAAAAATTCATTTATAGATTTTGGCTCGCAACCGGTTGCACAGGGGCTTGTTCTGAGGCTTAATAATATTGTGGAAGAAGATGGTTTAGGAATCATCCGCCCATTTACATCTGCTTCTACCACCCAGACATACAGAGTATCTGATCTGTTCAGGCAGAGGCTTGAAAAACTTGATTATAAATGGCAGTCGGGAGCAGGGCAGACCATCGGCAGCCTGTTGTCGGCTGACCTTTTTTTCTTTAGAGAAGATTTTCATGAAATCGATGACTATATTTTGCTGGAAAGAAATCTCATAGAATTTATGCCGGACATTGTCAGTGCCAAACATCCTTCACTGCGTGCAGCAAAAACCAATGTCCAGCTTGAGTTTGCAAGAGTTGTTGAGTCAATTAGGCGAAGTGAAGATTATCAGGGGAGGAATTTGCTCTATGTCGCCGGGTTAAACATAGACATTTCTCAAAAGGATAACCTGCCGGTGATGAACTATTTTGTACCATGGGCGGCGCATGTCCAGTTGAAGGATGGGACTCAAGATGAGTTTGTCCATCCAATAGAACAGGAGGAACTCTATGCAAAGCTCATGGAACAGAGTCCGGAAAACCTTGAGCAGTCAGATCTTAAGGCGAATATCAAGCGCATTTTAAAAGCACCGCGACTGAATATTAGGTCCTCGTAGTACGTCGGCCAGGTTCTTGGGGGCTTTTGGAGGAAAGGTTTACTCCCTACACTCAATCCCACGAGGTGTATTATGGAATCGAATATCCCCAAAATAGTTTTTACTATCATCTTTTTGGTACTTTTTTTTCTATCGTCGGTAGCTTTGTGTGCACCACCTCAGATGGCTAAGCTCATAGAGTCATGGGAGCTGTTATCATTTCCAACTGGTAATAATGAGCATATGAACATCAGCGGCTTGACGATGGTGGCTGGTAGTGGGGGCATGGTGGTTGGTGCCGATGAGTTGTCTCATATTCATATTTTGCAAAGGATCGATGGGAAAACCTTTAAACTTATGGAGGACGGTACTATTCCATTGTCTCCAGGAGAGACAGAGCTTGACATTGAAGGGGTCGCTGGTTTTGATAATTTTATTTGGGTGATAGGCTCCCATTCGCTAAGTCGAAAATCAATTCGCACACCTCAAGAATTAAAGGGAAAAGCGGATAAAAAAAAGAAAAATGGAAAAAGTTTAAGCCGGAGTTACAACAGGGATCGTTTTGAAACAATTAAGGTTGAGCCCTCCCGTGAATGGCTGTACCGTTTGGAAGTTAAAGATAACGGTGCTGTTGAGCGGGGCACAATAGTTAGGGGCAGTTTACGGGATATTTTTGCTAATCATCCGGTTCTCAGTAGATTTTGTAATATTCCCAGCAAGGAAAATGGACTTGATATTGAGGGGCTAGCGGTCGTACAAAAAAAGCGAAAGAAAAGTAGTCATCTTTTAGTCGGTTTGAGGGGCCCCGTATTGCAGGGAGCTTTTGCAGTGGTTCTGAAAGTGTCGGTCAAAGATGGCACTGGTATGAGTAATAAGCCGATCCTGGATGTTAAACTGAAGGACACCTATTACCTGTCACTTGATGGCAGAGGCATTCGTGGGATGAGTAGTATGGGTAGTAAAGCCGGGGATGGTTACCTGATATTAGCTGGTCCGGTTGGTGGCGCGCCGGTATCTTATACGTTGTACCACTGGAATGGCGCGGATACTATTCCAGAAATTGACTCTTTGGATGCACAACAAAATCTTACCGAGTTGTGCCAGATTCCAGTGACGGATGCAGCGCTACGCGGTAAACCTGAAGGCGTACATTTCCTCTCAGAAGAAAATGGTGTTGTCAGTTTTTTGATAGTGTATGACTCCGTTGCTAATGGGGCGCCTGGGCTTTTTACCTGTCGACTTGATGGCTCTGTGGTTAAGTAGAGTTTGCAGGTTATTTGTGCTCATTTTAAACAAAAAATAACCTGCAAAATCATACCGAGTTATGTCCCATTGGGGCTATTAACTTGCCATGTGTTATTATCAGCAAGTTGAATGCTGTCCAGTTCTGGAAAGCCGGAACTTCCATCCGATACAACCACGATGTCGGCTTCTTTCAGCTGGGCAATTGCCCGAGGTTTTACCTGACCGTTAGTTGACCGCACCATGATTTTCAGCCCAGGGATGACGACTTGGCCCAGGCTGTTTGATTCACAGATAATTATTGCATTCGCCGGCACCTGGTTACGGAAATATTCAAAACTCTCTTTGATTCCTGAATCGTCGCTACGAAGATAGTACACCTTTTTCGCTCCCGCCCTGAGCATTCTGGAGGTGTCCTTTGCTAACTCTCTTCTTGTTTCTTCAAAAAGTTGGTGGACTGGTTCGTCGTCAGCGTGATTGCCATGGAAGAGAGCTTCATCCGGGAAAATAGTTGAAACCTTGAGCCCATAAATGTCACGATTGGTTGCAAATTTTGCAATGAGTCTGCAGACAAACTCGGTCTTGCCCACATTGCGGCCAGCTCCACCCACAACCAGTAGTCTTTCGTCTTTATACATCAGAAAAGTACAACTTCAACCAGGCTGCCTGTCTCAATAACATCGCCCGGTTGCATGACAATATAACCATCGGCATGGACTATGCTGCTCAACATGTGTGAACCCTGGTTGGTCGCCTCCTTAATGATTGCAATAGCATTGGGATTATCCTCTACAGTCACCCTTATGAAATTAGTCCTTTTACCTGTGTTGACAAGACGTTCTGCGGTTGTAGCCGTTAATTTTTGGTGAATAGACGTTGTCCCTTGGAGGGCGGCAAGCGTAGGTCTGACATAGTTAACAAAGCACATATAGGCGGATACAGGATTGCCGGGAAGGCCAAATAGCAGTGCATCTCCCAAACGACTGACAAAAAGTGGTTTGCCCGGTTTTTGACGAATTTTCCAGAAAAGTTCTTCAAAGCCTACGGCCAAGGCTGCCTCTTTCACATGGTCATGATTCCCGACAGATACACCACCTGAGCAGATAATTACATCTGCACCGGAGTCTACAGCTGTCTGTACAGCCTCGGTGGTCTGGGCGAGGCTATCTTCTATGTGGGTTATCGATTCAGGTAGACCACCCACCTCTTTAACGGCGCTGGCCAGCATGATTGAGTTTGAGTCTCTTATCTGGTGGGGAGAGATAGTTGCCTCATCATAGGCTGCCAGTTCTGTGCCCGTGACGAGCAGAGACACTTTAGGTTGACTGTAAACCGGTACTTTGTGCGCACCAACAGCAGCCAGGAGAGCAAGCTCTCTTGCTCCAAGGACATCACCTTTAGTAAAGAGTTGCTTGCCCTGGCAGAATTCCTCGCCGGCACGTCTCACATCCTGGCCCTGTTTTTTTAATTCAAGTACCTTAACGTATCCATCTTTTTCCTCTGTATCTTCTACCCGAACAACAGAGTCTGCTCCGGAAGGCAGCATCGCTCCCGTGCTGATTCTGATAGCGGTTCCAGGTTCAACTTCAGCCTCAAAAGGGATTCCGGCTTGGCTTTCCCCAATGATCTTGAGTCGTGTTACTGGTTGGTCTCCTTCGCTCTTGTGGTAGTCGGCCCATCTGAGAGCAAAACCATCCATTGCGGAGTTTGTATAACGTGGTGAAGATTCCGGAGCAACTATGTTCTCACTGAGAATACAGCCAAAGGCCTCATCCAGAATAATATTTTTGATCTTTGGTTCAGGTAGGTTGTTCTGCAGTATTGTAAGCGCTTCCTGTACTGATATCATGTTCGCACCATTATGCTTTTGGCATTGTATCCTGCCGTTATTTAGTGACTTAGAAAAACTTTTCTTGCTTCTTAAGAAGAGTTTTTAGTTAAGGAACTTATCCCGTCTTGCTTCCCGTTTACCGGGGTTAGAATCAGAAGAATGAAAAATCAAAGAAGCCACTCTACTTGAATTGTATAAAATAGTCGGGGAATTTGACTGATATTATCTTCATCAATCAAATTCCCCGACTATTGTAATGCCAAATCCAATACTTGGTAATATAATTTTATTCAGATAGAAAAATTTATCCTTTGCTTACCGATTTATACAGTGGTTGAAGTACCTCTTCGGCATTGGAGAGCTACAGCAGCATGAAATGATATGAACAGCCTCAAACACCTCCATAAATTATTTCAATCCATCGATCACCTGTGAAAATACCATCACCCCATGTTTCTTCAAGATCTGCCAGTGGTTTGGTTGCAGCAGCTTCCTGGGCCGTTTTGCCTTCTGCTTTCAACTTTCGTAAACGCTCGTAGGCCGTATTAAGCATTTCTAGGTACATTTCGAGTTGATCTTTGTTTCCAAGGGGACCGTGGCCTGGGATTATCTTTGTGTTGTCATCAACAAGAGAGAGGATTGTGTTTACAGCCTGAATTGTTCCGCTGAGGGAACCGCCATGGTTGACATCTATAAACGGATAGAAGCCATTAAAGAGGATGTCTCCGGCATGGACAACATTGGCTTTATCAAAATAGATAAAGCTGTCGCCATCGGTATGGGCATGGGCTACATGTATAGCTTGAATAGTGTCGCCATTTAGATGGAAGTTTATGCCATCGGAGAAGGTAACCACCGGCAAACCTTCGGCAGAGGTCGCTTCTGACTTTGCATTAAAGGCTTTAATAAAAGATCCATTTTTCAACCGCTCACGGACATTGTCGTGGGAAAATATCAATGTACCGCCGCTGCCGAGGTTTTCATTTCCTCCGGTATGATCTCCATGGTAGTGGGTGTTTATCAGGAATCTGGGGTGGTCTCCACCAGCAGATTTGATGGCCGCGATAATTTTTTCTGTGAGGGGGTCAAAGTTGTCGTCGATTAAAAAAGTCCCATCCTCTCCGATAAAAACGCCCACATTGCCTCCTTTTCCGGCAATCATGTATATCTGATCTGTAACCGGGGTAAGAGAGACGGCCTTTTCATCAGCCTGAACAGTTATCGCATATAATAGAAACCATGCGGTTAGCATAGATAAGACCGGTTTACTTTTAAGTCTCATGTTCGATCTCCTCTTGAAAGTATTTAAGATGGTTTTGCCTGGTGTGTTACGTTGTGGTTCTGAGATGTTTTGTACTTGCATCCCTGTTGTCAATGATCGGTAGAAAAATAGTGTCATCAGGAGAGTGGGGAAGGGCGTCGGGCAACTGTTTGGCGGGGTAAATATTTTTTACAATGAGAATATCTGCTGCGGCACATTCGTATCTTGATTTGTGTAATTCATCGATGATACCATTAAGGGAAATAGTACCAGAACTGATATTGTTATAAAGGCGTATGACCTGCAGTTATAGGGAAAGTGATGTAATAACAACAGTTAATTTGGAAAATGACGAGCAAGGCAAAAGTTACAGTGTTGTTGCAGATATGGCTAAGAATCGGTTGTATATAACGATTTCTGAGGTCAAACTGACCAAGAAAAATTTGGATAATCTATACACTGATATCAGATTCTATGTGGCTGATCTAAAGCCAGATTTTGATGTTATTACTGATGTTTCTGCATGTACTCTCGGCGCTCTTAATGGTTTGCCAACTTTCAATAAAATTACTGATTTTCTAGTAGATAATAAGGTAGGCAAGGTGATTCGAGTTGTTGATGAACAGAAGGTGCTTTTTAAACAATTCTTAAATATCACTGCAAAGATGCAGGGGTATAGTGCACGGTATGTTAATTCTCTTGCCGAGGCGGAAGAGGAACTGAATAAACCCTAGGAAATTAAACTGATTGCTCCGTAGGCCTTCGTATTATTAATATATAGTTGATATTTCAACTGCCAAGATTATTTTACTTCTCCATGTTACCTCTTTTATACGCTCTTTGAACCCCGATCGAGTGGATAACATTTTTGTCAGTGATTTTCTTCTCAGGTTAGAAGATAAATTTCTCAATTGTCCAAAATAAACAGGAACTGCTTACTATGCCAACCATACCCACCAGGGCGGAAGCCTTTGAGTTACTAAAAAAATATAATCGTTCGGAGAGTCTAATAAAACACGCTTTGGCTGTAGAGGGTGTGATGAGGTATTGTGCACGAAAAAGAAACGCAGATGTGGAAAAATGGGGGATTGTTGGCTTAGTCCATGATCTCGATTATGAACAGTTTCCTGATCAGCACTGCACAAAAGCTGGAGAAATTTTGTTGGATGCACAATGGCCTGACGAGTATATAAGAGCAGTTGTCAGCCACGGCTGGGGAATATGCAGTGATGTAGAACCGCAAAGCGAAATGGAGAAGGTGCTCTACGCCATTGATGAATTGACCGGGCTTGTGGCAACCTCAGCTCTGGTTCGTCCTTCCAAGAGTGTTTTGGATATAAAGCCTAAATCTGTGAAGAAAAAATGGAAAGACAAACGCTTTGCTGCAGGTGTAGACCGCTCAATCATAGAAAGAGGAGCAGAGATGCTTGGGGTTCAGATTTCAGACCTGATTGTCGACACCATTGCAGGAATGCAGGAGGTGGCTGAAGAGATCGGTTTGAAGGGCAGCGTGATTGAATAAAGATTAGAATTTCCAGGTTTTAACCAATATTGCGGCGAAGATTACATGTAAAATGGCCTTGACAAGGGCCCGAGCCCGTGTAATGTTGGTTTTGTATATCGGACTTGCTGTTTTAGTATGTGGAATTTGCTGTTCCTAGACAGCCCCTTGGAAAAACTGGTTTTCAAATGATCAGTAACAGGAGATAAATAATGTCAGAAAGCTGGGAAATGTTGAACCAAAAAGTAATAGAGCTTATGCAGGAAGGCCAATTACAAGAAGCCATGGTGGCAGCGCACAAGGCACTGGATATTGCTGTAAAGGAAAACGGAGAGGAGCATCAGTCCGTAGCTGTCACGCTTAATAATTTAGGTGAGTTGTACCATATGATGGCGGATTACAAAGAGGCTGAAAGGATTCTCTTTAAATCTGTGAAGGTGAGTGAGGCTGTACACGGAAAATCATCCCTGGAAGTAGCGGATACTCTTGTTAATCTGGTTGAAATGTACATGACCGAGCAGAGGTTTGCAGACGCAGAGCCCGAAATGAAAAGGGTGACGGCCATATATGAAGAGCATCATGGCGGGAATCCTTCATTGCTTCCTCCTGTATTTAACACTCTTGCTGCAATTTTTCTCGGCCAGGGGAAGGCCGAGTCTGCCAAAGTAGAGCTTCTCAAGGCCCAGAAACTGCTCGAAAACGATCAGGAGGATGACAATCCAGGTCTTGGCCCCATTCTGAAGAGTCTTGCCGTTATTGACAGGCATGACGGGGACATGGAAGCTGCTGAAAAAAAACTTCGGCGGGCACTGGTCATTTATGAAAACAGTATCGGCCCGATGCACCCTGAATTTGCTGGTATCCTCACGCACCTTTCCGAAATCTATCTAGCTAAAGGGTTGTTAGGAGCGGCTGAACCCCTGCTTAAGCAGGCCATTGATATTTATAAAAATACTCTTCCTGAGGATCATCCGGAAACAGGTTCCGCAATGGACAGGCTGGCTGCAATGTATGCAGCTACCGGCCAAACTGAGAAAGCTGAACCTCTGCTGCTTGAAGCTGTAAAAATATACATTTCCGCTGTAGGAGAAAAGCATCCTATTGTGGCGGAAGCCCAAAATAGCCTGGCGGAGATTTATATCAATAGCGGAAGAGATAATGATGCCATGGTGCTGCTGGAAAAATCGTACGCCACCAGGGAAGAGAGTCTTGGTGCAAAACATCCAGCAGTTGCGCAGTCTTTAAATAATCTGGCAGTAATATATAATAAAAGAGGGGATCGAGCCATGGCGCTGAAACAACACAAGCGTGCACTCGATATTCGTCAGGAGACCTTTGGGGCAGAACATCCGGCGATCACCCAGTCCCTTGAGAATATGGCCGCCATTTACCGGGAGCAGGGAAAGCATGGCGAGGCGGAGGAAATGCTTAAAAGGTCCCTGTCTGTCTGGGAAAAGGCCCACGGGGAAGAACATCCAGCAATCGCTCAGAGTTATCATAATCTCGCGACCTTATACGTCGATGTCGAACAATACCAGGACGCGGAACAGGCCCTGCTAACCGCCAGAAAGATTTTAGAAAAAAATGAGGGGACAAACAGTATGCATCTGGCAACCGTGTTTGAGACCCTGTCAGGGCTCTATCATAAAATGGGTAAATTGCCAGAGAGTAAAGAATACGCAGCCCGGGTACATAAAATACGAAAACCTGAACATATGATGAGGCAATAGTGCTATGAAACTCTTAGGAATTAGTGGAAGTATAAGAAAAGAATCATATAACACCAAGTTATTGCACGCAGCAGCTCAATGTTTGCCAGAAGGTGTGTCCCTTACGGTTATTGATTGCGGCAATTTGCCCCTGTATAACAATGACTTTGATAAAGAGGTTAAGCCGGAAGCCGTTGCCCGGTTGCTGCAGTTGATTGGCGAGTGTGACGGGTTGCTGATTGCAACTCCCGAATACAATTACAGTATCCCTGGGGTGTTAAAAAATGGTATCGACTGGGCGTCACGGCCAGGCTACAAATCTGTTCTGGCCAAAAAACCGGCGGCAATTGTTAGTGCAGCCAAGAGCGCAATTGGTGGTGCTCGGGTGCAACTGCATTTAAGAGATGTGTTTTCCAGTACCCTGACCCCAGTTGTGCCTTCACCTCCCTTTCTGGTGCCAATGGCTCAGGATAAATTTGATAAGAGTGGTGGACTTGTTGATGATAGCACCAGGAGCCGGCTCGAGAGATATATGAAAGATTTTGTCGAGTGGGTGGAGCGGTTGACCGTTTCCTGAGTCGGATCAAAATGTTTAGTGCCTTACTCCATAAAAGCTGTAATAATAAACAAGAAATCAGGTGAGTATTTTGAAATTAAGAACTTAAAGTAACCAGCAGATAGTGAACGGAGTGAGACCTTCGAGGCACTTAGCCCGTCGTTCTAACCGTTTACGGGGTTAGAACGAGTATGCATATTCCAAGAAAATTCGATCGTTATCCCCGATATCACTGAAAGCCTGCAGATCCCCGGACTGGTAGAAGATTACACCACCTGTTACGCTGACATGATCGCTGAAATCATGTTCAAGTTGGAGCCGTTCAAAGGCTCCGGCATCACCACCGGCACCGAAAATAGAGCAGAGTAATTTGATTTGGGTGGTGTCGTTGGCAAAATCCCTGGAAATCATGAGTACAGTTTGTTGTATATCCTGTTCTGCATAATCAGGCGATGATTCGAGGCGCTGATCGAAATCTATGATATGTCGATTAACGAACTCTACAGAAAGCATGGTCTCAGAAAACCCCGTGTATTCAACTCCTGCCATAATGTCAATTCGGTTAAATGTCTCATCTGGGACAGCACCATATTTAAGGTCATGCCACCAGGCTCCTTCTCCTTTGAAAAGCCAATTTCCAAAGGCGATATTTCCGGTCATACCGCTCATGGATACGCGGTTATGTTCTCGGCCAGCACTACCATTTTCTCGGGTGAGATGGGTCCGATTATCATAGACCCAGGCCTGGTAGAAGGACAGATCCCAACCGCTAAAAATACCATTGAGAGCCATTGCGTACTGTTGGGTCTCAAAGGAGAAATTGGTCGGTTTTTGTTCGGTCACAGCAGGGGCGTTGCCAGGGTAAAAGTCACTGTTATAGACAGGGTTTTTGTCAAAGCGAATTTCATGAATGACAATACCGCTAAAGTTCCATGGCCCTGTATAGTAGTCAATTTTTGACATGGTTACAGGTAAACGTTTATATTTAATATCAACCAGTCCGCGGATTCTGTTATCAAGCGGGTTGAGGATATCTGTTACCCTGAGGTTGTCCGCTTTGCCCCATACCACAACCTGTCGGCCGATTTTCATATCCAGGTTGTCGGTCAGACTTCCTTCCAGGTACAGTTCATCAAACTCCCACTCCTGCTCATAATCGTCAAGGAGATTGTCTGTATACTGGTCCCGCCCCTGGATGGAATAGGCCGCATCGTAAAAGCCATGACCGCTGATTCGTACCTGCCATGATTTTATGTCGATGTCGACTCCGAGTGCTCCTGTGATTCGAAGCATGGAGAGATTTCGAAAATCGACTTCTCCTTCAGTCGGAGTATCATGGGCAAAATTCCATGTTCCCATAAGAGATATGGAGCCAAACGGATCAAGCCACTGGGGTACAATGGTGGTGTTTTCTATGGCTCCATCTCGTACTTCATCCTGCGGTTCATCAAAACCATCAAGGATTCCACCCATGTCACCGGCGAAGGCAGTATTTTCTACTTCTGCTGCTGGAAGAGTATCATCAAATCCGGATAGTACATCCTCAAGCCCATCACCAGCTCGAACAGTTCCACTGTAAAACGGATGTATAAGACAGATAAACGCGATAAGCGCAAATCGCAGATGGATCTGTTTAGGAATGGGAGCTAATTTGCACATGGTCTGGGGTATTATATGCCTTTCTCAAGTTTTCTGACTGAGAACAGGGCATCATCAAGACTTTGGTTGTATTTGATATTTGCATACTCCATAACGGTTCGGTGCAACATGACCTTGTTCTTTGTTGTTTTTTCATGGAGCTCTGTTGCGACCCAGACACCATCAATCTGCTTGATTCCCTTGTTTTCCAGGTATTTTATTTTTTTACCTTCTTTTAACCAGTGTACTGCACGTATTCCCATAAAAATATCCTGACGTATAAAAAGTACTGATTTGGTGTAACCGTATCGATTCTGTACCTCATCACTTGCAGGTATTGCTTCAATAAGCCAGACCTTGTGCTCGCCGACCTTGTCCTCTTTAAGCAATTTATATTTCCATTCGTCAAGCACCCGGCGGGTCATGTCCGCATAGGAAAAATCTGATCCCATGAATGCAGAAGATTTATCTGAGGTGGCAATGCGCTTGGTTTTATGCAAGTCCGGCAGGTAGAGCCATTGGTCATCGTCACGGTCGCCCTCGTAATAGTCATAGGTAAGAAAGCCAGTATCCTTGACATCAGCAGGTGATAGGAAGAATTGCATTTTCCAGGTATCCGCTCCTTTATCCTTTGTGAAAACCTTCATTTCACGGATACGTTTATTCCTCTGTCGGTCGATTAAAGTCATTTTGACATCAGCTGTCATATTGTCACCGTCATTCCGGGCGTCAACTTTTTCCATAATCTCTCGTGCTGACATTGCCTGAACAGTTGATACGGCGACCAGCAGCATAAGTAATGCAACTAGACTGCATAAATTAGTACTATATGTTTTCATGATACTTCTCCGTTTTAGACAGGTGGTGTTTGTACGTTATGTCCATTGGTATTTGGTAAAGCTAAGGCCATCAGTGCCGGTGCAAGAATGAAATCTGCCAGCAGGGCAATGACAATAGCCAGGCCCACCAACATACCGAAGTAAAATACGTTATGCATGGAAGCGAGCATAAAGAGGAAAAAACCGATGGAGAGCACGATAGAGGTGGTCAACATCGCCCTTCCAGCTGTATGCAAGGTGTGGGATACAGCTAAATGTACATCCCCGGTTTCCTCATAATATCTTTTGAAATTGTAGATAAAGTGGATTGTATCATCCACGGCAAGTCCAATTGCAATTGAGGCCACCAGCATGGTGAACATATCAAGAGGTATAGAAAACCAGCCCATAATACCCATCGTGATCAGGATTGGGCTGATATTGGGAACCATTGCAATTAGCCCCATACGCAGGTTACCGATGAGCAGAATCATCAGCAAAGTAATTACAATAATTGCCATACCATAGCTCTGTGCAGCTGAACGTATTGTGGCGTTTAAAATACGGGCAAAAAGTGACATGATGCCGGTTGTGGACAGAGTGACAGACGTGCCATCTACGTTAATATTCTCAAATGCAGAACTGAACAGATCTTCGATTTCTGCAATAAAAGGCACATAGGTAAGCGCATCACGCCACGGAACCTTTATGGTCACACGCGCTTTGGAAAAACGGGAGTCGACAAAATCCTGTAAATCATCGGAGCCTGAATTTTCAAACAGAAGAAACTCCTGGGGAATTAGGGCACCATTGTCAGGAATAGTATACATCTCAGGTCTGTTCTCATGAAGCGCCTTATGTATTTCTTTAAGAATAGTTGTAACAGAAATAACTTTGCCGACAAAAATAGAATCCTGCTCAAAACTCTCCAAGCTTGCCGCAAGTGTATCTAAAGCCTGTAAAACGTCCTTGTCGTATAAACCGTTCTCGTGACCTGTATCAACAACGATTTCCAGGGCTACGCTACCGCGCATATTATTATCAATGACTTCCGTGGCAACTCGCACCGGTAGATGCTCTGGCAACCAGGAAAGCTGGTTGTGGGAAAAATGCAGTTTGGAAATCCCTGCACCAAATATCAGTACAACCAGAAAAGAAACAAAAACGATACGTTTAGGATAACTCGTCGTAATTCTTGCTGCCCAGTCGATGAAACGATCAAGACAGCTACGGCTGCCATGTTGTTTTGGCCCCTCCTGCAGATTTCTCTTCTGTTTAATTGGAAAAATTGCGAGCAGTGTTGGCAGGAGAATAAGGGTGTAAAGAAGTGAGATAATTACACCTATACAAGAAAAAAGGCCCAGATCCGCAATAGGCGCAACTTCGGCAGTGGCAAATGATGCTAGACCTGCAGCCGTCGTAAATGACGTCATAACAATGGCCAAACCTGAATGGCCCATGGCATAGACCAGAGCGTCTTGTTTGTCATCATTGACACGCAGCCGCTGATACGTAAGCGACAGAACATGAACACTGGCTCCAACCCCTACGGCTAGTAAAAATGAAGGCAGAATGATTGTCGGAACCTTGAACTGAACGCCTAACGTTGCCATAAGCCCCAGCGTTGTGATCAAGGTCAGGGCAACAACCAAAAGAGGCAAAATAACGCCTGAAATACGACGAAACATAACAAACAAACAAATGCCGATGGTGAGGACAGCCAGTCGCAGAAACTTTTTCATGTCCTTCATCATCAATTGCTTGACTGTATGGATGACAGCAGGACTGCCAGCCATGGAAATTTCAAATTCTGGTCCGTTAAATTTTGCGGCAATATCTTCAGCTTTTGCAACCAGCTCTGCATTTTCTTGATCTGTTAGAAACACTGGCTTGACGGCTTCTTCAAGACCATCAGTCCCATCATTAGAATCAAATTCAAGTTCATCATCAAATCCGCTGAATATGTCATCATCACCCTCCATGCCGGCAGATGAATAGGTGTAGCTTTCTATGAGAATTGTGCTGAAGGTGCCATCAACTGAGACAAGTTGGTTGAGGTAGACAGGGTTTGCCATGACCCGTTTTTTCAGATCGGCAAGCTCCTGATCATTTTCGGGAAAGTGGAGTAGCAGGTCATCGACAAGCAAAGTGTCTCCCTGACCACGGGTATCCCTGGCATTAACTATGGAGGTGACATCATTGACGTGGGGTAATTCTGCTTCCAGTTGCTCGTGTAATTCTTTTAGTTTACTCAGGTAACCAATTGAAAAAACGTTGTTACTTTTGATGGCCATCACAAGTAGGTCATCACGGCCGAATTGATCGCGAAAACTATTGTACGTTGTTAGAATTTCGTCTTCTGGCTGTAAAAGACCTTCGTTGGATGTGTCTATGGTAAGGTGACGTGCTTGTGCGCCGAGTATAACTGTCAAGATCATTACCAAAAGCAGAGCCGGAAAGCGGAATCTGATGAGAAATCGTGTCCAAGACTCAAACATCGATTCAATACATTTTTTCATATTCACTAACTCTATAAAATGGAGCGCCTTGCTCTTTATTCAATAAGACTTGTTTGAATCATTGAGCAAAAAGAGCAAGGCGCTATAGGGAAAATTGTTGAGCTAGTTACTCGTTGGTGATGCACTCCGAAGGACATGAAGCGATTGCCTCTTCAACACAATCCTCATCACCATTTGCACCATCGATAACAACGGCTTTTTCACCGTCGTCGTCCATAGCAAATACAGAGGGACAGGTTTCCACACATGCTTCACAACCTAAACATTCATCTTCATCAATAGTTACATTTGCGGCCATGTTATTCTCCTTTTTTGATATTTATTACTGCTTTTATTGATGCAATGCTTCTTGCATTTCTTGTAACCGTTCACCAGAATACATTGATTAACCATAAACGATATTAACGTAATCGTTTACCGGGGCCTCAGATTCGTTCAAGCGGGCCAGACAGTTATAGTTAAGCTATACCGTCAGGCCTGATCGGACGAAA
>JAAELB010001046.1 GCA_024227155.1 Desulfobulbaceae bacterium
GTGCTGGGGGGCTATGAATGGGATATCAAGAAGAAATCTTGAGGTGCTGAGTACCACGGCAGGACCCCCTCTAAACATATACTATGTGTTGATGCTGCATCGGGAGTGACGTGGAGAAAGACTACATTCCCTCAAGTATAGGAGGCTAAAACACCAAAGTCATCCAACCCATGCCTAGGTATGCATCTTACCTGTAATTGGTTTCTACAAGAGCATTCACTGTAGAAACAGCCGAAAAATTAAGGATTAAGTGGTTCCTCTGTGCAAGCGTGGCAAAAGCGAGCAGTGAAGGCAAGAGAGACAGGATCGACGATGCCCCTGCCTATCGTTGCGATGGTATTACTTTTTTCAACGTCTGATGGTGATCCCTATGAGGCCGACTAAGCAGGTGCCGAAGAGGAGCATTGTGGCTGGTTCGGGGATCGGACCATATCGGTGTAGGGTATGTGGCAGTTACTTGTATCTGGTTTCTACAAAGGATAGCATTACATAAACAACCAAAAAACCCGACATAGAATGGAGCATTTGAAATTATTGTTACTTCCAGAAAATTTTCGTAATCATTTAATACTACAATCTGATTCAAGAAGGTGCATTTATAGGTGTTCTTGCATCAAAGATTACATCTAAAAATTGACGAGAAGAAAAGAATGCCGATCCCTAAGATTATTTCCAGCCACCTCACCAAAAAGGATCGTTGTCAGAGTTGAGGTAGCTCCTTTACAGTCAAGTAAGATGAAAACCCTGCATCCTAACAAAAAAACAGTAAGTCGAAAGTTGAGGACTGTCCCGAAACATCTCTTGGA
>JAAELB010001047.1 GCA_024227155.1 Desulfobulbaceae bacterium
CAACGCGAACACCATCCGCACCGCCTGCTCTTTCTGCTCAGGCGAGTACCGGCGCGTCGTCGGCTTGGATCCCACATCTACATTCATAGCTCTCATCCTCTTTCAAAGGTCGAGAGCCTCCACGGATCCCAGGGCGGTTCAAAGTGTGTGGGTTGGTGATCGCCGTGCTCCGCCCTTGTTAGCTACTTGCCCCTGAAGAAGTAGGGCTGGGGGTTGGTTGGGTGGGTGTGGGTTCTTGGCTGGGGTGGGTGTGGGCGCGTCGGGTCAGGCGGGCATGTGGCGGGTTTTGCGATGTGGTGCCGGGGAGTCAGTCGGCGAGGACAGCGAGTTTGGTCAGGTTGTGGCTGAGCACACCCCATCCGCACCATGTTCTGGCGCCGGTGAGTCCGGCGAGGTGGGTTCGGTCCCAGCCGTGTTGTCGTTTCAGCGCGGCGATGCGTCCTTCGGATCCGGTGCGCCATTTCACGAGCTCGACGAATCCGTCGGCGGTCTCGATGGCGTGACGCTTGATCGAGACCTTGCCTTTTCGGAGCACGGCGACGAGATCGACACCGAGGTCGGCGAGGTCGACGTCGACCGATGTTTGGCCGTAGCCGCGATCGGCGGTGACGGCTGTGGGGATGGTGTTGGTCACCTCGATGATCCTGGCGATCGCCGGGGCGAGGCGGTCTGCGTCAGGTGGCATTCCTGGCTCGATCTCATAGTCCAATACGAGGCCATCGATGTTGTCGGTGACTTGGCCGGTGTAGCCGAACTGGGTTGGTTTGGCGAGGCTGCCTTTGCGGATCGGGCGAGCGTCGCCATCATGGAGCGAGACCCGCCGGGTCTTGCCATCTGGAGTGACCCCTGAGAGCCGGAGACGGGTTTGGGTGATGATCTGGCCCACAGCTTCGATCGCTGCTTCGAGATCGGCCAGCATCCGCCGAAGTCGCTTGATCGGCCGGTCACCCACGCGTTTGGCGTTACGCAGGACCCGTTTGGCCTGCTCACAAACCAATTCGGCCAACACCGCAAGTTCGCCGGTGATCTCGAGCACCTCTGCTCTGGCTGTCTCGTTGCGGCGCCGGAGCTTCGACCCAATCCGATGCGCGGCCTGGCGAGCGGCTGGGGTCTCATCGTCGAACAAGGTCCGACCGGCTGCTCCGGCACTCTGGATCCGCCCGACCAGGGTCGTGATCTTCGCGATGCCCTTGGTCAACAATCCCGAATCGGTCGGGTACTTGATGTTGGCCGGGACCACCGTTGTATCGGCGCGAAGCCACGACACATCCACCAGACCCTCCTCGACCGCTGCGGCGATCAACTCGCCGTTCAGAGCTTCGATCGTCTCGGGCCCGAACTTGGTGGTCAGCTTCATCAACGTCGACGGATGCGGCGCGGCCTCACCGATCGGGATCCGACAGAACCGAAGCCACGACAGTGAGTCGGTGACCTCACCACACAACGTCTCATAGCCAAGCCGATACCGATACTTCAAGAACATCAACCGGAGGTACGTCTCGATCGGGATCGAGGGTCGGCCCCACACCGGATCGAAGTGCTCTCGGAACGGTTCGAAGAACCGCGGGTCATCGAGCAACCGGTCAACAGCGACCAGCTCAGCGGGCATCACCAACGCCTCGGGAGGCAACAATGCCTCCCACAACGTCGGACGATCACATACGGTTCTCAACACGGGACGATGGCTCCGATCCTCAGGTCTCAACTCAGGTCTCGGAGCCATCATCCCGAATCCCACCCAAGATCGCGAGCACCCGCACCAGCAACTATTTCAGGGGCAAGTAGCTA
>JAAELB010001048.1 GCA_024227155.1 Desulfobulbaceae bacterium
CCACGCATCCGGTTACTGTACCAGCCATAGTACCTGACAAGTTGAAAGGATGGTTCGGGAATATGTTGTGTGATTGACGCAATAAATTCCAAAGGAGAAGCCCCGTTTAGCGGGATAAGTTCCTGCACGAAATACGAAAAAAACCAATTTCTAACTCACTAAACACCTGAAAGTTTCTTTTGTTTTTCCCGTGCGTCATTTTCGGAGTCTTCGCTTACCTGATCGGTAGATGACCGATTTATCCACTGCTTCATATTTCAACTTTTCCAGGGAAAAGGTATTACGGATGATGTACTGAGAAAGGCTCTCCATGCCCTTCTCATCGTCAGGTTTGATTCTCTCCTCGTTATGAATGTTGCCCCTCAAAATATTGGGATAAGTACCTTCACGAAATCACAGATTTCTAAGGTACTAAAACCCGGAAACATGTTGCCAGGCCATTATCATTTTGATGAAGGAATCATCAATCAACCCTTCTTTCTGTAGCAGCTTTAACACATGGGCGCGGAACAACTCCCGCAATGGCCTTAAATCCACCTTCGGCATCACAAAGAAATAGCCGCTTTCAAGAAATAAGCCATCGGCCACCAGAGCATGGAGGTGGGGATGCCAGCGGGCGTAATCATCGAAGGTCCGGAGTCTCGTTCCTCGTTTACCTGTATGGCTACGACAATTCCAGGAGTACCGGTTTTCTTGCCAAGAATACGTTTGAAGAATTTCGACAGACTTTTGGCAGCGCACTGACTGAGCTTGCCCAACAGTTTACGATCATACAGAAAGAACTTTTTCAGTATTTTAGGAATTGAAAAAACATACTGCCTATGAGGTACGGGATAAAGAACCGTCTCTTTGAGCTGATGGCCAAACTGAACTACTTTTTTGTTATGCACCCCAAGGGCATTTGCTTTGCGGCACAGGAGGGACAGAACCAGCGTCCTCGGCAGCTGAAAGCCAGGAGATATTCGTGCTGGCAATCAGGGCATTTGACACGAGCCGATAAAGCGAACTTGTGAGACATCGAGGCCCTGATGGAGATCTCCGCATTCAAGATATTTATAAACTACATGAGATATAACAGGTCGGTAAAAGCCATATTGTTGTTGGAAAAGTTCGTCATAAGCCCCCTCAAATTCAATAAAGCTACCATTGAGGAGCTTCCACAGGGAGGTTTCACGCGGTTTTCTCCTCCTGTATATCCCCACATCGTTGCCGCATTGCATTTTGCTCCCCTTCTGTCTCTGAGGGAACAATTTTAGCAGCGGTATCTCACATTTTAGAGATTGCGAATTTAATCCCCAAAGTCTGGAGCGAGGGTTGCGCTCTGAACGGGCGTTAAAGGTCGCTCTTGCTGAAATGTATGTTCAGGGTGTTTCGACACGCAAAGTTGCATAAATAGCAGAAGAGCTCTGTGGTTTTGAAATAAGTTCCAATGAAGTGAGCCGAGCCAGCAAAGCTCTTGATGATCAATTGTTGACTTGGCGTGAGCGCCCATTGGGTTCGTTTACTTATGTGTATATCGACGCCAGGTATAAAAAAGTGCGACATAATGGCGTAGTCATTGACTGTGCAGTGCTACTTGCCATTGGAATAAGCTTATCAGGGCATCGAGAGGTATTAGGCGTATCAGTCAAATTATCAGAGCAGGAAGTCCATTGGCGGGATTTTTTGAACAGCCTCAAGGATCGGGGCCTTCATGGAGTGAAATTATTCATTTCCGATGCACATGAAGGACTGAAAGCAGCCAGGAAGGCAATCTTTCCAACAGTTCCCTGGCAA
>JAAELB010001049.1 GCA_024227155.1 Desulfobulbaceae bacterium
GAATGTAACTGCCATATGTAGTAAACGCCCTCCGTATTTTATGAAGACGCTTGTGGGCACTTTTAGATCGTATCACACGGGAAATAAACCGGAGTACCCCAAATATTCCCTCGTCCTGTATCAATCGTTTTGGAGTCAGCAAGTTCATCGGAGCTTCCATAAACTCCTGCACAACAAAACCAGCCTCCTCAAGAAGCTCTTTCCATTCCGTGAGCAACAGAGGCCGGGCACCAACCCGCAGCGCTTCTCTCAAGGCCTTTTCTATCTCATTCCTTTTTTCCTGGGATGCGACATTTTCCAGAAGGCAGGTTTCATGTATACCGTACTTACCGCCCGACTTTAATAACCGGAATGCTTCCCTGGCGATCCGAAGTTTCTGCTCCCTGGACTGCATGGTCAGCATTGCCTCGCCAAATACCACCGTTGCACACTCATCTTGGAGTCCTGTTTCCTGTGCTGTCCCGACTACGCATTTCCCCTGCCCACTTAAGATTTCCTGGACTTTTTTCTGCGAGACCGGATCCCGCTCAACAGCTATATAGGATTGAGGTTGTAGTTCCATAACCATTTTTGTGGTCAATCCCCGGCCCGGGGCAAACTCAACCACATCGTCAGCCGTACTGATCTTCAACTCCTTGAGCAGGCGTCTTGTTAACTCAAGACCGCCGGGCCGCATGCTCTTTTTACCGAGATGAAACAATACGGCGTACGCGGGTGCCTTGTCAAAATCTAGAATGTGAGCTTGATATTCATTTGACATATTTGATCCTCCTCCCTGTATGAACCCCATACTCTTTTTATATACGACAATGTGGCACCAATGTCAAAAGCTAGGCGGTTTTATAAAAGATAGCATCAGATTTGTCGAAATGAAGGATTGGCAGTAGTAAGGCCAACAAGATAGAGGAATCCCAAGATTCGAGCTTCAAACTGTGAAGATGGGAGAGCGCTTGTCTGGTAGGTGGAGTTTTAATGAAGTTAACTGGCTCTGAAGGAGCAGGAATAGTGTCAATTATCAGCTTTGCTTAAATGGTTAACATTGCCAATGATTGCCATTTCACTATCTTTGACCGATATCCCGGTAGGCTTCTCTACCCAGGGTGTAAGTCCAGCTGCGATAGGGTACGCTTTGGCAATCTAAAAATGCTGATGAAAACAGCTTTAAGCCAGTTTTGATCGTAATAATACTAGTCAACATCGGCGTATTCAGATATCAGAGAAAAATACATATCCCGTACATGAAATTTACATAGAGGCCGAAACAGTTGTCAGTCACTAATCGTATAAAAGGCCAAGATCTCAGTATATGATCTTGACCTTTTAAGTGGATAATTTACTGCTCTAAGCCTAGGCCAAGGCGCTTACTGTTAATCCTCTCATCAAGAAGGTCAGCAGCCTTGAAAGGATCAGGCTCAATGAGAAAACTTGCCCCGACAAGATCTTTGAGTCCTGTTAGAGCAAGGTTGGTGACAAGTTCAGAACCGGTAATATTTGGTGGGTGGCCCAAATGACAGTCAATACCGGAGGCAACGGCGTATGTGCCAATGGCTGCCGCTTTTTCCGAATACCATTCCGGTGAGGATGCGGCCACCGGTAGATCGGAGATATCCACTCCCAGCTCACCAGCCAATAAACCGCATAACTGGAGGATTCGGGCATTATCGACACAACTGCCCATATGTACAACCGGTGGGATACCCAAGGCGCCACAAATTTCCTGAAGACCCGGCCCTGCCATACTGATAGATTCTGGAACAAGCAACCCTGCTTTGCCAGCTGCGGTAGTAACACAACCAGTTGCAATCACCAAAATATCTTTTTTAATCAGCTCTTTAGCCAGATTAACATTACAGTGATCATGCTTGTATTTCGGGTTGTTGCAGCCGACAATACCAACTACACCACGAATCTTGCCTGCTTTTATCGCCTCAATCAGAGGGTCTACTGAACCGCCCAGGGCTCTAATAATCGATTCATTAGAAAAACCGGTGACAATGTCCACCGGATCGCAGGGGATTTCCACCCGTGCAGAATCCCGACGACCATATCGCTCAATGGCCATGCGAACTACTTTTCTCGCCTGTTCCATGCCGTTTTGCATTTCAAACTTCACATGCTCGGCACCAGTGAACTTGGCCTTGTCCGCCGTAGTCACCATTTTGGTATGGAAGCAGGAACCGATCTGTACCAGGCTTGGCATAATGCACTGATAATCAACCACAATGAGTTCCACTGCACCGGTCACAATTGCAAGCTCGGTCATTAGATGATTACCGGCCATGGGTATTCCCTGGCGCATCATCAACTCATTTCCCGTACAACAAAGGCCGGCCAGATTGATGCCGGCAGCACCACTTTCTTTGGCAAGGGCAATTAGTTCCGGTTCCTGAACCGCCTCCAGGATTTTTTCAGAAACAATTGGGTTATGTCCATGAACCAGAATGTTTACCTGGTCTTCTCTTATTACCCCAAGATTCACTTGGGAACTTCTAGGGCTTGGAGTGCCAAACAGGATGTCAGAAATTTCAGTAGCGATCATGGATCCGGACCAACCATCTGCCAGGCAGGTTCGGGTAGCATGTAGCATAGTATTGGCCGCATCGTTATCACAACCCATATGGGTTCGGTGCATCATTTCTGCAATTTCTCGGTCCACTCCACGCGGAGTAATTCCAAGATCCGCCCAAATCTTCTGTCGTTTTTCAGGTACCCGGCTAATAAAGGAGGATTTCCCCTTGGTCGTGCCGTAGTTTTCAAAAAAGTCGGCCGCCAGATCTTTTGCCACGTCCAAGGTTTCTCTTCCTGTGGTCTCAATACCTACCTCAGCTGCAATTCGAAAGAGTTTGTCTTCATCCTTAATAGTATAATCTTCGGTTTCACCATGGGCTACGGCATGCAGCGCCTCAATGCAATCACGACCATGATCTGAATGGCCTGCCGATCCTCCGGCAATGAAGCGGCCAAAGTTGCGGGCTACAATAACATCTGCATCTGCCCCACAAACCCCTCTTGGCGCCTTTTTACTGATGCGGCAGGGCCCCATAGTACAGAGGCGGCAGCAAACACCTGTTTCACCAAATTTGCAGTGAGGGGTTTGTTGCATTAGTCGGTCCCAAGCCGTTTCAATGCCTTCTTTTTCTGCTTTACGCAGCATCTGTTTGGCATCATCCCAAATCGACAATACTTCAATATCTAATTTTTTTTCTATCATGGCCACCTCCAGCTGAATCAAATGGAAAGATCTATGAAGTGCAGATAAACACTTCTACTCAATAGCAGGAGGATAACAGCAGAGAAAGTAGAAATCTGTCAGCTAGCTGACAGTTCTTGATTTTTTTGGTTTCGAATCTGAGTCTGTAATTAGAGAGTAGGAAAATTCCTGATTAAATCCAGGTTGGGAATCAGAAAGACACCACGTGCTTTTTTTTGTAGGACTTCTGCACGCTGCATGGCGTTGATTATGGTAGAAACCGTTTGGCGGGATGAGCCAATTATTGCCGCAAGTTGCTCCATGGTCAGATCCATTTTAAGGATTATCCCTTCATTGGTGGGCTGGCCGTTATGCTTAGCTTCATGGAGAAAAAAGTCTGTAAGACGACTGGAAATATCTTTAAAAACTAGGTTGTCGATAATAGAAAATGACTGTTTAAGGAGTTCTCCCAGGATACTGACGATAGTCCGGGACAAGGCCGGGAATGTCACCATATAGCGATGAAACTGACCAGTGGGCATGGTCAGAAGAGTGACATCTTCAACCGCGCTCACATGGGCCCTAGTGTGTGAGGTATACAGATCACCGGGTTCAAGCAGGGCTAGAGAAAACTCTTTGTCTTCCATGGCCAGATAAACTCTAAGCTTACCCTCTTTAATGACAAGAACTAGATCACGATCTTGACCGGGAGCGTAGATCAACTGCCCCTTACTGTACTCGACGGTGGTAAAATCATTACAGAGCTGCTGGTATTTTGGATCCTTTAATTCATCAAGCAGATTAATTGTAGATATTTTGGTCTTCATCTTGTTGCCAAGTAATCGCCTTAGTAAATCAACAGGTAAATAACAGTTCCAATTCCTTCCACAAAACTACTGCATTTTTATATCTTTATCTATGGCTTTCTCAAAACGGAGAAAGATCCACCGTTACTTTAAAGTGCTCGGATTTATTATGAGCCAGTTGGTTGCGAACTCTTATTCTCAACGATTTATATACAAAATTTTCATCTGCTGTCACATTACCGCCTGAAAGAAATTCATCTGGATATGCCTGCCGCTACTGCGAGTGAAAAACCTCCTGTCTCAGCTTGCTCTCTTTGATGGATTGGTCATCTTTTCATTTAACATTTTAAGTGGTCCTGAGGGTCCAAGATATGGTGAATTAACTAGCTACGAAATGTGATATAATTGTCTCTGGGATCTAGAAATAGAGGACATTTGCTCATCTCTTCAATTTGATTTTCATTGTATCTTGGATTGGGCAATATAACAAAGAAAGGCAATCGGATAATCTTTGACAGATTCTCTTCTCGCCATTTCTGAAATTGTTTGCAATAAATGACGCAAAAGTAACCATTCCTCTGTTGTAATAGAACCCTATAATGTAGTTTAGAAGTTTGTTTCCAGGGATATCATCCTGTACAAGCATCAGCAGGCTCCTTACGCCGGCCAGCACCTCTTGTTGATACCGCAAAAGAATATCGCCAGCAGGTGAGCCTTCCTGGTGATATCGCACGTATTCGTGCATCATAAAATATTGACTGACCAAACGTCGTATAAGATCACTATGAGAAAGCTCCAGGTAATTGCTCTGTACAAACTCCTGAAAGTCGATTTTTTTCTCACGGAGTTCCTCCACAGTTTGGATTGAACTGCTTTTCATCTTCATCTGTAAAGGATGGCTGCTCATCAGGACTTGTAATGATCAGGTCAGTCCGTAGGGTGCGCAATGCGCACCATCCAATCGGTCGATAATCGTCAAATTATTGTGGTGACGCATTCGACAGTTATCTTTTTTAAATTGCATCACGTAACCCAATGGGTTACGATACAATCATGATTAAATCATTCAAACATAAAGGATTAGAAAAATTCTTTTTTACGGGAACCAAGAAAGGAATAAAGGCTGAGCATTCTTCTCGGCTTTCAAGGCTTTTAGATCGTTTGAATGCTGCAAGTGACATAAAAGATATGAATTACCCAGGTTCAAATTTACATGAGCTAAAAGGTGATAAAGCTGGTCAATTCTCAGTGAAAGTATCTGGGAATTGGAGAGTCTTCTTCGAATTTAGAGATGGTGATGCATATATTGTTGATTACGATGATTATCACTAGGGAGGTGGTATGCAGAAAATGAAAAGAAAACCAACGCACCCCGGTGCTATTGTTAAAGAAGACTATTTAGTTCCTCTTTCTATATCTATCAAAGATATGGCTGAAAACCTAGGTGTCTCAAGGAAAACTTTGTCTAAAATTCTAAATGAAAGAGGCTCTGTAACTCCTGACATGGCTCTGAGGCTATCTAGAGCTTTTAATACATCACCTGATTTGTGGTTGAATTTACAAAAGAATTATGATTTGTGGAATGCAGAAAAAGCATCAAAGTCTTGGAAAAGAGTTAAACCTCTTTCTCCAAAAATTCTGCGTTGACATTAAAATATATCAGATAACCAATTAATAAACACTGACCACGGGCCTACTGCCACAACAGAATACCGTGGTATATTGATACGTTATTAGTCACGTGGTCCAGTGTTCTTTTCCCGTGGCGGGTTATTAAAACGTTCGGTACGCACTTTTTGGTAGTTGATTTTCATTGTATCCTGGATTGGGCAATATTAACAAAGAAAGGCAATCGGATAATCTTTGACAGATTCTCTTCTCGCCATTTCTCATCATTGATAAAAAGCATTTTCCCACCACTTACGTTCCTGCTCATACCACGGTGTTTTATTGATAATTTTTCAAGAGGAACCACGATAATAAAGCGATTGATTGTATGATCTTTTGTGCTAACTGTTTCACGAGCCTTCATGACCGTTTTCACCATGGAAACCGGACAATCTGAAGAAACTAAAGAAATTGTTTTTGCCCCCTTTAACTTCCCAAGTTCCCCGACAGTAGAACCGTCTGAGAGTGTCAGTTTAAGGTTTGCCGGAAAGTCACTCAGTTCCAGATTCTCTCCTTCACAATGAGCAATCTCTCTGAAATTGTCTGCAATAAATGACGCAAAAGTAACCATTCCTCTGTTGTAATAGAACCCTATAATGTAGTTTAGAAGTTTGTTTCCAGGGATATCATCCTGTACAAGCACCAGCAGGCTCCTTACGCCGGCCAGCACCTCTTGTTGATACAGCAAACGAATATCGCCAGCAGGTGAGCCTTCCTGGTGATATCGCACGTATTCGTGCATCATAAAATATTGACTGACCAAACGTTGTATAAGATCACTATGAGAAAGCTTCAGGTAATTGCTCTGTACAAACTCCTGAAAGTCGATTTTTTTCTTACGGAGTTCCTCCACCGTTTGGATTGAGCTGCTTGAATCAAGCAGCTCTTTTCCCTGTATCAACAACCTGGCAACACCGTCTCCCTTGCCAGCTGGTTTTTCACCTGATAGTAACTGGTAAAAGAGCTGGTTTTCATCTCCATCTGCAAAGGATGGCTGCTCATCAGGACTTGTAATGATCAGGTCAGATGATTGTTTACCTAAAATTACCGGATATCTTTGCCCGCCGGAAAAAATCAACATGGCCAGACCATTATATGAAGTTTCCAGTTTCAGGCTTTCACCGGCTGTCAAAGTTCCATGGTAAATTGAAATAGTTTTAAGCCCGGCATAGCCCTGTAGTTCAAAAGTAGACGTTGTTCTGGCATGAATGATCGTCCCTGACTGACCCGGGCATGGAGCAGCAACAGCACAGGTAAAAATGGAGACTGCGAATATGAAACATAAAAACCTGATCGACATTATTATGAGATCATCTTTCTGATAATTTAAAACTCAATTTAATTCTTGTTCCCACTCAGAACGTGGGAGCAAGGAGCCATCCCCCTGCACCCGCAAAAAGACGCGGGATACAGGGGAAAGTGTCCAAAGAGACAAATAAGTCAAAGTGTATTAATCCTTAAGGCAACGGACACTGAGGCCGTACGCACGGCTGAGGATGGGGATGTTGGCGCTACCGCTGCTGAAGTACAAGTAGCGGCTGGCGCTGCCATCCACCGTACTGGACCAGTAGTTGCCGATGCGGCCTGCGACTTAGAAGGTCCCATCGCTGAAGTAGCGGTACCCCGCCACAACAAGCTTCAGGGATGAAGCAAAGGCTCCCTGGCGATTTTGGTTATCAACGCTCCAGGAATCATGTTCTGTTTCCCATTCCGTCCTGCCAGAGATTATCGTTCTGCGGACTCCTCCAATCGTAAGGAGATGAAGAGGTTAGAATAAAATTATCATGTCTAGGGGCATCAGATGAACTCAAAACGGTAGTTGGCGGACTCGTGCGACTCTCATGCCCGTCTACACCTCTGCCCCACTGGTATAAATCACCATAAGCTAGTGTGTCATTGTAGGCGGTTGCAACCTGACTGGCACCGAGATTTCTGTCTAACCATATGTAAGTTTCTGGGCCTATGGTACGCGTTACCTCAGTACCAATGCTGAGACCTTTGGCCTGGCCTACCTGGCCTGTTGCTCCAGTGTCACCTTTAATCGATAAAACAGTCCAGTAGGTGGTGTTTGGGGGCGCATTAGTGCTGATATCAGACGTATGTGCAGTGGTGCATGCATAGGTAAGATCTGAACGGGTAACAACATCGCATAAGTTATAATTTTGGGCGCCTGCCCAAGCCCCTTGGCCCGTTAATAGACAGGAATCATCTATGGCAGGGTATATTCCTGAGGCAACCTGAAGAGCATAGATGGATTCCATGAGGTCAATTTTTCCATCTTGATTGATGTCACCAACTACCGCCGAACTGACAGGTAATGGTAAAAGAATAGCCGCTGCGACCAATACAGTAAAAAACAGTTTCATAATCCCTCCTTCAATTTCTGCTTCAATGATATTTCCTTAAGTTTACATAAAAGCACCAATAGATTAAAACATAGATTTGAATATTATTCATGGGCACAAATACCTGTTTGTGGGGTTCAGTTTACAGATATAGAGCAGGAGACTCTCACTGGCAAGGTCACGATCTCAGATCTAGGAAAGCATCTCCGTACAATGAAGATCGCCGGAGGAGGGTATTTATATATCTTTGACTTAAACATGAACATGGTAATACATCCGAATAAGAATATTAAGGGAACCAATTTCGCTCCCTTGCTCGATCCAGCGACCGGTAAGCCGATAGGGAACGAATTAATTGCCGAGGCCAAGACCACTGTAGGGTCGTATGTATAACAATCCTGACCCAGTAAACGGTAAGAAAGACGGGATAATCGCCTTCATCAAAACTCACCCTGAAAAATACCCTAACCCCGATAGACGGGATAAGTGCCTCGAAGATCACACTAATCAGAAAGTTTTAAAGAAACTTTGTTGTTCCCATACATTGAAATTATCTTTTTTACGACATTGATGTTCTGTTTCGCCAGTATGGTGAGATTAAGGTTCATCATTGACAACCCACACCAGTAAATGGTCATCTATTGATATGAAAGTACTTTTGATAGAAGACGACCCCAAAATCAGCTCATTTACTCAGAAAGGGCTCAAAGAACAGGGCTTTGTTGTCAACTCTTGTGACGATGGCGACGATGGTTATCTCTTGGCCACCACCCAGGCCTACGACGTTATAGTTCTCGACATTATGCTGCCCGGCCGTGATGGCCTTAGTATACTCCGCAATCTCCGGGAACAGAAAAACAGTGTTCCTGTAATTCTTCTTACCGCACGTTCAGCTCTCAATGAACGTCTTGAAGGCCTCAATCTCGGGGCGGATGATTATTTATGTAAGCCATTTTTCATTGAGGAACTAACAGCACCTATCCACGCCGTTACCAGGCGGGCATCGGGAGAAACTCTGAATCTTTTGCAATACGGTACTCTGGTCGTGAATCTCATTAATCGTGAAGTCAGGGTTGAGGAAACTGCAATTGATCTTACAGCCCGGGAATTCAGTCTGCTTGAACTACTCATACGTTCACCTGACCGTGTATACACGCGAACACAGATTCTTGAAAATGTTTGGGGATACGACTTTGATCCGCAGACCAATGTAGTGGATGTTTACATCCGACGATTGCGCAACAAGATAAATATTCTCCCAAACGCCCCGGTCATAGAAACAGTGAGAGGTGTCGGGTATCGTCTGAAAAATGAGACAGGAGAATAGGCCTTGTTCCGGCTAAAAATCGCGCTTCTTTCCGTCTTGATCTCTGGCTCTGTGCTGGTGATTTTCGGTCTCTTTTTTCTGACAGTGATCAGCCGGGTAGGATTAGATCGCATAGACAGAGAAATATTGACCCTTGGGGAAAGTCAACTACACGTATGGCACCCCAAAAGACATTGGCAGGAGTTCGACAAATCCTTACGCTCTATCTATGGCCAGGAACGTTGGGAAGACCTGATCGTTCAAGTAACAGACGCAGAAGATCAACTTATCTACAGATCTCCTCATTGGCCGCAAGAGATCACAATCGCCTCCTTCCCCGAGTTCGATGGTTAAATGGAGACAGGGCCCGTTGCGGGTGAATTCAGAAGGGGACCCCGAGGTTATTCTGCCGGTCCCAGGGTGACAGCAAGAATAGAACACAAAATCAGATCTGCAGCAGCTAGACCGCCACCACTGCTTCGTCCGCCACCCCGCATCAAAAAGCCCTTGTTTCTAACGATGGAACCCGCTGAAGGCACATGGCGAACCGGCATCATGGGAAACCAACACATCACCATCATGCTTGGCATGAACATGAGTGGATACTTTGATGATGCTGCCCGCTACAAAAAGATTTTTCTTATATCTGTCCCCCTGGCTTTGATGCTCATGGCGGGGGGGGGGCTGGTGGATTGCTCATCGAGCTCTGAAGCCTGTCATTCTGATAACCCGGACCGCCGAAAAAATTAGTACCCGTGGTCTTGATCAGCGGATTTCAGTTGTTGGGGCAGACTCAGAGTTATTGAGACTGGTCCAGGTGATCAACGATATGCTTGGTCGTCTTGAAACAGGTTTTGTTCAAGCGGTAAGATTTAGTGCAGATGCAGCACACGAGCTCCAGACACCTCTGACGATTTTGCAAGGGGTCTTAGATGATGCGGTGCAAAATACAGAGAATGGTTCTGATGAACAACAGCGAAGCAACGATCTGCTTGAAGAAGTTCAGCGCTTAAAAGTTATTGTTCAAAAACTCCTGATCCTCTCCAGAGCCGATGCCGGAGAGTTGATCCTGCATTTTGAACCTTGTGATATGAGCGGGATGATCGAGTCGATTATTGAAGACATAGGGGCAATTGCCCCTCATCTCAAATTAGAGCAACATATTTCCCCCAAAGTGATGGTTCAGGCCGACCCGGAACTGCTGCGACAGGCAATTCAAAATCTCACCTCAAATAGTGTCAAATACAATCTAAAGGAAGGTTTAATTAGGGTCAATCTGAGGCAGGATACAAAAAACGTTCGATTTCACATTTCCAATTCCGCTACTCCTATATCTGATACAGAAAGAAAACGTATTTTTGACAGGTTCTATCGGATAGATAAATCTCGGAGTAAAAGGGTTCCCGGCTCTGGTCTTGGTTTACCACTCGCCCACGAAATTATTCGTGCCCACAAAGGGCAGCTTTTTCTTGAGCCAGCTACTGACAACCTGATCACCTTCACCCTCTCAATTCCCAGGATATCGACCTAAGCTGATTTTCTCATGAACATTTTTTCAATGTCTTAAATTTAAGTGAGATACATTAGTGCCTCACTCAACAACTAAAGTTTCCTGTAAATTTTTATAGTTGACCCCACCACTTCTTCACGCCACCATACGCAACAGAGTTTTCACAAAAGAATTTTGGTGCCTTTGTTCTGGCAATGGACAAACCGATTGGAATTCTTTTTTGACAGCCACTCTCATGTGAACGCATAATGAAGTGAAAAATATTGCTGGTGGCGCAGAGCGGCTAGGATAGGTGTTGTTGCAGGGAGATATGGGTTGGATAGGCTCTTTTTTTATCGGAGATTAAGAACCTTCCGAACCTTATCGGCCAGGTCAGCGGTGTCGAGAGGTTTTAAAAGCAGCTCTCGGATACCGATGGACAGGGCCTCTTCGTTTGTAACCTTTTCACTGAATCCAGTACAGAGAATGATAGGGATATCTGGCCGGATATCTATGAGTTCCCGGGCTAGTTTATCACCTGTCAATCCCGGCATGGTCATGTCGGTGATCACCAGATCGAATCTGGCCGGGTTAGATCGAAATATTTCTAATACTTTTTTACTGCTAGATTCGCCCTCCACCCTATAGCCAAGATGTACCAGTGTTTGTTGCAGGACATCAACGATTGCTTCCTCATCATC
>JAAELB010001050.1 GCA_024227155.1 Desulfobulbaceae bacterium
CAAATGCGGAAAAGTGATTTTTTGGGGCAACTGCGAGCCAGTGTCACTGCCACAGCAGAAGCTAACTTAGATGAAAACATGTTTTCTAAGATTGGCAGCCCATGGATTAACAGCAAATTTAGCAATACTAATGCCCAGAGTGGAAAACAACTTGAGGCAACAATCCAAAGTTCTGCACCAGGAGCTGGTGGAGTAAATTCTGCCAGAGATTATATACCTTTGGTTACTAACAGGGTTCGTAGTGCGATTGAAACATGGTCCAGCACTAACAAAAGCAGTGATCTTCCTGACGAACTATCTGCTAATTTTCCAGGTGGCGATGATTCCAACAGTTTATTTAATACAGGCAACTTGTTCTTTAAAACACATAACAACAATAATCCAAATCCTTCAACTGACCCAGTTCAAATTCAGAATCAGCTTAAAGGTTCTGGTCATTCACTTGATAGTGGGACACGATCTAGTATGGGGTCTATTTTTGGACAAGATTTTTCCAATGTTCGAGTTCATTCAGATGCCAAAGCTAACAATTTATCCCAAAG
>JAAELB010001051.1 GCA_024227155.1 Desulfobulbaceae bacterium
CATTCCAAAATGGGTGATATTGAGATTTTTATGTGACCATAAAAAATGTGTCCCACTGATGAATTTTCACAGCCGCCCACACTGGACATGTCATGGTTGGACCAAGCTGTCAGGTGAGGGTAAAAACATGGTTCAGGAAATCCAAAGGTATGGATAGGATTGCAAAAGCTCTGGCATATTGTGCATTATTAAGTGTTTGTTCAAAAATGTATCCCAAAATGTCAGGTCCCCCAGCATGATAGGGTGGGACCTGACATGCTTCATATTGGTCATTTCATAACCCAAGGCACTTAGAGAGTGGGTTAACATTCCAAAACGAGTGATATTGAGACTATTATGGCACCATAAAAAATATGTCCCACTGATGAATTTTCGCAGCCGCCCACACTGGACATGTCAGGGTTGGATGAAGCTGTCAGGTGAGGGTAATAATATGGCCCAGGACATCCAAATATATGAAGGAGATGATAAAAGCTCTGATATATTATGTATTATTAACAGGACACAGCTGTTTGTCCAAAAATGTGTCCCAAAATATCAGGTCCCCCCGTCATGATAGGGTGGGACCTGACATGCTTCATATTGGTGATTTCATGACCCTAGGAGCCTAAAGAGTGGGTTAACATCCCAAAATGAGTGATATTGAGACTTTTATGTGACCATAAAAAATGTGTCCCATTGATGAATTTTCGCAGCTGCCCACACTGGACACGTCAGGATTGGACA
>JAAELB010001052.1 GCA_024227155.1 Desulfobulbaceae bacterium
ATCTTCACACGGCGGTAAAGGATGGGGAGGTCCTTCAGCGACCGGGTGTCCCCGTGCTGGTATCCGGCAGCCTCATCGAATCAGCGGCTGTCCTGGAGACTGTTGAAACGTGCGGCGGGCTGGTCGTGGCGGATGATCTGTGTACCGGGTTGAGAGCTTTCGGCCAGGCGTCGTCCGCTGGAAACCCGCCTTTCGACCGGCTGATGGACCGGCATTTCAACCGGGTGCATTGTGCGTCGCGAGTTCGGGCGGAGGACCGCCTGGCCGAGATCCGGAACCTGCTGGAACGGTCCGGGGCTCGCGGGGTTCTCTTTGTGGTTCAAAAGTTCTGCACACCGCACCTGTCCGATTATCCGCACCTGTCCGCGGAATTGAAAAAAAACGGAATACCCGTCCTCCTGGCGGAGATGGATGAAAACTGGCAGACCCGGGGTCAGTTCGAAACTCGCCTGGAAGCTTTTTTCGAAATGTTGAGATAGTTTTATAATAATATGGAAAAGACAAG
>JAAELB010001053.1 GCA_024227155.1 Desulfobulbaceae bacterium
AGTGAAATACTAGAATGTGGCTGAGATGTGGTTTGCTATTTTGGTAATAATTAATTGGTGACGAGACGATAAGAGTAAATAGCAAAAAGCGCACATCTACCCCATTTTTAGGGGGTGACTCGGGGGAGTCATGACGACACGGAGAGTCTAGGCTTTGTATCCCTTGAACTCCTTAGGGTCCTCGAGGTTTAGACCTATGGGTGCGTGGGTGCGCAGGGTGTTTACCCAGTGTGCTTCACGCCTGAGGAGGATTTTACCAGCTTGTGTAGACTTGGCTGGTTTCCTTATGAATTCCAGAATGTGTATTAGGAAGTCTTTTGTGCCTCTGTGTGGTCTCTGTGAAAAATGGGCAGAGACAGGTTTATGTTGGAAGCTGTTGAGGACATCATTGAAATGTCCTGCAAAGCGGGCCTGTAGTTGGCGCCTGGTTTGTCCAACATATTGGATTTTGCAGACTTTGCATGTGATGCTGTAAATCACGTTGGAACTGCGACAAGAGATGTTTTTCATTGTTGTGAATTTCTCTTGTGTGTAAGTGCAGATAATGAATCCAGTTTTGTCTAAAAGAGGACAATATCTACAGAGTGGTTTGTCACACCAATTGAACCCTCTTTCTTTCTTTGAAATGAATTTAGGGTTGGGGTTGGGTTTTGCAATAGGTATTGCTGGGTTTGGTGTTTGGTTGTGTGTTTTTGTGAAGTAATCAAACATTGTTTTTTGAGTACTTTGTGCGTTAATGGCAGTGGTGGTGTTATGTGATGTAGTAGGAGTATCCTGTACAAGGGTGTAAGGGTTCAGTAGTTCGTCACCTGGTATGGGGTCTACTTTTGCCTTAGTAAGTTTGTCACGGAGATTTTTGGGGCGTCTGTAGCCACACACAAGCTTTTTCTTGTGAAGTGTGGAGGTAGTGGTACTTCTACCTAGGATGTCCCAATTGTTTTTTACCAGATCCTGTAATATGTGATGGTGAGGATGGTAAGTGGTAATGAGAAAAACTGAGTTCTCATTTGATTTTGTTATTTTGGGAAGGGGTGGGCGTAGCAGGTCCTCCCTTCTCAATTGAGAAGCTTTGAAGAGTGCTTCTTCGAGGAGTTCTCCGGGGTAGTTTCTCCGGATAAAATGCGCGCATAATGTAATACAGTGTTTGTAGAAGTCTGAATATTTGGTACAGATTCTACGTAC
>JAAELB010001054.1 GCA_024227155.1 Desulfobulbaceae bacterium
GCAACTTACATAACCATATTGTACATCACGCTCTACAGCTTCAGGGTCCCTTTCAAATGGGTTACCATATCCACCGCCACCAGCACTTATAAATGAAATCCTATCGCCTGGATCACAAAAAGTAAGCCCGCTTGGATCTGCATTTTCACCATTTTTTAAAAATTTTGCTTTTGAGCCATCTTCTCCGCCAAATATGCCCTCAGGTGGATAAATATAGCGCCCTGCCTGCACAGCAATGGAGGTTGTACCAACAGGGTTGCCCTCACCATCATTATCTGGTGAGCGAATTATCATTTGTCTTCCAATACCACCACGTTGCTTACCTGGCCCTCCTGAGTCCTGAATCAAACTTCTTGACTCAACAATCATTGTTGTATCACTTTCAAGGATTTCAACTGGTGTATTTGCACCATTTGCTGGGAAAATTGCACAGTGATGACCGTCAAACCTTGAAGATGCTCCCATTCCGCCGCCACGAATAATCATAGTGTGCCAGGGTTTACCATCTGCAAAGGAACCTTGAAAAATGTTTGTCTGGGCAGGGGTTCCTCCGGAACCTGCAATGATATTATCTGGAGCTGCTTTTGCTAAAGCATTGAAAACCATTTCAGTCATAAAATGACCAACAACCATTCTTGCAGC
>JAAELB010001055.1 GCA_024227155.1 Desulfobulbaceae bacterium
AGTGAAAGGAGCACAGCTCCAAATGTGTGTCAAGGCAGAATCAAAACAAGCCATAAGGATAGTGACCCAGAAAAACAGGCCACTAGTGACCCACATCTGCCAATAACAACAGCCAAGAGAGCAGACATGTCTGAGCAGACAGGAATGCAGGTAGCAGCTGTCTGTTGCCCTGAGGCATTGACCCAGGCACACATGAGTGAGCAGTGTCCTAATGCTCCCGGTACAGGTAGAAAAGATGGGCAGGCAGTGCAGATCATAGATGAGATATGTGTAGGGCTAAATGAGCAAGTGATGGCAATACAAGAGGAAATGAAGCATACTGGAACGATTGAGTTTGCTGGCCAAATTCAAACGATCAGTAATGAGCTAAATAAACAACTATACGAGGAAGATTTGGCAGGAAATTACGTGCAGGCTGTCACTACACGTAGACAAGCTCAAATCAAGAATGAACTCGGGAAGAAAGTAAATGCCAAACAGATGGAGTACCTCAAATCATTGCCAGTCGC
>JAAELB010001056.1 GCA_024227155.1 Desulfobulbaceae bacterium
CAGAAGTGTTGCCATGGCAACAGTGTGGTATGTTAAGATAGCATAGCATCAAAGTGCTATTATCCTATATCTTATAAAATGGGCTTTTTATTGTTTCCATAGTAACAAGTACTATACAATATTGCATAAATAGCATATGACTGCAGAAGTGTTGCCATGGCAACAGTGTGGTATATTAAGATAACATAGCAACAAGGTGCTATTATCCTTTATCTTACAAAATGGGCTTTTTGTCATGTGACCAGATGAGGCACCTGTTTTTGTCGCAAAAAATAACCTTCTGTATGGAGTCTTTCATAAATCAATGATGGCCACCTTCAAGATGTACTTTATAATGTCTATCTGTTCATTGTGTAATGAACGTTTTGTATGTTATTTTTGAAAAACAACAGTTTTGTCATGAAAGTCAATAACAGTTTTTGTGTGATCATAGTTAAGGATATTTAACTACAAATTACAAACAGTCTTGATACGTTTTTATACTTGCAATGACTGTATAGATGTAACAGTAAGGAATGAAAAACAAGATGATGATTGACAAAACAAAACAAACTACATCCATTGTGTGTCACAAATGACTGCTATTTTTATGTTAACTTACAGAAAACCAGTAGGTGTTATCAGTATATATATATATACATATAAATGTATTTATTTGTTTGTATTTTTCATCTGAA
>JAAELB010001057.1 GCA_024227155.1 Desulfobulbaceae bacterium
AAGCAGCTCCATCTTACCCCTACCAAGATTGTGGTTCCGTCACCGCAAGAAATACTTTCCAGGGCCAACTGGCTGGCAGAGGTCACCCCCGAAACGCGAGACCGTTTACAGGCATCTACAGATATCTGCATCTATGCTGATGGGGATACCCTCTATCAAATGGGAGAAACGGAGGGCTCACTGGCCCTGATCGCTCGAGGTGTGGTTGAGCAAATCGGGACAACAGGTGGTACTGACAACGAAAGCACGGAAGATGTTTTAGGGCCTGGTTCTGTACTGGGGATCTATAATATTCTTACTGGAAAGAATGATAAGACCATTCGCGCCCAGGGACCTTTGGAAATTATCTGGTTTCATCGCTCAACAGTGGTTGCGCTGGTTCACCAAGATCCTCTCTTCCTAAAAAGCCTTACTCGCCTCTATGACGAAAAGCAGTGCAACTATAGGGTACCATGAGTAATTGGATATTTTGTTCAAGATCAGATAAACGCAGACTCAGGAAGAGTGGACGAAAGTGTCAGTATTCAAGGTGCACTCAGCGAAATCGAAAGCCAGACCATCGCCTTTCCACCGGCGAATTGCCTTCCCCGAAAAAAATTGCCCTTGATTGAACGAGAATCTCAACAGCCTGTATGGTGAAAGAAACACGCCGGGGCTTTGTTTTTGTACCTGTCAAATCGATGATCCGGGCATCAATATCTATTTGCCCCCTATACAAACCCGGCACCTTCTGAAGACCGCATGCCAATAAAAACGTGATACGTCCCCCTCATTCTCCGACTCCAAAAAACAGCTGAGTTTCAAGGGTAATTTGATATAAATTTGAAATTACAGGTAGCTAGTGATACTACGTTAACTGTCCGAATTCACAGACACAAGCTGCACAACACAATGTAGTACATCCTTTAGATGAATTATTTCGTTCAAACTCTTTAAAACAGTCGGAGGGTGATGAAGTTCCATATCATTTCACAAAAAAATGAAAGCGTTTAGTGAGCTGACAAAAGTCAAGATATAGTGGAAATCTCTTGACTCTGGAGGATGACTTTTTTGGCGAAAGCATACTGTTTGTTCATCTCTGATGAGACTTTAGCTGAAGATTGACTCATTTCCTCGGGCCTAAAAAATGATATAACGCTATTCGATACATGTTGGTCTTGGAGCCAGTTCAAAAGAGTCAAGAGCTGGCTTGACCCCTTTACTGACCCCTACGTGCGTTAAGGAATTCAATGATCCGGCCTATTGGTGCCCCCCGGGGACATAACCCAGCGCTGCACCGGACCGCAAGGAGCGGCCTTTTTTTAAATTTGTGACAACTTTGGAACAGTGTTACTCTTAACAAAATTTAGTGGAACCTTGTTCCCTCCCTACGGTCGGCGGCCCGTGAGCTTAATCGTTGAGCCTGTAGAAAAAGGATAACCATCCTGATATTATTACATTTTTTTGGTATATTTCATTCGTAATTGTCAATTAGACCACTGAACATTGAAAAAGAGGTCATTTGTGGCAAAATATAAGCCTACCAACCCTGCTCAAGGTCACTTTCTTCCTGTATTATTTCATAAGCAACTTCAGCAAGGTACTTTTCAATTTGCTATAAACCATTTGATCGATGAAGACCTGAATCTGTCTCAACTGGATGCCAGGTACCAAAATGATGATACTGGTGCACCCGCATATGATCCGCGTATCCTGCTCAAAGTTGTACTGCTTGCCTATTCGCGTGGAATAACTTCA
>JAAELB010001058.1 GCA_024227155.1 Desulfobulbaceae bacterium
TGTTATATCAACTTTGAACATCATTATATCAACTTTGTTCATCGTTATATCAACTTTGCACATCGTTATATCAACTTTGTACAAGTAGAGAAAACGAACAGATCATTATTATAAAGATATTAAAATCCTTTTTCTCGACATTCCCCTTTTGTCTGCATTGTCCCTTAGAACACTGCACCAGAGGTTATTACATGGCAATCATGGCTAATTGAAATGAATTGATAAAGCTTTATTTTGACCTTGGAATGACACATAATGAAATCTTAATGGCATTAGCACACAAGGGACATATCATCACTGGGGAATTTAGCATCTAGCATAGTACAAGTACCCGGTACAAGTACCAGTACGTTTTATGGTGTGATCTACCCCAATGACTAAAGTCGTTCATTCTCAGTTGGACAATAAACGACCTGTGAAATTGTTCCCACAATTAATGTGAAGTAGTGCAAACGATTAGTAAACTTGAGAAAACGATTAGTAAACTTGAGATAACGATTTGTAAGGTTGAGATAACGATTTGTAAGATTGAGAAAACGATTTGGTAAGTCGAGAAAACGATTTGGCATGTCGAGATAACGATTTGGCAAGTCGAGATAACGATTTGGCAAGTTGAGATAACGATTTGGCATGTCGAGATAACGATTTGGCAAGTCGAGATAACAATTTGGCAAGTCGAGATAA
>JAAELB010001059.1 GCA_024227155.1 Desulfobulbaceae bacterium
GATTTTGAATTTGCTTCATAGGTTCTCTGCCCTGTTATCATTGAAACCATTTCCTCTACAATGCTCACATTTGACATTTCAAGATAATTATTCACAACTGTACCTGCACCTGCTTCGCCTGGAATTCCCTCAGTTGCTGTTCCTGATCCTTCAGTTTCTCTAAAAAGATTATTCCCTACTGCAAACAAACCACCGGGATTAATAAATGTTGACACATTTATCTGTTCAGTAGAAAGGATTGTTTCGTCAGCACCATGGGTTGTAAAAATACCATTATCCTGAAGACTTATCGTAACTGCCTCTGCAGGAATTGCAATTTCCGGTTGTAGTCTGTCGCCGGAAGGAGTTGTTATATAACCTTCACTATCCAGAGAAAAATTTCCTGCCCTTGTATAAAGCTCTTCGTCGCCATGGAGCACTTTAAAGAATCCTTCTCCCTGAATCGCTATATCAAGATCATTTCCAGTCTCAACATAATCACCCTGGGTAAATATTTTTTGTACTCCAGAAGGTTTTACACCCATACCAACCTGTATACCTGTGGGAACCTGTCCCCCACCAGGTGTAGTCTGCCCTGCAATAAGTGTGGTCTGATACATTAAGTCCTCAAAATTTGCTTTTGATTTTTTAAATCCAGTTGTATTTGAATTTGCAAGATTATTTGCTGTAACATCTGTTTTCATCTGTTGAGCTGTCATTCCGGTTGCCGCTGTCCATAGCGCTCTAATCATTTTACCCTCCTTGGTTTATTGTAACTTGCCTACATCATTAATTGCTTTTTCATCGATTTCATCAAATGTCATCATCATTTTCTGATAAATCTGATACATTCTATGATGATCAATCATACTTACCATCTCATCTACTACCTTAACATTTGACCCTTCTA
>JAAELB010001060.1 GCA_024227155.1 Desulfobulbaceae bacterium
TACTACTACTACTACTACTACTACTACTACTACTACTACTACTACTACTACTACTACTACTACTACTACTACTACTACTACTACTACTACTACTCCTACTACTACTACTACTACTACTACTACTACTACTACTCCTACTACTACTACTGCTGACTGGCTGGCGGTTAAGAAAATGTTGACCTTCTTAACCCTAATGGTTTTCAACATATTTCAACATTTGTTTGGCAAAATTCAGAAACAATTTCAACATTTTATGCCATATATATGTATATATCTGTCTTTATATATGATTAAATATGTTGTTTTCCACGCTCGTCCGTCCAAGTCACTCTTTTCCGCAATAACCTCGTCCAAACTGGGCAAATCAAACGGCATCTGCGCGATGTGTTGGGCCACTTCTTTGTTAACGACAAGGAACAACTCGCGAGGCCCAGGCGTTGAATTGATTTCCCTCGCCCGCGCGCACCTGAAATAATCTGCGCGCAACATGATCGCGATCTTGATTAGTTCCGCCGACGCCTCGTCGCCATAGCATCCTGCTGATTCAGCTGTGTGGCAGACTCGGTGTTCCAGGGCACTAAAATTGCCGACGTAGAGCGACCCAGGTGGCTGATGCAGCTCTGTAGTATTGTTACCGTCTGGGCCGCAGCTCGCAACTTCGACCGTGCGGTGGCCGAAAATAGTGAGACCCGCGTGGATCACAGAAGCGCCACCGTCTGTGTGCCAAGCTTCCTCGCGTTCTCCCGGCTTCATTACCATTCCTGAAACGTACGTGAAAGCATTTTCCGTGAAGCACTCCTGGAGGAACGGCTTGCCGCTGGCCTCCAAGAATTCAGCGGGCATGCCGATGCGAGCGATCTGCTGCCGAGCCCGCTCCGTAAGCTGATGCAGCCATTCGCGGTTACATTTCTTCAAGGCCCGCACAAAGGCTTGCACCCGACTGCTGTCCACGGCCTGCAAATTATCGTCGGCATTCAACCGTAAGCACGTTGGCGGGGTATGCGGGTCCGCGTACCCCACGTATTCGACCTTCAAGCGCTTGGCCGCCTCCCCACGCTCGATGCTTTTGTTCGCCTCGAAATTGCTGGCGAAACATTTCCTGTGCCACTTTTCCCACGCAATGTCGTTTTGGATATATTCCAAAACATCCGCGTCGACGTGGCCTGCGATGACGGCGCCTGGGCAATTTTTCCCTGCGCCCTCGAGCACGCGAGCGAGTGGACGTGTTTGAAGAAACGCGTGTTCGCACGCTGCTGTAGCCGACAAACGTTCCTCGGGACGCCACGCGAACAGCTTGTGTAAGAAATCAACGCAGGCAGGCGATTCGGCTGAAGA
>JAAELB010001061.1 GCA_024227155.1 Desulfobulbaceae bacterium
CGTGAAACTGGAAAATGCTGTTGCATGCGCCATTCAAAAAGAAGTGCATTTCCGGGAAGATTGTTTTGGGGAAGAAAGAAAATTATATTACATAAAAAACAAGGATGGCAAAGAAATAGATTTTTGCATAACATCCAACACCACCCCTTCATTACTGGTAGAAGTAAAATGGAAAGATAATAACCTGAGCCCCAATTTTAAAAAATTCAGAAAATTCTTTCCCGACATTAAAATGATTCAGATTTCAAAAGCGTTAAGTAGAGAAAAGACATTCCCCAATGGAGCGGAACTCAGAAATGCATCCAAATGGCTATCGGAATTATCCCTGCCCTAATTTCTATATTCCAACAATTAAAACACCGTATGGACCACCGGGTCAAATCTCTAGTTGAGCTTTACTCTCAATTCTGTTAAAAAGGATCTATGTCACGACCACTTAGAATAGAATTCCCTGGAGCATGGTATCATGTCATGAACCGGGGAAGACGGTCAGAACCCATATTTCACCAGCATAGTGATTACCAGATGTTTCTGGAACTGTTAAAGCAGAGCAAAGAACTCTGGAATATCAATATTGCCGCGTACTGCCTGATGACCCATCATTATCATATTCTGATTCAGACTCCCGATGCCAATATCTCAAGAGCCATGCGCCATATAAACAGCATCTATACGCAACGGTTCAATAAAAAACATGGATTTGACGGCCCTCTTTTCCGGGGACGATTCAAATCTGTTCTTGTATGTGATGATTCACACCTTTTAGAGCTTGTCAGGTATATACATAAAAATCCTGTCAGGGCATCTAGGGTAACAGATATGGCCGATTACAGGTGGAGCAGCCATAAAGGATACCTCTCCTACGCCAAAACCTGGAACTGGATTGAAAAAGACCTTATTTTCTCAATGCTGACACCAAAGAAAAAAGGACGATTAAAGGCTTTCATTGAATTCATGGAGCAGGATGATTCTGAACGGATCAAACGGTTTTTTTCATTGAAACAATTGCCATCATTATTGGGTCCGGAGCGTTTTACCACAAAAATCAGGAAAGAATTTTATTTTAAGAAAAAGTCACGAGAAATTCCAGAATCAAAACAACTGGCACCGACGCCGAATATTATTCTTGAAGAAGTCTGTCATTATTACAATGTCACTCCTGATGAGTTGCGTATAACCAGACGTGGCTGGTTTAACAGACCCCGAAATGTTGCCATCTATCTTATCCGGATGTTATGTGCGAAAAAATTAACCGATATATC
>JAAELB010001062.1 GCA_024227155.1 Desulfobulbaceae bacterium
ATCAGATCATTTCCTGGTTCGTAGGGTGTTAATGGGCATGAAAAAGAATAAGCCCCAGTCGGACCCTAGACCACCTTTGACTTTGTCGTCTTTACACACTCTGGTTTTGGCTGTCGCAACTTTTGGTTGGTCAGAATATTCTTCTTCTTTGATTAAGGCTATGTTACTACTTTCTTTTCATGCTTTCTTACGACCAGGCGAAATGACAAAATCTGTTAATGCCATCACTTTCGCCAATACTTCAGTCTCTTCTGCCCGCATTAAATTAAAACTTTTGTCTTACAAACACTCCAAAGGTGTCCCAGCGGTGGTCAAAATTAAGGCAACTCATACTAGGTTTTGCCCAGTTAGAGCACTGAGTAGGTATTTGCAGTTGAGAGGCTCTTGTAAAGGTAATCTTTTTTGTGACATTTTGGGCAAACCTGTCTCTTACTCTTGGTATAGCAAGACGTTTAAAGATTTGTTATCCTTTACAAATCTGGACCCAGCTTTGCGCCCCCATTCGGCGAGGATAGGGGCGGCGACCCATGCTGCTGCTAAAGGGATCCCCGAGGATCTCATTAAGCGCATGGGACGTTGGTCGAGTTCGGCGTATGGCCGTTACATCCGCCTCCCTTCTATTGCTATGTAGTCAGCTTAGCTGGTGTGGTGTGTTCTTTGGTGGCTTATCTCTGGCACCACACTAGAAACCCCAAAACTTGGC
>JAAELB010001063.1 GCA_024227155.1 Desulfobulbaceae bacterium
AAAATCTACCTCGAGATATCGCTAAATATCTTATCCGGCGCTAAAGCAGGATGACACTTACCAGTATTGGTAACTATTTCAATATAAGCAATTCTAGCACAGTGAGCAGTGCTGTTGAGCGAATAAAACTCCGAAAAAAAGAGGATGGAACAGTTCGAAAATATATCAAAACGATAGAGAAAAAGATCATTAAAGGCCAAAGGGAGACTTGACCCCAGTTCGTCAGTTTACATTTAAATTAAGAAATCAGATGGTAAACTCTGCCCTGGCGGTACGTTTAAAAGTTTATAGGTTGAGATAGGTAAGGTGGCCTATGAATTTCCAGGTGTTCTTGTTATCTGACTTATCATCTGTTTGGCAGGATTATCTGTGATTGTGTTGTTGCACAGGAAAACATGATACTTAAACTTATAATGAACATAGAGCATGGAATGAGTTTATTACGTTTACTTTACTATCTACTTAAAATGTAAAACGGAGATAATATGAAAAATAATATTTTTCTGATTACCCACAAAGCTCAGCCACCTTTATTAACTTTTGTGGCATAGGTGGCGTTCTAAGAGCCACATAAGTAAATCTTGGTATCAACTGTCGCAGGTCAAATCTGCGATTGAAACGATAACAAAATTCAGCGAGGTACCGGCCAAAGTGTTTTTTACTGATAGCGTGGAATGTACCATGAAATGATCTCTTCACGTTGCCAATGATTGTATTTACCCACTTGAAGTCAGCAATTTTAACACTTTCTGGCCCGCCTCCCGTGATAATTACTTTATGAGAGAATCCAGCATCATAAAGGCCTTCAAAACCGAGAAGGCCGTCGGTAACTACTTCGCTACCATTACAGAGGTGTTTGGATGCCCAGTCAATGATAGCTGTTTTTGAAAAAGAGCTAACTTGGCTAAAACGCATATGAATTGGATGACCATCCTCATTGGTCGAAACTGCAGCAATAAAAGGAGTTTTGCCAGTTGCACCGCGACCTCTTCGTCCATCACGTTTTTTGCCACCCCAATAGGCATCGTCAACTTGAATGAGGGTTGCTGAGATGGGTTTAGCATCGTCCCGTTCTTTCATAACTTGTTGAATTTTATGTTTGATCAGCAAAGCGGTATTGTAAGATACACCAACAGTTCTCTTCAAACTTAGAGCGGAGATGCTAATTTTAGATTGTGTGACGAGGTAAATACTCAGAAACCAAGTAGTCAGCGGGAGTTTGGTCGAATCAAAGATGGTTCTGGCGGTAACTGATGCCTGCGAGTGACACCTATTGCACTGCATCAGTTTTCGAGATTTCAAGGTACAATATTGATCGTGGCCACATTCTGGACATATAAATCCATTAGGCCATCTCCATTTTAAAAGAGCCTGATGGCACTGCTCTTCATCACCGTATTTTGAGATAAACTCTTGCAAGCTGATACCTGGTTGGAACTGGATTGAGTTTTTCGACATATTTACCTCCATTATTTTATGGTATGGAGGCAGTTTAACAGGGATGGGTACTCATATAGTGACACCTCTTAAAAATTAGCTGAGCTTTGTACGTAATCAGAAATATTTTAATGTTAATTTTCCTCATACTGTTCAACCCATTATTTGTTCAAGCAGCAACAGCGACTTATGAGCTTGAATTCACCTCCACCTGGAATAATAATGATATTACTATTAATTTACCTGTAAATGCGCATTTTACTATTCTCATAGGTGTAACACATGGAAAAGGGGACGCATTATGGATACCAGGCACAAAGGCATCGCAAGGTGTTGAAAATGTAGCAGAGACAGGATCAATAGGTGCCATCCAATCTGAGATCTCTCAAGCAATTAGTGCAGGTACTGCTGGTAGCCAGGTGATTTCTAATGATCTTTACAGACCTTTCCCGTCATCATCTAGCACTGTATTTCAAGTAACCGATAAGCATTCTAGTATTTCTTTGATTTCGATGATTGCGCCTAGCCCAGATTGGTTTGTTGGTGTTTCGGGTTTATCATTAAAAGATAGTAATGGTAATTGGATCAGGAAATTAATTGTTAATCTGGTTCCCTGGGATGCAGGTACTGAAAATGGCAGTTCATTTTCCTTATCCAATACGGCAACGAGTCCGCAACGCAATATTGCGTTGATTAATGGAAATCCCTTTGTTGGTACCACCAGTTTGGGAACCTTAGAGTTCAATTTACAATCTGTTTCTTCTGCCTCGCCCGGGGCAGTTTTTCTACTGCTTTCTGGTTTATAAAACTTGGTTATTTAAACGAATATGGGGGTAATGGCAAAGGGGTCACCCATTAAAAGGCCCTTTGTCAAGGAGTAATATTCTCCCTTGAGGAAAGAATGGGTCTTGCCTTTATAAAGATTAAACTTGCCATACAACTCCAGTTTAGCTGAACATCAGTTTCTCATCGCACCCGTCAGGATCAAGACGTAGGTTGAGAAATGAATTGTGTAACGAAGAGACCCACTGATAATCTCGTAGTGGAATAATTCATTTCTCAACCGGGCCCCTGTCCGCAGTAAAAGGTGGCAAATCTGCTGTTGGCTATATTAGGAGTTTTGGCTATAATAATTATGTCCAGACCATTACGCATAGAATATACAGGTGCCTGGTATCATGTGATGAATCGTGGAAGGAGGCGGGAGAATATCTTCCTTTCCGACCAAGATTATGAAACATTATCAAGCTTCTGCAGGAGACATCAGATATGTGGAATCTGCAGATATCC
>JAAELB010001064.1 GCA_024227155.1 Desulfobulbaceae bacterium
ATCAGATCAGACTTTTACGAGTCAATCTATTCAGTGGCTTTAAAGGCCCAGGTAACAACCTGCTGTTTTTCCTCATTGGTAAACATATTAAGAAGGGTGGTTTCCATCTCCATACCAATCTTCAGAGTTTTGATATCAGTCTCGGTAATAATCCCGGTTACCTGAATCTTTTCATCTTCAAACTCAACAAGACCAATACCGTAAGGGGTAATCTTCTTCTCTGTTTTAAATGGGGCGGGACAGGGATAATATTGAATAGTATAGCTGGCCAGCTTGCCTTTCTTGGCAAGCAAAACATTCTCAACGCCTTCTCGTGAGCAACCGGGGCGATGCTGATAGTGTTCCCTTGGAAAGAAGTAGGTACCGCAGGAGTTGCATTTTGCGCTCATTAACCTCACTTCACCGGTGGACCAATCTACTAAATTGGGTATTCGGGCTACTTTATTTGCCATGTTTTCCATTGTCTTCTTCCTAACTTTCTTTTTAAATTTATATAAAATTGCTATTTACCAATAAATTCCGGCTTCCTCTTCTCAAGAAAAGCATTCACCCCTTCAGCCTTATCTTCAAGGCTTAAGGAAATACTGTACAGCTCATACTCATACTTCAAGCCACTCTCAAGATTAGTCTGCATGCCTCGATTAATCGCAGTCTTGGCAAGTTTTAAAGCAGCAGCACTCTTGGTGGCAATCTTGGCTGCAATCTCTTTTGCTGTTGGCAGCAGTTCGTCCATCGGGACAACCCTGTTAACCAGACCAATACGATCAGCCTCGTCAGCACGAATAATATCCCCGGTAAAGATCAACTCCTTGGCTCGACATGCTCCGATAAGTCTCTGCAGACGCTGGGTACCACCACCGCCTGGAATAATACCGATATTAATCTCGGTCTGGCCAAACTTGGCTTTTTCTGAAGCGATAATAATATCGCAGCCCATGGCGATCTCACAACCACCACCGAGACAAAAACCATTTACCGCTGCAATTACAGGTTTCTCAAGTTTTTCAACCATCTCACCAAGACGCAGGATATTGTGCGCCATATAAGGAGTGGTCTGATTGAACTCTTTAATATCAGAGCCTGCTACAAAAGACTTGCCGCTACCGGTAAGAATCAGCACCTTAATCTCATCGTCTGCCGCTACCTCATCAATAGCCTCACGAAACTCTGCACGGGTCTGATTGTTCAGCGCGTTCATCGCCTCAGGACGATTAAAGGTTATAAGAGCAATATTCTCTTCTTTTTCGAAAATGATGTTTTCGTAAGCCATACCTTGCCCCCTTAGGCTGATTTTTTCTGTTGACGAACACCGTATTCACACAATTTACTCAGTGCCTTAACCCCGGAGATCAGGGATGGAAACACAGGTAAATCCTTACCCATCTCATCCATGATCACATTTTTATACTCGTTGTAACCAACGATCATGCAGACAACCACTGGCTTGCCTACTTCTTTCACGATTTTCTGGATAATCTTCTTCTGAACCGCTTCCTCGGTATATTTAAAACCAGCTAAAATGATGACCGCAGCGTCTATATTGGGATCTCTGAAGGCATCAGGGAAGGTCGTCTCAAGAGTCTTGGTAAAACCAATCTTGGTCACACTGAAATAGAGATCGATGGGATTTGATACAGGGGTATCAAACATGTCTTTTAATTTCTCAGTGGTCTCGGTCGTCAGTTTTGGAAGTTCGAGGCCGTAGCTGGCACAAAGATCAGACACGTTAACGCCAACACTACCTGCAAGAGTAATGACCGCAACCCGGTTGCCCTTAGGCAGGGGTTGGGTGGAGAAGACCTTGGCAAAATCTTTTAACTCGGTAAAATCATCGGCCATGATCATACCACTCTGTTTAGCAGCAGCTTCAACGATCTTGGCGTTACTGGCGATACTGCCGGTATGACTCATGGCAGCTCTGGCACCCGCTTCAGTACGACCGCCGCTTAAGAAGATAACCGGTTTTTCAGCGGCAACTTTTTTGGCGATTTTAGTGAGATTTCTCCCATCAGATACAGTCTCCAAATACATGGAAATAACATCGATGTCTTCTTC
>JAAELB010001065.1 GCA_024227155.1 Desulfobulbaceae bacterium
CAGCCCTTCCACCCTGCACTCAATCACACACACCCTCCTGCCACTCAGCACTCTCTCACACACCCTCACTCCAACCCTGCATTCATTCCCACCCCATCCCTTCCACCCTGCACTCACTCACATATTCACTCCCACCCTGCACTCAATCACACCCCTCCCCCTCCCACCCTGCACTCACACACCCTCCATTCAACCCTGCACTCATTCCCATCCCAGCCCTTCCACCCTGCACTCAATCCCCCCTCCCCCCTCCTGCCACCCAGCACTCTCTCACACACCCACACTCCAACCCTGCACCCATTCCCACCCCATCCCTTCCACCCTGCACTCACTCATATATTCATGGCCACCTTGCACTCAATCACACCTCTCCCTCTCCCCCCTCCCACCCTGCACTCACCCACCCTCCCTCCCCCCCTGCACCCTCTCTTCAACACATAAACATCCACATACATATACCTACACGTATACACTCAAATATACAGACATATTATATTAGTTAGCAGTTTATATTATTATTTTTGGACGTGTGATTTAACCTATCTGTGCTGAAGG
>JAAELB010001066.1 GCA_024227155.1 Desulfobulbaceae bacterium
CCTATTCCAGAAGCACTGTTCTCAATACAGAAGGCCACATAAGCGATCCTGTATGTCACTCTGGCAATGGTATCTGTAACTGGCAAAGGGTCAATATTATGAGAATTTTTCTGGCCGCTGTATACAAAATGCCCATAACAGCATTGGAGTGTAAAACAATGAGGCAATTTATTAAAACCGTTTACTATTTCGATTATGGGTTGGTCTATCATGCTGTCAGAGAGAATGCATAGAGCTTCCTGCCTTTGCACTTGAAAAAGCGGATTTTCCACCAATTCTTTTGGCTCTGTGTAGGTCTCCAACGGTGCTATCTCCGCCTAGACGATGGTTGATTATGCTTGTTTAGCAGAAACGAATCTGTCATTGAGGCCATATAGCAGGTCTGGTTTTGCTTACCTCACTGGTTGCCTAAATGTATTCTTTGATTAGGTATTTATAGTCTACCTGATTGGTGTGTTTATTACCGACGGCCACCAAAAAAAGACCCCATAATTCCCCGAATGATCTGTCGGCCGACCTGACTACCGATAGCGCGCGCTGCACTTTTAATGAAGGCTTCGCCGGTGCTCTGTCTCTTTTTACCGCCTGAGCGTTTGGATTTTTCTTTAATTTTTTGATTTTTTACTTGAACCTGTTGAGCCTGTATCTCTTTGGCGCGATCCTTTAATATTTCGTATGCGGACTCGCGGTCCACAACATTATCGTAGCGACCCGTATATGGTGATCGCTCAATCCGATCCTGACGGTCCTTCTCAGTAAGGGCGCCGATACGGGATTCGGGAGGACGAATCAAGGTGTATTGGACAGGTTGAGGTCTGCCTTTGCCATCCAATACAGAAACAAGTGCCTCGCCAATGCCAAGCGCTGTGATAGAGGTCTCGGTATCGAACTCCGGATTGGGGGGGAATGATTGAGCCGCACTTTTTATAACTTTTCTGTCCCTTGGTGTGAAGGCTCTTAGGGCATGCTGGATTTTAAGTCCCAGTTGCCCGAGGATGTCCTCGGGAATATCCAGGGGGCTCTGGGTAATAAAATAGATACCCACGCCTTTTGAACGAATTAATCGCACTACTTGCTCAATTTTATCCACAAGTATTTTCGGAGCTTGGTCAAACAGCAGATGGGCCTCATCGAAAAATAATACCAGCTTAGGTTTATCTGGATCTCCAATTTCAGGAAGTTGTTCAAATAGTTCCGAGAGTAACCAGAGCAGAAAAGAAGAATATACTTTCGGTGCCTGAACCATCAACTTTGTGGCATCAAAAATACTGATGACACCATTACCGGAAAAATCGACCTGCATGAGGTCTTTAAGTTTTACGGCAGGCTCACCAAAGAAGTTCTCAGCGCCTTGTTCTTCCAGGACCAGCAAACGACGTTGAATAGCGCCGATGCTGGAACCGGAAATGTTTCCGTACTCACTTCTCAGTCCTTTGGCGTTATCGCTCATCCATGTCAACATGGAACGCAGGTCTTTCAAATCCAAGAGTAGAAGCCCTTGATCATCGGCTATTTTAAAGCAGCCGTACAAAATACCGGACTGCGTTTCATTCAAACCAAGCAGGTTCGACAACAACAATGGCCCCATTTCAGAAATGGTGGATCGTATGGGATGCCCATGCTCACCAAAGACATCCCAAAATACCACAGGATACGGACGCTGCTGGTAGCTTTCCAGTGGGATCTTCAACAACCGCTCATCAATCTTGGGATGCGCGGAACCGGCCCTGCCTAAACCGGAGAGATCGCCTTTGATGTCGGCGCTGAAAACAGGTACTCCTAAACGGGAAAAACTTTCCGCCAGAATTTGCAAGGTAACAGTCTTGCCGGTACCCGTAGCCCCGGCAATAAGACCATGCCGATTACTCATCTTACAAAGTTGTTCAACAAGGGCCCCTTTTGCCCCACCGATCGCAAATTTTTCCTGTTCGCTCATGGTACCCTCATTATTATTTTTCCCAAGAATGCTGCAATTAACACCATTTGGGATTTCATTTTGTTTAAAAGTTAGGGAAATAACATACGCCAAAAAATCCTAGCGCCAGGCCCTTACCTGTAAAAGCGGTCTCAACATGCTTAATATGCAGATTAGTGGTTTTAGCGCTCCTTGTAAAGTGCCGGATTTCAAGGCCAAGCCCCTTTCAAGGATGTGTATATGGCCCCTCTTGAGCAGGTGTCTTTTCCGTCTTAGCGATATGTTCCAATCGCTTAAGTGCAAGACAGGCTTTATCAAACATCGCACGTGGGCTATTGATGTATGCATCTGGAGGAAGGGACATCTGCTCCCAGGTTTCCAGTTTGAAAAAAACGCCTTTCCCATTGGTAATAGATAAATGAATTAGCGTCTCATCAGGGTTGCCAAACCGATCTTCCAACTGAATCGTTAAGACATCATTATTTATAATTTCAGAAATTATTGCATCCAGTTGGGCAGGAGAGATATCAAATGAATATCGTTGTTCCCACATATTATTCTGCTCTTGGCGATGTGCGACAACCTGGACCAAAACATTACCCGTTCCGGTAACCACGATGATTCTTCCGCCAAACAACCCATTCATATCATTAAATTGTAAAACAACATTTTCCCTCTCAGCAGAATCACCCAGGAATTGTTCGGTTTGATTTTTAGGCGAAAATGATGGCTTAGAAGGCATCACGTCCTGTGTCTTAATTTTTTGGCAGGTTGCCACAAATGCTTCTACGGATTCAATGATAGGATCGAGTTGATAGCCGCCCTGGTTTTCATAGCGAGAGATACGGACCTTTCTATCCTGAAGCGAGAAATCAAACAATACAACGGCATTTCGGGTACTAAAATAATCGGCTTTTTTTTGGATAGAATCCATTAATATTATCCAATTTTTAAAAAATTGCGATAATTTTTCAACATCAAGCTCAATCTCAAAGGATGAGATGAGATTCGAATTTTCATCATAAAAATAATTTCCCGAATTATCCACGTGCACCATCACTTTTTGTTTGCCCAATGGTTTAAACGTAATACAACCTTCGGCAAACACCTCACACCCGCCACTGATTTTAATTTGACTCACATCTTTTAGCATATAATCTGTCCTCTTTTCCCCATTTGAGACCATCATCAGGAGAGTTATAAAAAGACAAATTTTCATCAACTTAGCTCTCTTGCGATGATTCTTCGTTCCCTCGCTTGGCAGTTTGAGATTTAATAAATCCAATGGTTCTCCGGACACGCACAGCTTGGTCTAAGTTTCGGTAATTTTCTAAGACATTATTAAATATATCTTGCGAGGGCGGATTAATTAAAGGCTTGTATTGGTGACCATCCGGTGCTCTGGGCGTTGTTAGACAAAAACCCAGGGCATCCAGAGCGACGAGGCTGATGGGCCGCCCCAACG
>JAAELB010001067.1 GCA_024227155.1 Desulfobulbaceae bacterium
AATGTTATAAGTTGAATTATATAAATTGAATGATTCTAATGAGGTTATCAAAATGTAACGTGCCAGGGGGTTGGGTTCAGGGCTGGGTCCAAATACAGATTTTTTGTTCAAATACAAATACAAATATTTTTTTTTAGTTCAAATAGATACAAATACAAATACAGCATTTTCCCCCCCAGTTCAAATAAATGTTTGTTCAGTTCAAATAAATAACAAATAAATGAATAATAGTGGAGACGCATTAAGTAATGTTGAAATATGTATTTCTCAGAGGCATATGGACAAAAATTACTGTAAATGTTTTGATTTATATCATGATTTAATGCATTTGATGTAGCATAGCATTTGGGTGGTGTTTCTTAAAAATAAGAAGCATATACTTATTTTGATATGTGAACAAGATATTTGAACTTAATTTTGATATTTGATTCATTTGAACTGAATATATCTTTATTTGAAGTAAGAATGATATTTGGAATGAAAAAATTCAACTTTATTTACTTGGTGTAGTTTGCTGATGTTATAGAGTATTTGAACAAGATGAAAATGTATCAACTAAAATATGGAATTTGTTTTATTTGAACCAAGTAAATGTAGTTATTTGAAAGGGAAAAGTCTTATTTAAACTACCTAAGTATTTTATTTGAACTACAATATGGTTATTTTGAAATGTCTTACATTCTCTTTATCAATTGAAATCAGTGTGGATATTTGTAATATGAAAAAGATATTTGAACGCAACTAAGACATTTGATTTATTTGAACAACAAATATCTTTATTTGAAGTAAAAATAGTTCTTTGGAATTAGAATATAGTCCTTTTTCTTAGCTTTATTTG
>JAAELB010001068.1 GCA_024227155.1 Desulfobulbaceae bacterium
AGCCTGCCGGAATGACGAATCGAAATGTCCAGTTTTTCTCTATATCACTGATGTTACGTGTTGTGAAAAGAGGGCAACATGCAAAATTTACGAGGTCTGCATTCATAAAAAACAACAGATAAGCGTAGACTTCGAATGAATTTATAAGATACTAAAAATTAGTTTTTGCATTTTTGGTGAATCGAGCCTGCAAAAAAGGTCAAATTGGCTCAACAGTATAAAAAATTATTATTACAGGGAAAGGGGAATAAGTACAGCTAAAGATGGGTAGGTAAGTGCAGAGGATGGGACCGATTTGGGGTGGAAAAAATGGGAAAGTTCTGTAAGTTGGTGGAATCATTGTTTAAGGTAGATTCCACCCGTGCTTAGCTATGCTGTGATCATTTCTTCAGCGACCATGTGGTCAATAAAATCTAATACAAATTGCCTTTGAGCAGGGGTCGCGTGGGCGATACAGGTGCAGTGCAGATTGCTTAGACTTCGTACCAGTAATTCAAATTTGACCCCACTACGGGTAACTTCCACCCCCATATGGAATGGTCCATGTTCCTCATGGCCCTGCTGAGCCTCCCCGAGCAGGTCGGGCGGCAACTCGATCCAGTAGAGTCCAATCATCGGGCCAAGCTTTATCGTACGTTTTAAATAGGAGTCGATATTGTCCAACTCCATTGGTGAGAGTTCATCAATTACAAACTGTCGCATTGTAAGTACCTTTTCGCAATTTTTTCATGTATCAAGCCAGGTTGTGTCTTTGTTTAAATTTTCACAACCATCTTCCCGGACTATGACCATATTTTCGAGTCGAATCCCACCCCACTCAGGGATGTAGATACCGGGCTCGACAGTTACTATCATACCAGGTTTAAGTTTTTTTGTACTCCTGCTGGAAAGCCTGGGTTCTTCGTGAACCGCAAGTCCCACTCCGTGTCCGAGGGAGTGGCCAAAATATTTTCCATACCCAGCATCTTCTATTATAGAACGAGCCGCTCGATCGGCCACCGCACCAGTTATTCCAGCTCGAACAGCAGTCATGCCGGCCAGCTGTGCTCTTCTTACAATTCTATGTCGTTTCAGATATTTTTTGTCAGCCTTGTTGGGCACAAAATTACGAGTCATATCTGAGCAGTAGCCATTAAGAATCAGGCCCATATCAATGGTAAGGGAGCTGTTTTTTTTGATACGGCTATGTCCAGGTACAGCGTGGGGTAAGGCTCCGTTGGCTCCTGTCGCTACGATGGTGTCAAAACTTGGCTTTTCTGCGCCAAGTTTTTTCATGGTAGCCTCAATGGCCATGGCGACGTCAAGCTCTGTCTCATAATCGGAGAGCGAATTATAGACCGTGCGGAACACCTTTTCGTTGAGACGGACCGATTTTCTAAGAAGAGCGATTTCATCCTCATCCTTGATGACTCGCATCTTTTCAACCATATCAATGGTTGGGATTGTTTTGATCGTCTTCTTCTCAAGTTCTTGAGAGAGTTTTTGAGCAAAAGAGTGGAGAATATAATGGCTCTCAAATGCAAGTCTGTGAACTCCAAGGTCAGGTAAAAGTTGAGCTAGAAGATCAAGGAGGCCTTTGGTGTAAATTAATACCTCGGTATCCTCGCTTTCGAGCTCCGCCTGAAGTTTGAAACGAAAATCTGTAAGCAGTCTGAGTTTGCCTTTTGCAGGGATGATAAGAACTCCGGAAGTCTCTTCTATGCCATGATCACCACCCTGGTATCCGCAGAGGTATCTGCGGTTTTCAGGTCTACTGACCAGAAGAGCATCGAGTTTCTTGCGTCGGAGGCGTGCCTGTAACTTTTTTACTCGTTTTTTGTAGTTCATGATTACCACGGATTTCTGACACTAAAAGCTTTTCCTGATTAAATCAGGAGATTGAGAATCGCTCAAGAATGGCTGCTTTTCGCTGATCCATGGCATCATTGTACTGATTGTTGAGGCTGGTCATCATTTTTGAGAGTTCTTCAGCAAATTGTGGGTGCATCACGGGGTTAATCTCACCTCCCTGCTCTTGACCACTTGCCATTTGTTGTTGCTGGATCTGCGCCTTGAGGGCGTCTTTAAGCTGTTCGGTTGTCTGGTCCTTGTGTTGTCCATATTGATCAAGAATTTGGGCAAGTTCATGGCAGATAGCGGAAATGTCACTTCCATCACCCCCCAGATCGTTAATGCCTTTTAAGGCATGCTGTCCTGCAATTTGCAGATCTTCATCCCTGGGCAGGACAATGTTGCGAAGCAGTGTCTGGCACATGCCTCTGCGCACATCAACTTGTACTTCAGACGGTTGTGAAGCGAGAGCTTCCTGCAGGTCTATGCTTTTTCCACTGAGGTACTCAGCTGCCAGGCGCATTCCTGTTTTAATGATATCTTCATTTTCAGTTACAGTCGGAGCATCTTCAGCCATTTTGGCGGCACGCTCCAACACCATTTCCATTGTACTTTTTATCTCTGCCATATCTGGTCCTTATGTGATTGTGTCAGCTGGTTATGCAGCAGTGGTGAATACTTGTGAAAGATCTGGAGAATGTAATACATGAGTCTGTGGATTGGCAAAGAAAAATCTAGGACTCCTGGCGAAAAGATTATGATTTTACCAATCGAGCTGCAAAAAATCCGTCAATATCTTTACTTGGAAGTGGACAAAAGAAATTGTCTCTCACAAATATTTTAGCAGGTTGTGGAAGATTTATACCACAATCCGTTATTTTGAAGTCACCATGGCTTTCAAGAAACATATTAATTACCTCTCTGTTTTCCTCCGGCTCTATTGAGCATGTGGCGTAGACGAGAATACCACCAGATGCAAGCAGGGTCGCTCCGTGTGTGAGCAGTGCAAGTTGCTGTTTTTGATGGTTGAGAATGTCCTTGTGCTCTCTGTTCCATCGTATGTCCGGGTGTCTTCCGGTAACTCCTGTCCCTGAGCAGGGCGCATCAATGAGAATCCCATCAAAGAGTGGCACCTGGTTGGCTGGCGAAATGTCCAGCAAACTGCCCTGATGGGTAATGAGCTGATCATCTGGCAGGGCAGGAAAGAGTCGGGCAATGTTTTCTGTCAATTTTTTTAACCTGAAGGTCTCAGGTTCCACCGCATGTACCGTAAGACTGGAGTTATGGGCAAACTGGAGCAGATGTGAAGTTTTTCCCCCAAGCCCTGCACACCCGTCCAGGTAAAAACCATTTTCCCTGACTGGTTCAAAGAGGCTGGTGGCAAGCTGAGCGGCTTCATCCTGAACCTGGAAATACCCTTCATGAAAGCCTGGTATATCGGTTATAGAGCCTGTGTAATTCGGTAGCACCAGGGCATCTGTGGAGTAACGGCCAGGTTTGTGGCTGATGTCACTTGCCGTAAGTGTTTTGCAGAAAGATTCTTTGTCTATGCTGGCGGTGTTAACACGGATAATCAGTGTAGGTTCCAGATTGTTGGCATTGCAGAATTCCTCTGTTTTCATCGGGCCAAAATTAGCTAGCCATCTTTCGAGGAGCCAGTCCGGGTGGTTGAGGATTTTTTCACCACTCTTGTCTCTGGCAGCTTGTATCAGAAGTTGGTCTTTTTCTCTGATGGCCTGGCGGAGGATACCGTTAACGAAGCCATGGAGGCGTTTGTGGATTTTTTTTGTCTTGCAACTATTTACAGCCTCATTAACCGCTGCCGAGTCGGGGATACGCTCGAGGAAAAAAATCTGGTAAAGACCACAGGCCAGTGCCTGGTGGATAAAAGAGTCGAGTTTTTTTAAAGGTGTTTTTGAGAGGATAGCCAGTATTCTGTCGAGGCACTGTCTTTTTCTTAAAACACCATACACCAACTGCATGGTGAGGTTGCGCTCATTGGTGGCAAGCTGATATTTGTGTACCTCTTTATCGAAGAGGGGTTTGAGTGGGGTTCTATTTTTATAGAGTTGGCAGAGGATTTCCGCTGCTGTGAAACGTGCTGTTTTGGGTTGTTTTTTATGCAAAATATATGGACCGGATTTAAATTACAACATACCTTCAGAAAATCTCCACTTGTATCTTTGTTGCAACTCTGCACCTTAGCAATTAAAATCCACAGAGGCTACGAAAATAAAGGAGTTGTCTGATGGTTGATGAATGGCTGGAATGGTCCTTTCAATGTAACCGTTCATCAGCACCCCATTTTTCATCCGATCAAGCCTTTTCGCATAGTCAACTATAGCTCGAAGGCCTGCTTGAATGAACCTGGAGCACTGGATAATCAGTTACAGATCCGGGTTATGCGGTCTTTTGATATGTACAGGTGAACGATTGTCTTTCAATAGACAATTTGCTGGCTGCTTGTTATGTTGTTGCGCATATCTTATTGCCTTAGAAATTCATATATTGTTTTTTATGAATGAATTTCGTGAAGGTACTTCTCCCGTCTTTTTTACCGTTTTCTGGGTTGGGCTCTTAAGCTAGCCAATTCTAAACTTGTCCGGCAACCCGAGAAATTGATATTTTTGATGGACAAGGTATGACAATGTTGTAACAAAATTAACTATGAAAATAAATACGTTGCTTATAACCCTGCTGGTAGTTGTGCTATTTACGGCGTCGGCCCAAGGGTACACTAAAGAAGAAGTCGTCAAACGCGGTGTTCTTCAGTGTGGGGTGTCCACTGGCACCCCTGGATTTTCCACTGTGGATGCGGCAGGCAACTGGTCCGGTCTCGATGTTGATATCTGTCGGGCTGTTGCAGCGGCAACCCTCGGTGATGGCGAGAAGGTCGAGTTTTTACCCCTTGCTGCAAATGAATCTTTTACCGCCTTGCTCTCGGGGGAAGTGGATATCCTTGCCAGGCACGCCATCTGGACTTTTACTCGAGACTCTGCCCTTGCTGTGCATTTTACCGGAACTTCCTATTACGATGGACAGGGTTTTCTGGTTTCGAAAAAACTAGGCGTAAAAGAGGCTGGAGACTTAAGGAAGGTGAAAGTATGCAGTTCTGTGGGGTCTCAGTCCGAAGTGAATCTCAAAGATTATTTTCAACGAAATAAGGTGGACTATAAGTTGGTACCCTATGATTCTGAGGAGCTTGCGGTGAAGGGATTTGAAGGTGGAGCCTGTGAATTGCTCTCCTTGCCCCAGTCCCGTCTCTACGGGATATTATTGGAGCTGGATGACCCTGAAAGTGCAGAGGTGCTCCCGGATGTGTTCACTAAAGAACCTTTGGGGCCTGTTGTTCGGCAAGGGGATGATGTCTGGTTTAATATTGTTAAGTGGTGCTTGTTTGCAATGATCAATGGAGAAGAGCTTGGTGTGACCTCCCTAAATATTGATGAAATGAAGCTTAGTCACAAACTCGATATAAAAAGATTATTTGGTTTTGAGGGAAGTGGGGGCAAAGGTGTTGGACTTCGAAGTGACTGGGCTGCAGAAATCATCAGGCAGGTTGGTAATTACGGAGAGGTTTTCGAGAAAAATCTTGGTGCAGAGTCCCCCCTTAAGATTGAGCGGGGGTTGAATAGGCTTTGGAGCCGGGGTGGGGTGCAATATGCTCCCCCTCTGCGATAAAGGAAAAAGGACATTTGCTTAAGCAAATGTCCTTTTGTTATTCTCTGAGCTGATATTTCAGGGATTATTTTGCAGCTTGCTCGATGGCAACTGCAACGGAAACCGAGGCTCCGACCATGGGGTTGTTGCCCATACCGATCAAGCCCATCATTTCCACGTGGGCAGGGACTGAGGATGATCCGGCAAACTGAGCATCAGAGTGCATGCGGCCCATGGTATCGGTCATACCGTATGATGCCGGTCCTGCCCCCATGTTGTCAGGGTGCAGTGTTCTGCCGGTACCACCACCGGAGGCTACGGAAAAATATTTCTTTCCTTCCAGCTGACATTCTTTTTTATACGTTCCGGCCACAGGATGTTGGAAACGGGTGGGATTGGTCGAGTTGCCGGTAATGGAGACATCGACACCTTCCATATGGTTAATGGCAACGCCTTCCCGTACATCATCCGCACCAAAGCATCGGACCTCGCTTCTTTCTCCATCGGAGTATCTGTTCTCTTCAACAACCTTTAATGCGCCTGTATTGTAATCAAAACTTGTTTGAACATAGGTGAAGCCATTTATTCTTGAAATTATTTTGGCCGCATCTTTGCCAAGACCGTTCAGGATGACTCTAAGGGGCTTGGTTCTCACCCGGTTTGCGGATTTTGCAATGCCAATCGCACCTTCAGCTGCCGCGAAAGATTCATGGCCTGCAAGAAATGCAAAACAACTGGTGTCCTCAGTGAGCAGCATTGCTGCAAGGTTACCGTGGCCTATGCCGACTTTACGATCATCTGCAACAGAGCCGGGGATGCAAAACGCCTGGAGTCCTTCCCCCAGTGTCGCAGCAACATCAGAAGCCTTACTCTGCCCTTTTTTAATTGCAATTGCAGCTCCCAGGGTATAGGCCCAGAGCGCATTGTCGAAACAGATGGGCTGGATCGACTTAACAAGTGCTGCTACATCAACTCCGTAGTCGTCACATACCTGTTTCGCATCTTCCAGGGTAGCCATACCGTATTGTTCAAGAACAGGAGTAATCTGATTGATTCGCCTGTCATAACTTTCAAACAGTGCCATTTAGTATCTCCCTATTCTTTTCTTGGGTCTATCGTTTTAACTGCGTCAGCAAATCTGCCATAGATGCCGGAGGCATCTTCCAGTGCCTTGTTGGCATCTACGCCTTTTTTGATGGCATCCATCATTTTACCAAGACTGACAAACTTGTAGCCGATGATTTCGTCATTACTATCAAGACCAATCTCAGAAACATACCCTTCCGCCATCTCCAGGTAGCGAGGGCCTTTGGCATTAGTCCCGTACATGGTTCCTGAAACAGAGCGGAGTCCCTTGCCCAGATCTTCAAGTCCGGCTCCGATTGGCAGGCCACCTTCAGAAAAAGCTGACTGGCTTCGGCCATAAACAATCTGCAGGAAAAGCTCACGCATGGCAACGTTGATCGCATCGCAGACGAGATCGGTATTCATCGCCTCAAGAATGGTTTTTCCCGGCAATATTTCGGAAGCCATGGCCGCCGAGTGTGTCATGCCGGTGCAACCAATAGTTTCAATAAGTGCTTCTTCAATTATACCTTCTTTGATATTTAAGGTAAGCTTACATGCTCCCTGTTGCGGCGCACACCAACCCACACCGTGGGTGAGTCCGTTAATGTCTTTTATCTCTCTTGCCTGTGTCCATGCGCCTTCCTGGGGGATGGGGGCCGGGCCGTGGTTAGTCCCCTGGGCGACACGGCACATTTCCGTAATCTCAGAAGAGTATTGCATGATTTTCTCCTTGGAAAATTATTGTCAAATAGTGCGTTAGGAAAATTTGGATGTCATATTTTCCAGCACCCACATTATAGCTGGATTGTCGCAAATTTCAAGGGGAGTAGAGTTCCAGTGGTGGAGGATCATTTCCCTTATTTACAGGCTGATCCGTACTGGAGATAACAGTACTGGTAAACATCAAAATGATGCGAGTTCTATGCCCATAGCTTCAAAACCATGGGGGGGAATTTCTCGTATCCCTCATACAGCCTGCATGGTGTGAGGTGCTAAAAAAACTGGAAAACCTGTTTTGTTGGTGTTTTAGGGTTAGCTGGCATATACTTTTTCTAGGTTTAAGTTCAAAGAAAGCACATGAAGGTTACTCTCAGGATGCAATGTGACTAACGAACTATTATCCCTACTATTGTTTGGGATATGAGGATTTATGATGGGAAAGCTCACTTCAAAATTGATGATAGCCATCGGGCTGGCAACCGTGTTGTTCTCTTGTTTTATAACATACCAGATTTACACCTTAACGCAATTGCAGGTCAGGAATGTTGTAGAACAACAAGCCGCCATGGCTCTGAAATTCGATTTAGCCATTAGGAACTATGTCGCAGATAATATCCGTCCGGTGATGTACTCGCTGTTGGGTGATGGGGAATTTTTACCTGAAACCATGTCAACATCCTATATAGCCCGTTCAATATTTGAGGATGTACGCTCTGAGTTCCCCGACTATATAATAAAGTTTTCATCTGATAACCCCAGAAATCCCGTAAATATGGCAGGGGAGGAGGAGCTAGAACTCATACGTCAGTTTAACAGTAATAAAGATATGGAGTACTGGCAGGGAGAGATTCTGATAGGCGAGAAACCGTATATGGCTCTGTTTAGTGCCAGGCGGATGCGAACATCCTGTCTTTTATGTCATGGAGATCCAGCTGATGCTCCCGAGGCAATGGTCGAAAGGTATGGCTCCGTTGCTGGGTTTCATCGTCCGTTGGGCAATGTTGTGGGGCTCGATACGATTGCCATTCCCATGACTCGTATAGGTGAAATGTTATGGTCTCAATTTAGTACGAAGATAGCTGCGAGTGTTGTTGCTCTTGGCATATTTTTTATCACTATTACACTCGTGATAAAGATGCTGATGATTAACAGACTCAGTTCAATAGCGCATCATATGGCTAAGGTCGCCTCGCAGGAAGATTATACTACTCTGGGTCATATCAAAATCGATGGTAATGACGAAATAACTAAAATTGCCAATAGTTTTAACAGTCTCTCCGATAAGCTGCGATTGATATATTCCTCACTGGAGTTGCAGGTGGTTCAGAGAACCGGGGAGCTTGAAATGAAAAACAAAGAACTCAAAGAGGAAATTGTATCCCGAGCAATTATTCTGGAGTCTCTAGAACAACAAGAGGCAACAATGAGAAGTTTATTTCGGGCTGCTCCTACCGGTATAGGAATGGTCTCGAACCGTGTTTTGACCGAGGTTAATGAAAAATTGTGTTCAATGGTGGGGTATAGCAAAAAGGATCTGATTGGGCATAGTGCCAGAATACTCTATCCTACGGATGAGGAGTATGACTTCGTCGGTAAAGAAAAATATTCTCAGATCAGTGAGAAGGGCACAGGAACGGTTGAAACGGTATGGCTACATAGGGACGGATCTAAAATAAATGTGTTACTAAGCTCGACCCCTGTTGATCCGGGCAATTTGTCAATAGGGGTTACCTTTACTGCACTTGATATCACCGCAGAGAAAATAGCAGAAGAAGAAAAGAGATACCTTGAAGAAAGGCTGGCTCGATCACAAAAAATGGAAGCCCTGGGGATCTTGGCAGGAGGCGTAGCACATGATTTGAACAATGTGCTTTCAGGTATTGTCAGTTATCCGGATTTAATATTGATGGATCTCCCTGAAGAGTCCACCCTGCGCCGACCCATTGTTATTATGCAAGACTCTGGAAAGAAGGCGGAGGCCATTGTGCAGGATCTGTTAACCTTAGCTCGGCGGGGAGTTACCCGTACAGAAGTTTTGAATCTCAATGCGGTTCTTTCGGAGCATATCGATTCTCCTGAACATCAGAAATTAATCGGATATTTTCCTGATGTTGAGATTACTACACATTGCAGCCCGGAGCTTTTAAATATTCGGGGCTCTTCCATCCATTTAAAGAAAACAATCATGAACCTCTTTTCTAACGCTGCAGAGTCAATCCCGGCGAGGGGGAGTATCCAGCTATCTACAGAAAACCGATATGTTGATATTCCAATAAGAGGATACGACAAAGTCTTAGAAGGTGACTATGTCATCTTAACTGTCAGTGACAATGGAACCGGCATTGAAGAAGAGGATTTGCATCATATCTTTGAGCCATTCTATACCAAAAAGGTGATGGGTAGAAGTGGCACAGGGTTAGGGATGTCCGTAGTTTGGGGCACGGTGCAGGATCACAAGGGATATATCAATGTTGAAAGTTGTGTTGGAGAAGGTACAACATTTACACTTTATTTCCCCGTAACCAGAGAGAATGTTGGGGGCGACTTGCAGCGTAAAGACCTAAAAGAGTATACCGGTCATGGTGAAGAGGTTTTAATCGTGGACGATGACATCACCCAAAGGGAAATTGCAGGGGCAATGCTTGGCAAGCTCGGCTACCAGGTCAACGCTGTTTCCTGCGGTGAAAAGGCTGTTGAATTTGTGCAAAAACACCCTGTTGATTTAGTGGTTCTGGATATGATAATGGACCCCGGTATAGATGGTTTAGAAACCTATCGCAGGATCATAAAGTATTGCCCGGGGCAGAAAGCTATAATTGCCAGCGGTTTCTCCGAAACGACCCGAATCAAAGAAGCTCTGCGTCTGGGGGTGGGGGAGTATGTGAAAAAGCCGTATACCCTGGAGCGTATCGGCCTGGCGGTAAAGAAGGAGCTAAATTCAGGGAGCTGAGTTTTTTTGTGTTGAGCATGGATCTATTGTCAACGTAAATCAGGTGAAAAACAGACCATAGCCAGCCCTATGGCTTAAGAGCAGAGACTCAGTCATCAGGGGAGAACGGGTATCTCCCCTAATAAACACCGGTTTCTGTAAAATCTATTCTCCAATGATTTTGATCAGTACCCTTTTCTTTCTTTTGCCGTCAAACTCACCATAAAAGATCTGTTCCCATGTTCCAAAATCGAGTTTACCCTCTGTTACTGCAACGACGACCTCTCTTCCCATGATCTGCCGCTTCATATGGGCGTCGGCGTTATCTTCATATCCATTATGTCGATACTGGTCTACAGGAGCATGTGGTGCTAGTTTTTCAAGCCAAACTTCGTAGTCATGATGCAGTCCTGATTCGTCATCATTGATAAAAACTGAGGCGGTTATGTGCATCGCATTACAAAGTACCAAACCATCTGTGACCTTGCTCTCTCTCAAGCATTCCTCAACTTGCGGCGTAATGTTGATGAAACCTCTGCGGGCCGGGACCTCAAACCAAAGCTCTTTTCGGTAGCTTTTCATTTCTTCTCCTTTCATTAAATTGCATTTTTGCAATGTTATAATCTTAAGGCAACATTGTCAATGATATCGGATACAAGTAGTATTTCGTGCTTAGGCGTAGAAACAAGCTATCTTGTTGAAATGGGCATACTATGACATTGGGTATACGCTTAGCAGTAAGTAAGCAGTGCTGCCTATCCTCCGCTATTTTAATGCCGTTATCACAGCATATCCTATGGCATATTTTTTAAGAAATGAACTTAGGCCATTCTGTTTGGATAGAATCGTGGTGGTTATTAAGCAGAAGCTGGCGGAAACAACATGACCAGGTTATGAAAAGCGCAAATTTGCAAATTCGAACAGAGTTTCTTATTTGCCAGAATGTCAGCAGAGGATATGGTAAACGTTGGTGAGGGAAAGGATGTTAAACCCCGATTGTTATTCGTTGGTGTTCAGAAATAGTTTTAGTCAGACTGACCTCACTACCTTTTATAACTGGCACTGCGAATCTCGAATCTGAGGTTGAAGGAGAATCAGTTAGTCTTTTACATAACGCCTGACGCGATTGTTCAAATAAATAAACGAAGAAACGTGATAAAATTAAGATTATATCTCCAGCCTTTAAACACATCATTCTTTTCCTTGTTGGAGCATCTCCATTTTCATGCCAACTAATGAAATGATTTGAGAGTTTAAGGCTGCAATTTGAGCTTCCAGCGTATTCTGCTGCGCCAACGATGCTTCATCGTCCTTTGTTTTTAATTTTGCCAATTGCTGCATCAGTTCACGGAGTTGTTCCTCAAGTTCTTCAATCATTTTTTCAATGGCTTCAATTTCAGAACTTTCTTCTCCTTCCGTGACTTCTCGTCCATTGCCTGCCAATTCTTGCATAGCGCTTCGACTTTGGTCTTCACTACTCACACCTTCAACCTTAGCTTTACCTTCAGGTGAGATAACGATCTTATCTAACGGCATTACTTTATCGATGGATTGAGGAAATTGCGTTGGCGTAACTGTTCCTTTTTGTACCGGTGGCGAACTCAGTGGCTTGCCCGCTACATTGACATGCAGATTTTTAAATGGGGTAAGCTTGTCCGGAATATTCATTCTTGTATCTCCATTATTTTGATCTTCACCGGGCTTGTATGCTATGTTCCTCAACCATCGTTTGTAGAGTATTCACCGGTTCATCTCTCTCAATAACAGTGGAGGATGTCTGCGTGGTTGTTGCTCTCAATATCAGTAATCAGTGGCATTTCCATACGGTACAAATTATTATCGGTACGCGACCGACAACAGTTTAGTCCGTTACTACCTAGTATCATAGGTAAAACAAATACGTCTAATCAGCTATTTAATACATTAAATGACGAGTCTTGGTCGTCCCAAAATTCACCAAGTTGAATTTCTTCCAGAACTGCCCCAGAGTTTCTCTGTCGTCACTTAAGGCCCAAAGAAGCTGACAAGTTACTACACTTTTGGTGAACGGGATGATTGATACTACTTTCCCTCATAGTGTTCTATTTTTTCAGGTTGGCCTATTCGTTTTCCACCCGAAATTGAAGGGGAATCAGTTAGTATCGGGCGCGGCGCCTAACTCTTTCCCTAAAGTAACCAGCAAACATAATCTGGAACCATCTTTGCCTTCACGATGCTCCATTAGCCATTGGCCTCCTGAAGCTAAGCTTAAAAATTCAAAGGTGTAAAGATGCTCCTTTTGGGGCAAGTTAATGGGCTAAAATCAACTCGCAACATAACAGGAACAGTATAAATTTGCAGAATTGCTTAAATGGTTAACATTGCCAATACTAGCCTATGCCATCGTGATATCGTGTGACCCTGTAACCTCTCATGGATAACCTCATCTCTCAAATTCCATTTTTATTGTTAGGTATTTTAAGAAATAAGCCTCTGTCCTAGTCATGACCCTTTTTTATTAGCTCAATACCTTTGTGATTAAGAGATCTAATTGTTCATGGCGTTCCGGGCTACCGCTCTCAGGCAGGAGCGGACGAAATATTCTACATCCCGTCATATAGTGATGGATTATTGCGGCTTGTTTTTCAGCTTCTCCTGGCGTAAACCCGCCCTCAACAAACAGGCCAATCAACCAATCCAATCGTCTTGTAACGACCC
>JAAELB010001069.1 GCA_024227155.1 Desulfobulbaceae bacterium
AAAAAAGAGAGGGGGAGGGCACTTTGGCTAGGATTTTTTTTTTTTTTTTTTTTTTTTTGTACCGTTTGTATATTTCGCATTTTTAGTTCTGAAGAAACATGTTTTACTAGGTCACAAGGACCTGTTGTTGTAATAGCGAAAGTAGAAATTTGAATAGTAAATATTTAAAGTAATTTGATAAATAGTTATGATTTAGTGTGGTGACTAGAGTTATTTTTCCTTCCCATGCGGGAAAGGTCTGACAATGGAATGTCCAATCACAAGTACTCTCAAGTTCCTGAGAGTAGATTTTGAGCCCACTTCCGGGCTACTGATCTAGCTGCCCCGATGGTTGTCACTGTCTGTAGTTCTGAAGATGAATTCCAGGCCCTAGCCATGAGGTTAGCAGCTAGGGTATTGTTACCAGGGACTGGTTGAGTTGCTTTCATACAATTGATGGAACGAGTTGGCCTCACGATGGTCCTTTTGGGGAAGAGAATTCTGCCAAGTGGATCCCTGGCCTTGTTAGACTTCCATACCATAACGGCCGTTTGAGAAGCAACCATCTCATTTAAGTTACGAAGGCCGGCCTTCTCTAATATAATTTTTGAGGACACCTTGTCACTCAGGCTAGTCTTAGTAATGGTTCGGGCTACTGATTTGACTGACCGATTGATATTCTCTGTAGCCAGATTTGCAGCACGATCATCATAAGCCATTTTGAAGGGTATAGCAGCTGGTGCCGCTGCTAGGATTTTTCCTATTACAAGGCCATTTGCTAATAACCTCAATAGGTTAGAAGGTACCCCAAAGCTTAGGCGGTAGATCATGGCAGCTCTTGATTTTGCCTCTGTGGC
>JAAELB010001070.1 GCA_024227155.1 Desulfobulbaceae bacterium
AAAGGACCACCACAACACCACCACACCAAACATACAATCACAGGGAAAGCACTGGCACCTGAATATAAACATGGTGCGCATTGCTGGCCCAACGGCCGTACCGCTTAATCCTATCCTCTGGGACCCCCATAATAGCTGCATTTGTAGCCGCGCCACTTCTGGCTGAATGCGGTTTGAGCCTAGGGTCCAAGGAGAAATGCTCGACCACCTGTCTGAGCAGTTTAGAGTAAGCAGAATATGAAACCTTAGAACCATCAGCATTGCAGAACAGGTTCCCTTTGTAGTCACCCCGAAACTGGAGGTACTCAAACATTAGCACTCTGGGGCACTGGCTGGCCCCCGTACCTTTGACCTTCACCTTAACCGGCTCACCCCGGTGGTGCTTGAACTTGCGGAAACGCAGCTTGAACGAAGAAGACTTTAATTGAATGTCCTTGAATTTAAGGGCATTATGAGAATCAACCATCTCCCCCGGCCGAAGAAAGCCATGGAAAGACGTGGCTAACATTGCCCTAAATAAAGCCTGGGTGTACATCGGCCACCGTAGCTGGTGCAAATTACCCAAAATAAAATTTAAAGTGCTCAGAGACAAAGGACAGCGCAATTTTTTGCCAGTATCTGCCTTTTTGACCCCAGTGAGGGCCCTCTTCACGAGGAAGTGGTCCGCTGGGTCAGGGCGAGAATACGCTTTGTGCCAGTAAGACAGGGCTGAAAGACGGGTCAAAATGGTGCGATGTGCCAGCTTGAGGCAATGTAGGTGGTAAACATATAGCACGATATGTCCCACAGTAGCTGGGAACGTGGGAATGTCCACGGGCAAAGATTTAATAAAACTGATAAAATGAACAATGTTTCTGTTGTACGCCTTTAACGAAGCTGGTGAGAGGGATGACAGAGCTAATGCAGCCGCTTCGTTGACCATGGAAAGAAACTGCATGATATCTTTGCGGGCTCTTCTTCCAGCCACGGAGCCAGCTTTTTTGCCTTTGACACCTGAAATCTCGAAAGCGCATCAGTTACAACATTGAACTTGCCTGGTAAATGAGAAGCAGAGAATTGAATATTGGTTAACATAGATATCACCACCATTTTACGAACCATCCCCATTAACACTGGGTCTCTTGCAGTTTTAGACTGTAGAACACAGACCACCGACATGTTGTCGACCATGAAAATAATTTTGGAGTTTTTTAAGCGAGGGGCCCAAAGTAGAAACGACAGGTAAATAGGGACCAGCTCCTTGACAGCTATGGACTTAGATGACCAACTAGGGGGAAAACTACCATAGAACCACGAAGAATCGAACACGGACGCATAGCCTGAGCCAGAGGCGTCAGAGAAAAATTTCCAATCATAATCCCTGGACCACTGGATAGATTTGATAATAGGAGTAGAATTAAAATGACCCAGGAAGTAACGCCAGGCCAACAAATCTTTTCTAGCCTCCTTTGTCAATCTGATGTGGTGGCTGGGGAAAATGCAACCCTTCATCAAATCAGCCATCCTGCGGAGAAAGGTCCTGCCCGGGGGCACCGCCCTGCACGCAAAATTCAACAAACCGTGAAGCTGTTGAACTTGCAACAACGTGACTTTCTTTTTCTTAAACATGTCATCTATAGAAACCAACGCTTTGGCCACCTTATCCTGGGGAAGGGACATGACCATCATGTCCGTGTCAAAGAGGATTCCGTGCAACTCCACTGATGTGGCCGGCAAAACAGTCTTCTTATGGTTTATAGGAAGGCCCAGACTATCCGCCAGTAACAAAAAGGCGTTAAGGGAATTGGAACACAGGGAAGACCCCTGGGGCCCAAAAAACATAAAATCATCCAGTATATGGGACATATACTGGACAGACAATTTATTGGTGAGAATCCACTGAACCGCCGTGGACAACTTCTCAAACTTGGCACACGAGATGGAAGCCCCCATAGTCAGGCATTTGTCAAAATACCATAGATCCTTCCAGGTAAAACCCAATAGGTGCAATGAATCACGTGCACACCGAACTTGTCTGTAAGCCATAGAGATATCGCTCTTTGCTATTAGACAGCCCCTACCAATTGTAGCCACCAAACTAACACACACCTCGATCAATTCATACTCCACTTGGCAATATTCCCGTGGAATGTGAGAATTTACCGAGTCCGAATAAGGATAAGACAGGTTATGAATTATACGTATCTTG
>JAAELB010001071.1 GCA_024227155.1 Desulfobulbaceae bacterium
ATGAAATTTTGCAGCTTTAGCAAGAGGAATATATATTAGCTTTTTTCTCTATTTCTGGATTTCTATTCAGCAAATCTTGTTCCTCCGACGGCAGGAGCACGACGCGCACGTACTGCAAATGACTCCCTCATCCCATCAGATTGGCAAATTCTGTTGACAAGAAAAAATTGAAAAAATGGAAAACCCCAAAATGTAAATTGGTCCTTTACTAAAAAGATGTTCAAAAAGAAAAGAAATATTGCAGCGTGTGTAGCCCTTCCTGCTCCTGCCGTCGGTTCAAGTCTACCATCATGCAACTATCATTATTTACTTAGTATTTACTTTCTTACTACCTCACTCTGGATCCTAAACAGTGGGGGTTGAAACCACTCAGTTTTTGTGTTCATGAGGGTTTTCTCTGACCTTGAGATAGCTACTCCCTCCCTGATTTGCCTTGTGAGGCAGTCTTTATTTGTATGGGTCACTTTTGCTGTGAAATCCCTTTCTTCGCCTGGATGGCACTCTCTCATATGTTTGTTCATATAGCTTTCCTCGTCTTTGTTGTTCATGTGCTCCTGTGCACGTGTGTACAGATTACGGGACGTTTCCCCGATGTAGGCTTGTCTGTTTCTTTCCGGGCAAAGTTTGCATTCAATTTCGTAATTGACATTGCTCCTTAGGCAGTTGCCTCCTTTCCCTGCTCCTTCTTTGCAGG
>JAAELB010001072.1 GCA_024227155.1 Desulfobulbaceae bacterium
AGTATAAAACAAGGGCTCGTGAATATCTGGCTGATGACCCTAAAATTGGGTTTTTCTAGATTATGAAACATTTGCACATGGTCTGTGGTGATAAGGCACCTAATGGAGAGACTGAATCTGTGGAAATTTATACCACTCAACCCACGACTGATTCTCCAAGTACCTCACCAAAATCTAATAGATGGAGATCTTGGAGAGCAAGATGAGGCAGAGGTAACAGATCACCTAATGCTCAATTACAGAATCAGTTGGACCAACAAAAAGTGGGTTTTCAGTCAGATGATGGAGTGAATGATCGTTTAGAATGTATTGACTCCAAGATAGGGGCCTGGACCACAGAAGCGACCAAATGCAGAGAAGGAAATGTGGAAATGTCCAAGAATCTTGAGACATTAGGTGCTAATCTTGTTTCCCAACTACAAAAGTTGGAAGAAAGTTGGAAACAATATAGAAGAGGGGGTTATCAGAATAGGAGAAGAGGAGGACGACAAGGTGGACAATCAGGAAGTCAACGAGGTGGTGGTGGTCACAACCAAACCACAGAGCAAGAAACAGAAACCAGAGTCTGTTTTGGGTGTGGGACCCAGGGGCACTTGGTTAAAAGTTGTCCGCAAAGGGTCCATACCTTTTGTTCAAAGGAATGTTTTGTAGACACTGTCTCTGATGGAGAGTGTGCAGGTTGTGATAAAGCTCCAGTTGACCAAGGATCGGGATGATAAAAAGGGGCAGAGAAACAGGTTTCCTGCTCATTAAGTTAAAACATCCCTCCATGTCAGATTAGAAGAAGTAGAAATAAAGTAGTAAACTGAGTACATTATGCATCACGTCCTCATAAAACATTGAGACAGATTCAGCAGGTTATTTCCCTGTACAACCACAGAG
>JAAELB010001073.1 GCA_024227155.1 Desulfobulbaceae bacterium
CCCCCCCCCACCCACCCACCTACCCTTCTCTTATAGAAGAGTAGACTTATTTGTAATGCACCAACCATTCGTTACTGGACAACAGTAAGAAACTATCTTCTAATCAGCTCTAGGTTTGTGAGAGGACAATGTATGGGTGACTGGCCACTTACTCTAAGTGCATGTCATCAGCTTTGCCCATGGTTTTTTGTCTTTGGACATACAAACTATGCCTGCTGGATGCCTGTTTTATTTAAAGATATGGCACAGCTACCAGTTATCCATCCAAGTATCCATAAGGCATTTATGAATGGAAAGTTTGTTGTTCAGCGAAGTGACAAAAAGTTTTCTCTCATGGCACTTGATCAAAGCCAAGAACATAGTATTAAGTTCCTCAAGGAAGATAGTGGTACAAAAGGTCTGTATGGAAAGCAAGAAGAGAATTCGAAAGAAGTCATTGAGCTCTCAAAACCAGAAGTCTTAAGGGTTATAGATGAATATGAACATGCATGTTTCTCCACTCCACACACAGAAGATAACATGGAGCACCCTGAGACCTCAACTGCTGAACAGAATACATTTCTTAGAGACCTCAGAGCTTTATTGAATGTTGTAGAAGATGGAAGAGCTATTAATCCCTTCAAAGAGACAGGTTCAGAACTAATCACACTTGATTCTGTTGAAGTCATGGACCCTTTGATCATTACTAGTATAAAGGAGGCATTGAATATTGGCACATCCATGTACAAAGATTTTGTTAGAGAGAGAATTGAAAATTCCATAAAGCCCTTATCTGATGTAATACCTAGAGCTAAATTGTACACCTTCAGCAATCAACCACCTGCAGATTTGAAAAAAGTAGTAACAAGCTTGGGTCATCAAAAGCCAATGTTGCACTTGTTACTAAACTCTTCCTGTCTTTACAAGCACAGCCTGATGCTGATATGGATGACTTTTTTAAACACGAGAATTAACGTGAGCCATCATCATTATCTGATCAAGGAAAACTTCTTTCTGGAACAAAATCTGCACTATTAGGTTGCCTGCCAGGTATGCCCAATCCTGGAAAGTCTCAAGCTGCCAGAGAGGCCTCTGTTATGGTATTTGATATGTCTGCTGTCATTCATATGATTAAACCTCAACATGCAAAAGTATTTGGGGATTATACACAGATGCACTTGTTACCTTTTCTTGAAGGACAGATATCAACACCACAAGGATCAATGCAGTCTGGGATACTTACCAAGAAGGCAGTCTTAAGTCACAGGCTCGTGCCAAAAGGGGTGAAACTGCGCAGCGTACGTAGAACAACAAGAGTTTCTGCAAAGATCCCAGTACCAAAAGGAGCTGAATGGCATAAGTTTCTTAAGGAGTCATTGAATAAAGATCAGCTCTTTCAATTTCTGAGCGAAGAATTGATAAAAATACTGCAGATGCCAGATTTGAGCTTTACACAACAAAATGTGATCTTGTACTGAGCAACAGATCCACTGATGTAACAGACTTGTCTCCTTGTAATCAGGGCAAAGCAGACACACGAATGATGCTTCACATATTACATGCTGCTCAACAAGGTCACTCAAAGGCTAATATTAGGACAGTAGATACTGATGTAGTTGTA
>JAAELB010001074.1 GCA_024227155.1 Desulfobulbaceae bacterium
CTGCAAAATCAAGATAACAATAAAGAATATTGGTAAGGCAGGAGTCCCTGATACTGGTTATCACATGAATAAAGGTGCTGCAGTCCAAATGTATAGGAATAATGCACCCTGGGGAGGCATAAGGCTTGGTGCAATTGATTCTGCAAAAAAACTGAAAATACCTGGGGCTTCAGTCAGTCATATTTGGTTTCCTAAAGCTTCCAACTTAGACCTTGGACCAGGAATACACTCAATTAAAGTTATAGCTGACAATAACAATGCTGTAAAAGAATATAGTGAAAATAATAACAAAAAGACAGTTCGATTAGGGTGTAAAGATAATGTAAAAAAAGGTGACTTGAGTATTAAGATTAGCCAATGCCCTGGGGGTGTTACTGCTGGTCAGAATCTTGGTTCAGGATTTCAGGTCCAGGCAAAAAGCACATTCCCAAATGCCATTAATAATACTGCAATTGACATCATCTTAACTTCAATTCCAACATATCCAGTACCTGCACCATATGCTGCTTATTCACCAAACTATTCTAATAATGTC
>JAAELB010001076.1 GCA_024227155.1 Desulfobulbaceae bacterium
AGGCAATGAACGGATCTTATGATAGGACAATTATCCCTGAATTGAGTTTTTTGCCGTATCTAAAATTTGTCGAACTTTCTCAGAAAGCTTGGAGAGGTTGAACGGTTTTTGGATGAATCCATTGCAGCCTTTTTTCATTATCTCGTCCGCCTGCCCGCTGATTGCATAGCCACTGGACAACATTATGGGCAATTGTGGTCGGATCTCCTTAATACGTTCAAACACCTTACCACCATCCATGCCGGGCATGATAAGGTCAAGGATGACCATATCTATTTCATCACCTTTTGAATTGACCACATCAAGTGCTTGCTTGCCACAATCTGCAACAATTATTTGGTAACCTAATTTTTCGAGCATCGCTTGCCCCACCTCAAGTATCATCTCTTCATCGTCAACCAAAAGGATGGTTTCCGATCCTTTGAAAAGCCTTCCTTGCATGGGAACTTCTTGATATGCTTCTTCGTCTGACATGGGCAAATAGATATTGAATGTGGTCCCGTGGCTGATTTTGCTGTTGACGAGGATGAGGCCTTCGTGGTTCTTGATAATTCCGTATGCCGAGGCCAAGCCCAATCCTGTCCCACGCCCTTTTTCCTTTGTTGTAAAAAAAGGATCGAAAATCTGCTGCTGGGTGGTTGTATCCATGCCGACACCTGTATCTTTGACCGAAACCTTTACATAGTTGCCTGGTATCGCATTATACGGATTAGTGAAAGCCTCATCCAGAGTAACAACCTGAGTCGCCAAATAGAGTTCCCCGCCATCCGGCATGGCTTGCCAAGCATTGATATACATGTTCAGGAGAACTTGCTCGATTTGCCTTCTGTCGACGATTACCACCGGCGACGGTATTTTAAATTTAGTTTGGATAAGGAGCTCTTTTTTCGCCCGGCCGAACATGTTCGCACTCTTTTGCACCAATTCATTTATGTCGGTAGGTTTGACTTCATATTTTCCACCGCGAGCCAAACCTAAAAGTTGCTTGGTCAGATCAGTAGCATTTCGGATATAGTCCTCAATAGCGTAGATATGTTCCGAATGAGAGTGGGAAGGTTCAAGATCTACCGACATTAGTGAAGTTCGACCTTGAATCCCCATCAATAGGTTGTTAAAATCGTGGGCAATACCACCTGCGAGTGTGCCGATTGCCTCGAATTTATGGGCTTGGCGAAGCTGTTGCTCCATCTTCAATTTTTCGGTAATATCTTCATAAACAATAAACTGATCGCCGGTTTCCATGGTGACTGGCCTGAAATTTATGTCTTTGCGACTCCCGTCTTTGCAGGTTACTTCAGCCACATGTGGCCGACTTTGCCCAATTTGGGATTGTTTCAGATCCTCGTGCCAAGTATTCATCACCTTTTTACGATATCCGTCATCCGGATAGGCAATCCTAAACCATTCCTTTCCCGTAGGTGTATCCTCAATCGTATAACCAAAAATTTTGGTGAATTGCGGATTTACATATTTGTATTGGCCATCATTTCCTATCAAGGATATCCCCAACGGGGATTTTTCAACAAGTGTCCGGAACTTCTCCTCACTTTCGCGCAAAGCCTTATCTGCAAGTTTGCGCTCGGTAATGTCCCTAAATTCAACTGTTCTTACATTTTCCCCTTTGTAAGGGATATTTCTTGCCTCTAAACGCATGGGAAACTCATCACCATTTTTCCGCAAACCAATTGCTTCGTAAGGCTTTTCGTAACCAGTAGCAATGTTATGCATTACCGCACTTCTTGACTTTTTGGAAATTAGCAGTAGGCCATCCATTCCAATCAGCTCATCTATGGAATATCCGGTCATATCTGACAAACCCTGATTACATTCTACAATGATACCTTTATTGTGAATTGCGATACCGCCAAAAGAAGCATTGTGAAGGGATTTGAAACGAGCTTCACTTTCAAGCAAGGATTGTTCCGCTTGTTTGCGAGTAGTTATATCATGATAATTGCCCAGAATCCCGTTTATCTCCGGGTCATGTAAAAGGTTGCTGCCTGTAAATTCAATCCATCTGTAAGTACCGTCTTTGCACCTGTACCTGCACTCCATAGTTCCGGTAGCATTGGGTTCACGCGCGAGGCCCTTAAAAAACTTCTGCAAGGGTTCTAAATCATCGGGATGCACATTATCCCAAGTACTCGCCCCCACAACATCTTCAACTTTCCAACCAAACAATTTTTCAATGTTTGGGCTTTTATATCTGTTGATACTATCTTTATCAATGATGACAATCACATCTCCGATATTGGCAACCATTTTCCTCTGCATGGATTCGCTTTTTTTAAAAGCTTTTTCTGCCAACTTAGTTTCAGTGACATCCATGAAGCTGCCAACAACCTTTATTACGCTACCGTTTTTCATTACAGGCTTAGCTATCGTCCTAACCCATATACGGCGACCCTTTGTGGTAGTAAAAGAAAATTCAAGATCGTATGCGTGCCCTTCCTCGGCACATTTCCGAAATGCCTCAATAACCACTGGCCGGTCTTCAGGATCATAACATTGCAAACTCAACTTCACAGCTTCATCAATAGATGTGAATCCATCCGATAGATTGCCGCGCATCCCATCCATTTCATTGCTTTCAAGAGACGTAAAATTGTCTGGCTCTAAATCATGTAGCCGATAGACCTCATCTGTCCAAAATGTGATCTGTTTTTCCAAATCTATTTGCCAACCGCCAATTTTGGCCAAGTTCTGAGTATCGTTTAAAAGTCTTTCGTTTCGTTTCAACAGAACCTCAGCCTGTTTCCGTTTGGTAATGTCTTTAAAAACGGTGATAAACTGCTCTCTTTTCGGAGAGTAAGCCGAGATCTTAAAGTGTTTATCCATGGGTGAAAAGTAAGTTTCGAATACGGCGGGGGTTCCTGATTCTGCTACTTTCGCATATATATCTAGATAGGGCGGTTCCGTTTCTCCATATAACTCGGAAGCGGTTGTTCTTATGGCTTTTTCCTTTTTAATACCGGTAATTGTTTCATATGCGGGATTGATATCGATAATCTGGTAGTCCACTGCGACTCCGGAATCATCATATAGCAATTGGTGGAAACAAACGCCTTCTTTGATTGATTTGAATAAAAAATTGAATTTTTCCTGGCTTCTTAAAATTTCTTCCTCAACCTGCTTGCGGTCTGTGATGTCACGAGCAACGACTGTTGCTCCGACGACATTTTCACCCTCATATATAAACCTGGTGCTAATACTCATACAGATTGCTCTGCCATCTTTCCGTATAAATTCATAATCAACGGTGTCCGACACACTCTCACCACTCAACACCCTACTCATTCTGTTTAGGAATTTATTTTGGCTTTCCTCAGTCAGCAAATCTATCCCAGCCATGGAAAGAAGTTCATCCTGGGTATAACCCGAATATTCGCACACGGCCTCATTTGCGTTGACCAATTTCCCTGTGCGATAGTCCACTTCATAAATTCCAGCCGGGGCGATGTTGAAAATCTGTCTATAACGCTCCTCACTCTCTCTCAATGCTGCCACTGTGCGTTTGTGGTCGACAGCTACTTTTTCCAACTCCCGAACCCTTTGATTTAGTTCTTCATAAGTCGGTTTTTCAGGCATTAAGAGAATCCCCAATTTTTGAATGTAAGTGGTTTAGGTTCTTGTAAAGAGTAACCACTGCATATTGTATATTAAGAAAATGGGTTCTGGCGACAGATTACTTGCCAGAAAGCCAATATATCACTCTTATCAAAACCTTGTGATATTTGCAATTTTGGGAGGTTCGGCGAGGTTGTGATATGATGAGAGTATCTGGACTGAGGACTGTTGCCAATGAGTGCTCGGTGTGGA
>JAAELB010001077.1 GCA_024227155.1 Desulfobulbaceae bacterium
ATAAGAAATATATATATATATACGTCCAACCCTGTCACAATAATGCAACATAATAAAAGATTCCAACCCTGACACTTTAAAACGACCACAATGTAAGTTGGCCGCAGTACTTGCTGGTAACCAAGTGTATAGGCAATCCAGGTGCGCGTATACAACAATATTATCTAGGGCTTCGTGTGCAATACAGCACACTACAAACGTACATATAGTGCATCAAAAGGAATAATATAATGGTCATAGTTATGAAAAATACAATGTATCTTAATAAATGGAGTACAATACATTAATTCTACCTTCTATTCTACATGTGTGCTGCCGGATTTACAATACAGGTTAGTTACATGTATATATATGCATTAACAGTTAGATATAAACGTAGTGAGCAGGGTACAAACGATGTCTTTCTCTCTACATGACCATGCTGATGTACGCGATGTGCAAGGTTGGTTACATCGTTTCACATATTTTGAGAAACACATGTACATCTGTCTGTCATATAAAGTAAAAAAAACATCGTATGTATACCTCAATAAAGTATTAAAAGTCATTGTTTATACGGTATGCATAAGTGCATAACCAGTGTCTATTTAGCA
>JAAELB010001078.1 GCA_024227155.1 Desulfobulbaceae bacterium
ACGTTTGCGCTTTTGCATCCTGCAATCTCCTTGATCCTAAATTCGGATCAAAAAGTATGTCACTAATATTACAATGGAAAGGTGTAGGTAGATAAGAGAGAGACTTAAAGATTATTTAATATAAATGGAATTGAGCTGATGAGAAGGGTGGTGGCGAAGCAAAAAAGTAGTGCACCTCTTTAAGGATCTCAACAAGCCTTTTTGGAGGAGCCCCGTCGGAGACGCCTCTCCGCTATCGCCACCTTCAGGTTCAGTACAGTCTTACAAAGTTGTCAAGACTGCGAGGTACGAGCACCGAAGGCTTGGTCTTTACTACTTTGTAAGACTGTACTACTTGGATAATACGGAAACTCATTAGAAAAGTGGGTTATCAGGAAAAATGTTACTGCTGCAGATAAGGTGGAGGGTCAATTTAGATTAGCATAGGTGGGTCAGTTCTGATTAGCGTTGAAGAACAGGGCAATCGCTGCTCCCCTACCCATCAACAGTGGTCATGTCAATCTCACGAATCTCTGGAGTTTCTTTTCAACTTACTATCATGCCGTGACCTTAAAAATTTTCATGATCAGGAAATTGTTGAGATAGCGCAAAATTCTCAATGTTTCTCACGCAGAAGGCCCCGAGATACACCGCACAACTTTTCTTTATATCTCACCTCAAGAAGTGGAATTGTGCCAATAAATTTTAGTAATCTATAAAGGCATTGCGATGCAGGTCTGTGCTTATTTGCATAACCCCCTAATAGGGCTAACCCGGTCACACAGAAGTTTTATTATGCAGGCGGTGCCATGAATTTACCTAAAAACAATATGTTGCCCCTCCCCCCCTGGTGGCAACTCGTTGGTCTATACTGGTCATAATGTGATTCCATTTTTTTGCTGCTATAAGTAAATTGTCAGTTACTCCAGTTACGGTTGCAGGTAGCAGACAAACCTGGGATGTATGAAAGCAAAAAGGCAGAGCCATTTCTGACCCTGCCTTTCTCTCCGTCTTTGTCCTATAGAGTTGTTACTTCTTCTTTCTCAATCTTGATCCAGCAAGTCCAACTAATCCAGTGCCAAGCAGTAGCATAGTTGCTGGTTCTGGTACTGGTGCGACGTTTGATGTAATTTGACCATAGAGTCCTGCATTAGTGATCTGATTTTCTGGATTATTAAAGTTTGTTCGAATAGTAGCCCCAAAGTCACTAGAAAAGCCAAGAAGTTGTAGGGTATAAGTTGTACCATTTACCGCCTGGTAATCTCACGTGTGGTGCGAAAGTATCTTGAGTGTGGAGATCTTCATCAGGGATTTGCCCGCATTAAATGCCCTGGCTGCCATCATCAATTCATTTTGGCATTTTCCTGTCGGGGAAGATGGTTCCGGAGTCTCGTGCCTCGCTTACCTGTCCTTCCTGCCATGCTAAGAAGGTGGTCCAGTTTGGCCATCATCTGAAAGAAACGGTTCTTTACCCAGTTCCACATAGACAATATGTTTTTAGCATTCCGAAGATTCTTCGGAGATTTTTCCTCTACGATCGAAAATTGCTCGGCAAGCTAAGCCAGTGCGCAGCAAAAAGCTTGACGAAGTTTTTCAAGATGACGCTAGGGAAAAAGACAGGTATTCCGGGGGTTGTGGTGGCTATACAGTCGTTCGGCGATTATGCGCGGTGGCAT
>JAAELB010001079.1 GCA_024227155.1 Desulfobulbaceae bacterium
AACAAATACTGCGTTTACTGCACCTGAATTTATTTGAAAAAAGAGATTTGATGGCCTTGCTCAGAGGTGACCCAATCCGAGAGGGTATGCCGAACAAATATCAGATCGCCCTACTGTGAAAGTTAACGGGACAGCAGTGATTAGATACAATACATTGCAAATTCAAACATCAACTTTTAAAATGCAATGTATACACCGGCATTTCAATAGCCTCATTACAGAATATCTTGAGTTATTCCCCTGCATAGCCCTTGTGGGCGTCAGGCAAAGCGGCAAAACAACTTTATTAAAGCAACTTCCTGATGCCTGGAAGTATTACGACCTGGAGAAAGCCAGTGATCTGGATGTCATTTCAAATGACCCTGATCTTTTTTTCCGGCTGAATACACATCTAGTAGCGATTGATGAAGCTCAACTACTACCTGATTTATTCCCTGCGCTCAGAGTAGCCATTGACTCCGAGAGAAACACACCCGGAAGATTCGTGATTACAGGTTCCAGTTCGCCACAGTTGCTTCATTCGATATCAGAATCCCTGGCAGGCCGGGTAGCCATCATCGAGATTTCGCCCTTTTCAATTGCTGAGGCATTTTCAAGGGAGGTATCGCCTGTTTATGATTTAATTGCAAAAGGAGCCCCCATTGAGGTAATGGCCAATATTCCAGCCCGACACTCACTACAGGAAATTCATAAGTACTGGCTAAAAGGGGGCTATCCTGAGCCCTGGCTTAAAAACAATGAGCGCTTCTCGGAGCTATGGTTTCAAAACTATCAACAGACCTACATCAACCGGGATATCATTCATTTATTTCCAAATCTCGATTTGCAAAAATACCGCCTGTTTATTCGTTTGTTAAGCAACCTGTCAGGTAAAATCATCAATTACTCAGAGATCGCCCGCGTCGTTGGTGTATCTCAACCTACAGCACGCGAATATCTCCGAATAGCAAATGGTG
>JAAELB010001080.1 GCA_024227155.1 Desulfobulbaceae bacterium
GACCCTGTCAGTATCATGCATCTCTTCCGCGCCCTAACGGGGCAGTAGTCAGTGCCTAAAGCTTTGACTCTCACTCTCGCTTGTCTTCCTTTTGAATGCTTGAAACTCAGCATCCTAATTTTTGCTGACGAAGATTTGACCGTGACCCTCACAAACTTGATCGAATTTATCGACTTCGTCATTTCACCTGGACGTAGAAATGCGTGAGAAGAGACCAATAACATCGCTCTTGTCATCCTGGCATTATATGTTGAAAGCTGAACTTTGCCTAAAGCATCTATCGTTCTGTGAAGGCTATTAATAATAAAGGCATCCTCTTATCTTATTAAGGTTTCTCCTTTCTCATCCACGTCGTGGTACTTCTGATCCAGAAATGATCAACTGGATTTGGCATGTCAAAAACTTTATGCCAATACCCTATAGCACAAATTTTGTTGCTATAGTGGATGGTGCCCTTCCCAGGATGAATGGATGGCACATATAACGGCTGACGTGCCATAA
>JAAELB010001081.1 GCA_024227155.1 Desulfobulbaceae bacterium
AAAGAAGTAAATTTATTCATGAAAAAACACCTCCTTTGGCACAGGAAAATGTTCTATGCTGATGGAACACTCCTTCAACTGCGGAAAATCTGCGCTTAGATATGGGTCAAGGGAGTCTGGCGAAGTATGACCAAGTACCCTGCTGATAACAGGCTGAGGAACCCCATTCCCCAAAAGCGTTGTGGCCAGGTGATGGCGAAAGATATGAAATCCTTTCCGGTCACCTTTTGACTGCCTGATGGTTGCAGCTTTCATGATCCGAACTGCCACGTTTCCAATGCTTCTGTTTTTCAGTCGTTCATATGGTTTAAGTTGGGAAACAAAAATATATCTGCTTTCTGTGTAGGGCCGCTCAGATGTCAGATAGTCATAAATGGCATTTCCGACAACTGCTGTTAAAGGAAGCTCAAGAGGAATCTCCGTTTTCTGCTGTCTGATATAAATCAAATCCCTGTCCCAGGCAATGCAGCCAAGTGTTAATCCTGCAATATCGCAGCCGCGAAGTCCTGTGTAATATGCAAGCATTCCAATAGCTTTATCACGGTGCGTAAGTAAATTTTCACTATCAGTAAGTGCGCCCTTAACTTTCCGGATTTCCTCCAATGTAAGGTACTGTATATTTTTCCTGGTTGACCTTAAAGCGGGAAGAAAGGCCAAAACTCGAGGGCATGTTTCTGGGTGATAAGGAATACACGCCTTCAGTACTGCAGCAATGTTTTTTTTGTAAGAACAACTCCTGAGCTGTGTTTCATCTGGAGACATAAATATAGAAAGCACAGCTTTTTCTGTAATCTTTTCCAAGCTGGTAATTCCCTTTTTCTGGAGGGATAGGAAAAATGTGGAGGCATTATGAGATTCTGTATAGATGGTAGTAGTTTTTTTGCCTTGTTTCTTTCCTGCTTCACAATAAAGGTCGATGATGGATTTGAATTCCGATGATAATAAGGGATAGGAACCCCTTTCGAAAAGTTCATGCCTGCGTCTTCCATCCGGGTATCTGCCGTAAACATCAAACTGCTCAATGGCTCCAATGATAGTTCGTTTATTACGAAGAGAGTCATAAGAATGAGACGTTTTGGTATACTCCAGATATACATCTTTATAGCATGACCATTCCTTTGGATCCGTCGATAAAAGTTTTATTATCTCTCGTTTGAACCGGTCAATGTATATTTTTGAGTAACCGTTGATTTCCATGTAGGAAATGAGTTTAGGATAATTATCCCGTAAGTTTTGTATATTCATGTGTATAACCTCCTTATCGTTGGATAAAAAGATCATATGCATGAGAAAAAAATCACAACCTTTTATTTTTAAATTCCTTA
>JAAELB010001082.1 GCA_024227155.1 Desulfobulbaceae bacterium
GGGAAGAGTTCTTTAATCAAAGTATGGACAGCTCCCTTTGATCTGATCACATTTTTATCAGCTAGGTCATATATCTTGTTCCACCTGCGCAGCTGGTTATATGGTACAGACAAAAACCTGTGTTTTAATGTTTTGCCTAATTAATGATTCAGATACCTTCACAACGTCACCTATTTGATATCCCTGATGATATAGCATATTTCAACTGCGCATATAACTCACCATTATTGAACGAATCAAGAGATCGCTTGCATATTGGAGTTGATACGAAGAGCCATCCTTGGGAAAGAACTGCAAATGACTTCTTTGATGATGCAGAAATGATCCGAAGCCTTGCTTCAAGCATTTTCGGTGGTGATGCAGATGGCTATGCAGTCATACCTTCGGCAAGTTATGGATTAAGTACGGCAGCTCGTGCGATTGAACCTATTATTCAGCACGGAGACAATATTCTGGTTATTGATAAAGCCTTTCCAAGTAATTATTTACCATGGGAAAGGATAGCTAATGAGACACGTTCAAACATTTCTATTGTCCCAACACCAGCGGATGGAGATTGGACGAAGGCAATTCTTGAAAGGATAGAAAAAGACGTAAAAGTTGTTGCCGTTCCTAACTGCCATTGGACAAATGGAGCATTCATTGATCTGAAGACCGTTGGACAAGCCTGTCGCCATGTAAAAGCATTGTTGGCTATCGATGCAACTCAATCGCTTGGTGCCATGCCACTGTTGATTGAAGACATAAAACCGGATTTTCTTGTCGCATCAGGGTATAAATGGCTTCTTTGCCCTTACGGCTTCAGCCTTCTTTATGTTTCAGAACAATGGCGGAATGCCAGACCATTAGAAGAAACATGGATTGCTCGTGATAATGCTCAAGACTTTACTGCCTTGGTCGAATACTCAAAGAACTATATGCCTGGATCTCGTCGTTTCGAAGTTGGAGAGAAATGTACGCCAACAATTCTTCCTGGTGCAATTGCAGCGTTCGAACGTATTAAAGAGTGGGGTGTAGATAATATTGCGAAAACACTTATGGAAACGAATGAAAAAATATCTACACATATTAAAAGTCTTGGATTCCAGTTACCGGTTGTTTCTCAACGTAGTCCACACATGTTTGGTGCACAAATACCTAAATTTTTTCAAGGAAATCTTGTTTCAGAATTGTTGAAACGTAAAATATTTATAAGTCAGCGGGGAAGTGCGGTTCGTTTTGCACCCCACTTACATGTTAACAGCAGAGACATTGATAGATTATTAGAGGCTTTGGATGAAATCATTCAATAGCTATTGTAGATAGGTTATAACAAATCATTTGAGAGGAACGGCTCGTGCCTCACCGCCCCTCAATTCATCGTTACAATAGGTCTTGAGAAGATGAAAATTAAAAAATACATTTGTGTTGCCTTAGCCCTGATTATAAAAAAAATAGAATGTTCTAATGGTCCCGGCAGGATAAGGTGGAATACATGATCATCTCAAAAAGCAGTATTAACTCAGAACGCTTTCGACTGCCGATCCGAACCGAGCGTGTATCTAAAAATACAGGTTTGGGTTTATTCGGAGGACTCGGATTAGGGCTTATTTTTGTGGCCGCTGGTACCTGTTTTATTCTGGTTGGTCAAAAAATGATTCTTATTAATCCGTCAAGGGTTTATGCCCCATATTGGGTTATTTCAGTTTTCGGTGGTATCTTTGCCATGGGTGGCTTAATTGTCTGGACAAAGTTGCTCAAAGAACAACTGATGATCAGACGGTGCAGGAATTATGATGCCCGGCATCCCTATGCGACAGCATTAAAAGACTATCCATGGGACCCAAAGGGTATGATGAAATCACCCTGGTCCCGGGTAGGAAAGTCGCTCTTTGCAACTCTTTTTCTGGCCGTATTCCTGGCTCCGTTTAATTGGTGGGCCTGGAGCTATCATGAAAGCGAACTGATGATTAAAATCATCGTGTCTGTGTTTGATATCATCCTTGTATTCGTCTTTATTGAACTTGTCCGGCGTGTCCTGGTTGCTTTAAAATACAGTAAAAGCGGGATTACATATGAAACGTTTCCAGCACTCACTGGAAGCCGTATTGATATCAAATGGCTGCCTCCGTCAGGGATTGAGGATTCCACCAGTATCACATTCGTTCTTCGCTGTGTGGAAGAATGGACCGAATCAAAAGGAACGGTTGAACATCAAAGAAACCGACTCATTCATGAACAGCTCTGGGCGGCGACCCAAAAAATGGAAGGTCGGATATTCTGCCAGCACCATAACCCTATACTGCTGTCGTTTGATATTCCTGACACAGTACCAGAGAGCAATCTGGCGAATAAACGTAAAATAATTTTCTGGGAACTTGATGTGTTCACCGAAGCCTTTGGCGTTGATTTCCAGGAATATTATCTAGTACCTGTTTATACCCAAGCCGCCCCATCTGGAGTTTAATACGATATTTTGAGAGCTTTGCATAAGTCGGTAAGAAAAGCTTAATGAAAAAAGATAATGTCTTTGAAAATAGTAAAACAAAAAAATACTACAGACTACACCTCATCAGGAGATAAATAATGGACACCGATTCATATATTAATAGTCTCTTAGTTGCAAATTCACTTAGAGAGTCAACTCTTTGTGCAGTGATTGAGACATTGCAGCTTCCTTCCGGGAGCCACGGATTGGATGCAGGGTGTGGA
>JAAELB010001083.1 GCA_024227155.1 Desulfobulbaceae bacterium
AGTTGGATATACTTATAATCGCCCCTCTCTTTGAGAGAGCTTCAAAACAATGCCAAACATGACCAAGTTGTTTCTACAGACGAAAAGAAGTGAAAAATAGGCAAAAAATCGAAGAAAAACAACTACCACTGAGAGGTCAGTCTATATTGAATGATTCCATTAGTTTTGTTACGTTATCAAGCATGCAATTATATAGTTAAGGAAAGTTCGAGATGCATGCTTTCACGATTTTTAATCGTTAGCGATGTATTATTCACCTATACATAACCATGGAAACTCAAAGAGGGATGCAATTTCTGGTCTTTTGAGCCGTCTTTACCGTCTTTTGTTACGTCAAAAGACGGTTTGTGCACCATTGGGTTAATGGATGTGGGATGCCGGAATTGAATTTTTGAAGTCAGAAAAACGAATTATTTCCACTTTATATATACTATTGTTTCTAAAATGAAAGAATATATGTAAAAGCCCAAGAAATCATTTTTCAGTAGTAGTACTTTGGCAGTAGTAGTAGACTCTAGACTGGCTAATGGTTGCAGTTTGCTATGTTACAATGTATGGCAGCAGCATACCTATACAATCTATCTGCATCCCTCTGTGCCAAAAATACCCTGGGCAAAACACACACTGACTCACACACTAACTCCCTGCGTGACCCCCTCTCTCCTGGCCTCCCCATTTAACAGTGCCCTGGGAGTACACACACACACTCTCTCTCACTCCTCCCTCTCCCTCTCCCTCTCTCAAGTGGCTATGTAAGAAGGGAGGCGGCAGTCTAAT
>JAAELB010001084.1 GCA_024227155.1 Desulfobulbaceae bacterium
GCCCCCCATTGTGCCCTTGAATATGAAGGAAATAACCCCACCCCACAGAATAAGTTGGCAGTCAGGCCCCGAACCACTACAGAGAATAATAATGTGGCTATTTATTATGGCTCTGGTAGTGATGGCTGCCATGCTTGGATTCCTGATGCTCAGGAACAGAGCAAAGTACCCACGTTTGAGCAGATGGTGGTTCAGCAAGAAAGCTGACCCCAACCAAGCCCTAGCCTCCACCCTCCCCGACTCCGAGGAACCCAGCAGAGAAGGAACCATGGACCACTCACCATATTACGCTGAGATAGAACCCAAAATGAATGGCCCCAGACCCATAGAAGACACCAGACAACCCCTGACCAGCCCCACCGAAAGCACCAGGACTGCCCTGCCCGCCCTACCCCCACCCGTGAGGTCCGCGTCCATGGAAGCCAGAGCCCAAGAAAGTGTAGAACTACAGACTTTGATATACCCTCAATTAAATGCAATGTCGGCTCACTATAACAGAAAGTGATGAAATGGCATTTTTAGCACATTATAAGATGCTGCTGATAATTACTGACATTTTTATACAACCATGTGAATGACACTATTATTTGTTTTTACATGATATAACTGTTTAATATGTGTGTTTTTGTAACCTGTTGGGCTCCACACTCACACCATGTTTAGAATAGTATGTAGTACTAAAATGTGTAAC
>JAAELB010001085.1 GCA_024227155.1 Desulfobulbaceae bacterium
AAACCACTAAAATGTCTGTTTGTCAATGAGATGCAGAACACCAGAATACAACGTTGGGCTGTTCTGCTAGCAGAATATGGTGCCAAAATTGAGTACAGGCAGGGTAGACACAACATAAGGGCAGACATGTTGAGCCGTATTCCTGACGCTAAAGAGCTGGCAATATTTGATGTGTGTGAGGAGTATGTTGAGATAGAAAATGAGAATGCCCCTTGTACACCAAGTGATTTATTTGACCTTGACAATGACATGGTGCAGAAGGCCCAGGTGCTGGAGTTTCCCAAAGACTTCGAAATGAGCAGAGAGGAAGGGAATGGTCCATTTATTACACACAATAATATGTTGTATTCTATATGCAAACCTGCTGAATATTTGTCCTCCTACCCTAGATTAATGATGCCATCTGCGTTCAGAAAGCAGGTACTGACTTCTGTACATAAAAAGACAGGGCATGCCGGGTTGGTGAAGCTCCTACATGAGCTATTTGACGTATGTGTATGGCCTGGTATGAGGCAAGATGCAAAATTTTTCCTGAAGAAATGTGCACTGTGCCAAATAAACAATAGTCAACCTGAACGCTGCCCCATGGGGGAAATGCCAATAGCAAAGGCACCTGGCGAT
>JAAELB010001086.1 GCA_024227155.1 Desulfobulbaceae bacterium
ATCGCAGTCGGTGCCATTGGCCTGACAGGAGGAGTGCTGAACCTTAAAGGCCAATGCCGAAGCATCCGGCGGCGATACGCGGGGCGCGGAGCGGTTCATGTATCGTCCCAAACAGCCCATCTTATCCGGTTCATTTGGCTTATTGGGATTTATAACGCAAGGGTCAAGGTGTGGTCCCATTCCCCCTTAACACAAGCCGCAAGGGTCAAGGGTAGACTTGACCCCTTTTGACTGACCCCTTTTGACCCCTTTTTTATTGTCTGTTGTCGGGTTTCGTTCCTCAACCCGACCTACAAGCTTAAGAAAAGCTTACCCCGAGTCTGATTTTTAGGGGTAGGATCGGGCTAATCTTTTTTAGCGTCGATTTTTTTCAGGTCGGAAAACCATTTATTACCACCGTACAACTCCTGAGCACACTCAGGACATATGCTATGGCTGAAAGAGGCCTCGGAATATTCTTCAATAAAGGATTCCAAAATATTCCAATATCCTTCATCGTCCCTGATTTTTTTGCATTTTGCGCAAATCGGGATGATGCCTTTTAAGGTTTTAATTTCATCCAGGGATTTTTTGAGCTTCAAATTGGTTTTTGTCAGAAGGGTTGTCTGGTCAGCGATGGTACCCACCATATCGTTCATTTCATATGCCAAGGTGCCGATTTCATCCAGGCTTTCAATGGAAACCCGTTGATAATAATCTTTATTCAACTTAATTTCAGATGTAAAATCTTTAAGTACGGCGATTGGTTTTATAATCGATTTGCGGAGAAGGAAGTGTAAAATCAAAAGAATGATTAGGGTTGTGATTATCATTACAGTCGAACTGAAATTCAGGGTTGCGATTCCATTTTTAGAGATTTCCCGCGGAAATGGTGCTTCTATTATAAAGGCGATTTTTGATTTGATATCCCAATACGCACTATACACCTTGAGTGTTTTTTCTCCTGTTTCAATATAGACTCCGTCATTATTACTGATTTTAGCCTCTATTGAATGAAATCTGCCTGATTCATCAGGGGAAATTATTTTAAATCCTGACCCTACCTGTGATTTGATTCTCTCGACAACGGTCTTTGTAAGAAATTTGCCCATTATTAACGTTCCATTGACCGGGCCTTCACTGTTACTTTTTAAAATTGGATTTGAGACGATGAACAGTGGGCCGTTCTTGGAAACCCAAATTCCTGTTTTGGACATCTCCTTTAAATCATCTGTATGATCAAATTGGAGGAGCGGATGATTTTCCTGAAAATGATTCTTGGCAAATCCTTTTAACTCAATTTCGCTTTCAAAATCTGGATTAAAAATTTTCCCCCAGACGACTTTATTCCTGTTGTTGAGTATAAATATCAACTGAATTTGAAAGGATGTAAAGGTTTCGTCAACTAGGTTGCTATCCTCATACGTTTTATCAGGTTGCTGAACATAGGCATAGGTATCTGACCACGAAGACCAATCATAACATATCACCTCGAGGTTTGATAATTCCTGGTCAATGGCGTTTTTACATCTTACCAGATTATTCATTGCCTCTTGCCGTTCTAATTGTACGAATCTGGGGTATAGGATGAACTGATTTACTAAAAAATAAATGATATTTATGGAGATAAAAATTCCAAAAATAATAATAAGAATTTTAGCATGCAGAGATGTTTTAATTATTTTCATGGACTACCTTGGTAATAAACATATATAAAATATTCATCGGAATAAGGCAATCTGACCTCCTCCCCAAACCTGGATCAGCTTAAAGGGGGGCAGGTCAAGGGCTAATTTCTGAAGTCCTCACTTCTCGGCATACTCAAAGTTAAGCATATCTTGCATAGACAAAAAGTATCTTCTGCCGATTTCATTTTTACCTAGTGTCCGTCCATAAATAGGCAATTTTCCGGCAGAGCGACAAAGCAAAAATGGGCTCGCGGTTCAAAATAGCAAGGAGCCGGGATCGGGACAGGCCCCAGTTTGAGCATATAAACATATACTACAAAGTATCATAAATATCAATCAGGCAATTTAATCGGCAAGGCCAACGCATGTAAATAAAGCAAAGTTCCTGTGGTATTGGCCGTTTAAGTTGGTCAGTTGAACACAACATCCTCCAGATAAAAGGTTTGATATCCATATAAAGGACTAACCGAGCATGAGAATTCTGTTGAAGACTTTTCAGGCGAGACATTTACTTTCTGGTGGTTATCGCCATAAATGACAAAAGCCTGAAACGTTTGAAAAAAGCACCTCCCAAAAGTATAACTAATGGAAATCGCCATTTTCAGTAATTATACAATCTAACAGGAGGTGCTCAATGAAACTATACGCCGGAATCGATCTGCATTCAAGCAATTGCTACATGGG
>JAAELB010001087.1 GCA_024227155.1 Desulfobulbaceae bacterium
CTGCTTCTTCATGATCTCCTTGTAAAGTAGCAGTCGCATGAGCACTGACAAAATCGATATCTTCAGGTTTTATATCTGCATCTGATAAAGCAGCATTCATACATTGGATCATGGCCTCTCTGTCAGGCTGGCTCACATGTGTACCACTTCCGCATGTATTATAACCAGAAACTTCAGCAAGTATTTTAGCACCTCTTTTTTTTGCATGCTCAAGCTCTTCAAGTACGAGTATCCCTGCACCTTCACCACAGACTAATCCATCACGGTTTTTATCAAAAGGGCGGGGGGTTTGGTTTGGATTTTCATTAAATTTAGTAGAAGTTGCAAATAATATATCAAATGAACCTGTAACGGTTGGATGTAATTCTTCAGAGCCACCGCAAAGAACAATATCCTGCTTGTTATGCCTTATAAGATCAAACCCGGTTCCAATTGCCTGAAGAGAAGATGCACAAGCTGCTGAGGTTGCAATTACGCTTCCTATAATTCCAAGATATTGAGCAATATTCATGGAAACAGTGTGGGAAACACATTGGAAAAAA
>JAAELB010001088.1 GCA_024227155.1 Desulfobulbaceae bacterium
AAAGAAATCCGGTTAGGGCGGGAATAGTTGGTAAACCATGGGACTACCGATGGTCGAGCGCTCGACTGCACGTGGATGAAACTGATCATGACCCACTGGTCAGCGGTGATGAAATGTTGCGAGAACTCATTGGTGATTGGATCAAATATCTGTGGCAGGAGGATAATCCCGAATATATTAATGCACTGCGACGGGAAGTACTCGTTAACAGACCAGCAGGAGTCGAGACGTTTATCAAGAGACTTGAGAAGCGATTCAGTTGCAACTTACTGAGACAAAAAGCTGGTCGGCCAAAAGCAGTAAAATAATAAGTGGCTGTCCCGAATGGCGCTATATCGCAAAGCAGGGAGTTTTTTTCAACAATCTTTTTCAGACCTGCTCTTAACTCATCCTGTTCCGAGAAAACAGTATTGATAATCTGTTTGTAACTTTCGTTTGCCTGCGCTCTGAAAGTACCTCAAAACTGAAAGTAAATAAAGGGTGTTGATTTATCCACAGCCCCAAAAAGAATAATAAAAAATAATGAAGCATACAAAGCCCCCCTAATAGGCGGAGGGAAAATCAAGACTCCCCCCTTTTTTTCAAGCTGTTCATGTAACATATGAAAAATCCAGAAACCTGAAATTACGATAAACCCAATCTTGACGAAATTATAATTGAATCCTTCAAAGGTTGGCTGAAGGCAGAGTCGTTCGAAGAACAAGGAAGCATGCTGAAGATCAGGGGAAAAGAACAAAATTGAAATTAATATCCTTATTACCATGCTCACTGCCCATGATAATGATAACCAGGGAATACTGGTGAAGAAACAATTTCGCCTACGGTGACGTAAAATATGAAGAGAAAATAAATGATAAATGAAAAGACTAACACCGTTGAGTATTCCCCAGATAACGAATGTCCATTGAGCTCCATGCCACAAGCCAACGAGTCCCATTGTGATTATCATGATTCTGCTATAGTGAATGGGGTTTCTAATTCGGAAGCCTCCTAACGGTTTAAAGAGGTAGTCTTGGACCCACACAGACATCGTGATGTGCCACCGTCGCCAATATTCTGCAATATTTGTCGCCGCATGTGGAAACCGAAAATTTCTACTCAAACGAATTCCAAAGAGCGATGCTGTTCCTCTCGCAATTTCGGAATATGCTGAAAAATCAAGATATACAACAACAAACATTGCAGCAGCAGAAAAAGCAAGAACACCTGTACTGTGTATAGCTGGATTTTGATAGGCACCATGAGCAGCAAACGCCAATCTGTCGCCTACAACAGTTTTCTTAAACAAGCCCCAGCTGATAAGCCGTATTCCAGTCTCTATATTGGAAAACGTGAATGGCTGTTTTTTCTTGAGTTGAGGTATCAGATGCTTGGCTTTTTCTATAGGGCCTGCAAGTAACTGGGGAAAGAAACAGACATAGAGTGCAATTAAAATAAAATCATTTTCTGCTTTCTTTTTCCCCCTATAAACATCAATTGTGTAACTCATTGTCTGGAATGTGTAGAATGAGATCCCTATCGGTAGAATCAAGTCAAGCGGCTGAGGCAGGACCTCTCCCATGGGGCCTAAAAGAACCCTTAAGCTGTCTATGGCAAAGTTTGTATATTTAAAATAGGCAAGAATCCCGAGGTTTCCGACTACACTGACCAATAAATATCTCTTTTTATGGATTTGAGATGATGTGGTAGAAATCGCTAGGGCCATCCAGTAATCAAGAAGTGTCGAAGCAAAAATCAAAAGGCCATAAGCTGGGTTCCAAAAGCAGTAAAATACATAGCTTGCTCCCAGCAGAAGTAACATTCTAAGCCTTTGCGGCAGAAAGTAATAAAGTGTGAATACACCAAGGAGTAACAGGGCGAACTCTAGGGATGCAAAAGTCATTTGGCTATGATTTCCGTGAGAAGTTCGGCCATTGTTTGATGTCCCGTTTCATTAAGATGTGCCATTGACAGGTATTGATAATCGGGAATTTTTTTACTGAAGTCTAAAACCCTGAAGCCTTTTTTTGAAAACCTGGTGGAAATTTCTGGTAAAATGAGATCACTTTCTCCTTGAATGAGCGTATGGACGGGCATGGAAATAAAATATTTTTCTGCTGTTAGCCCTTGTGTCGTATCCAGTAAATGCTTTACTGCTTTCCATGAAATCGCGTTTTCTTTCAACTGTTCTCTACGAGTTTTGATCATTTTTTCAGTCTGGCGTAGAAGTCTTTCCTGTTTTTCTCTTGTATCTCGCGGAGCAGAAACCCATTTTTGCGACCACTTTGATGGGTTAAATTTCCTCATATCTTCATTTTGTAGAACAAAAGAGACAGGGAGTTCTCGGTAATACCAGGGCTTGAATAAATGTGCTAAGGAAATATCCACGTAGTCCATTGGACCAAAATAGTATGATAAAAAATCCGGGGGTAGAGTTTTGCGAATATCAGGATGCCAGAGCAAAAAACGGACATCAAAGCTGAAATTTGATAGCCAGCCCCTTTTTCTATTGGCCTTCACATAGTTGACGTGAAACCCTGATGGTCTATCGATATAGAGAAAAATGTCAGCCTGCAAGCGTTTGGCTGCAGCTGTCAGCATGGTCATTTCTTTAACTGACCCACCATATATTGACCAATTTAGGATTCGGATGTTTTGGGAGAATTGATTAGCCAGAGAGTCTTCTAAAAGAGATGGGTATGATTGTTTGTCGCTCACCTCTCTTCCGTATCCCTGTGAATTTGCAACGATTATTATTAACTTTTCGTTCTTTTTCTTTTTGCTTGGAGAAATCACATGTTCCGCCCATCCCCTTCGGTAATGGACATTGCGTTTTTCTGGGCTCTGTCGCTTAAGCCAATTATCGAAAAATACATTAAAAATGGTGGTTAACAGGATGAAAAAGAGAATCGTCCAGCAGATTGCCGAGAAAGAGTTGAATGGTATCGCTTGGGGATCTTTGCTGGGATCATTTAACGGGGGCACGAGTTTATTCCTTTGGTGTAAGAAGGAGGTCTTGTTACCCACAAACAGAGAACGTAGCAAAAGCCATTTACCCAGTGTTGCAGAGTATGGGATATAGTCAGTTGCTGCAACTTAACATCAATGAAAGCGGAAAAATATTTTCTCGGTTGCACCATACACAATTGATTTTCTACAAGTATTAAAGCCAATTTGCTCTACGGGAAATAAAAAAATAAACACCGGCATATATTTGATATCGGAGTCTTCGTTTACCTCCGAAGATTATTTTTTCAGCATAACGAGGTAAGCGCTAGACTCCGAGAGGTTGGGCATAAGGACAGTAAATCAACAGGCTCATAGATGGGCAGACCTCTTGGTGACAATATTTCAATGCTCTGATCTTCCCATAGCGCAGGCCGTAGCATTCATAGGAGAAGCAATATAATCGCAACTTGCAGACTTTCGACCCAGAACATGGATTGTGAACGTACAACAAGTTGCAATTACAAAAATATACCCCAAAAGAAGGGTTGAAAAGGATATTACCAAACAAGACGAGGAGCAACAACACAACGACCGCAGAGTGAAAATTCTTCTTACATTGCAAAGTTGCAGACAGGCACCCTTCTGAATAAAAATGGTGTACAGAAGCTTTCGCCTATGGTGCGTCTCTCCTTGCTCAGAATTAATGTTTTATGCTGAGGGGCCACCTAATCACAGCTAATTAGGCATGGAGTAGTACATTGTTCCGTTTCACTAGAACCTGCAACTGAGGTCACAACATCCAGCTTACCTAACCCATTTGGATTTGGAATGTCGATGACAGCGACATAGGTACCATCAACCGCTGTTGTGGTTGTGACCTCAACAGGGGTTGGCAGAGGCAATCCACCCCAACCTTCCGGAACACTTGCCGTTATCGTAACAGTATGCCCTGCGGATAGTGGTGTGACCAAACCTGAGACCGTTATAATGAAAGGATCTGAGGAAATAGTACTAGTAGTTGTTACATTACAGGGGCCATCCAGTGAGACTTCAATGCTGGAGAAGCTTACACTACATTGTGCCGTTTCACTGGCTCCTGCAACTGAGCTCACAACATCCACCTGATCTATTCCATTTGGATTTGGAATGTTGATGGCAGCGGTAAAGGTGCCATCAAGTTGTGTTGTGGTTGTTGCCACAACAGGGGTTGGCAGAGGTAACCCTCCATGCCCGTCCGGAACACTTGCCGTTATCGTAGTAGTCAACCCTGAGGATGGTGGTGTGACAAAACCTGAGACATTGACAACCAAAGGATCTGAGAAAGCATTGCTATTGCTTGTTACATCACAGGGGTCGTTCAATGAGACTCCGCTTGGTGCTGCATGAGCTGGTA
>JAAELB010001089.1 GCA_024227155.1 Desulfobulbaceae bacterium
CATACAGTTCTTCTGATCCCTGGCCTATGGCAGGCTGGTGTGATTCAGATTTTATCTGTATATGTACCACAGGTGTGGATGGTGGTCCCTCCTGGGATACAGAATCAGCATGTGGTGGTGATGATAATTGTATTTGATAAGGAGGGAAGCCACCTACCAACCCGAATATTTCACGAACAATTTATAAAAGATAAACGGTCTTGAAGTATAAGATAAAAAACAGGTAGGTGCTTACGGCACCTCAGAACACGACTTTAAACATTCTAAAAAGTCGTCCATGCTGGGAAGCTGGGAACTACAATTCGTCCATCGTACACATTGACAGTAAAGTGTACTGCATTGATCGGATGCAATTTCCGACATAGCGCATGTCACAGATTGCAGGTTTTCAACTTTTTTTAACAATGCGGTAAAATCGCCGGTACTTTTATAATCATTAATAACTTTGCTTTTTACACCGATACAGTTATTCAATGCATCGACAATATGAAAATCCGCAGCAGCATTTGCTGATGTTGTTGCAAAAAAAACCAATACAAAACCAAAAAAACAAGTGGCTTGCTTCATAGCTGAACTCCCCAGTTTTATAGGATCATAATCTTGTGAAAGATCTTGGCAATAAGCTGCAGCAGTCGATGACAGTTGGCCCTTGCCTACCCTCTCCCTGAGTCCAAAGGATCACACCGATCTAACTCCCTGGAGGAGGACCAATAATAAGTACCGTGATAGTTATGTGGTCCATCGACACATCCTTCTGTATGTTTGCAGTTATAGCTTGACATGAAGTAGAGTCCACTCCTGTAATACTCTACACGAAGCCCCTATACCCAGAAAACCACCGGTCATGCCAGTTTTTAACTTGAGTGCGCATTCATAGGCATCCCTGTCATAACCTTGAATTGTAATATTACGCGTATATGAATTTGAACAACCAAAACTCTCAGAAAATGTGTGATTATCCTTTGGAGCCAATGACACTGTCTGACCATTATACTCCGCTTTAATCGTTATGGGAGTATTGACATTTGTCTCGTTAATAACATTGACCTTATAGTCCACGTGATCGGCTTGTGCCATAAGAGGCAAGAGACAAATGCTTAAGAGAACTGAAAAGAACACAACTTGTTTACCAACTGACTGGATCAAAGTATTCATATTATCCCCCATAAAACGTTACCTTCTTTCAGCATAAGATGATGATTATTCAAATCATGCCCCCCGTCTGCGCTTCGACTAACCCGGATTTCCCGTGAACATTACGCTTCATTTTCTCTGGTCATTGGAATTCACACAATGTCCACGTGATCCGTGCTACCACGCTCTTACATCTTTCAGATACTGCATCACAGTTCATCATCTTTGTCAAGGAGTCGTTCAGCTTTTCAAACCCACTGTCCGGTATTTCTGTTGATCTTTAAAAATCATTCTGATACAAGAAAGAATATCCCAACAACCATATGGCTGTATCTTGGTGCAGCTCCAGACAGAACCAAATTACCAGGCATGGTATTTATCCAGGTGCTCTAGAATTCACATTAGTGCATATCCCCCCAGCAAGATGCTGGTGAAGCAATAGCGGGCCATTTTGTCAACAAAGGCATCATTCAATTACTTCACTGTGAGATGAGACCCAATGCCATGGCACTCTAATTGATAGAAAAAAGAAGACGTTAGCCCCAAAAATCTCCTCAATTAAGTTGTTACAGATCAAGGCATAAACTATGCTGCTGCAGTAACCAACTGCAGGTGGCTAGAAACGCTGACTCTGAGGAAAAATCTATTGCCCCGTAGTGTGAACTTTTTGATTTTAACCGAAATACGCTCCGGAGAAAAGGCACTTGGAGTGTTAAGAGATTCCTGTAACAACAATTCAATCGACTTGGTTATCACTGACTGGCAGATGGATGGAATGAATGGAGTTGAAATATGCAATAAAATAAGAGACGATTCAACGTATTCTAAA
>JAAELB010001090.1 GCA_024227155.1 Desulfobulbaceae bacterium
AACCGCGAAATAGTATCAGGACAGCTACCAGGAACCCTGTTTGTCGGGGTCCAAAGTAGTTAAATAAAAGACAAACTAAGCATGTAGTACCAAAGGTAGACATTTTCTGGACGCGGGTTCAAATCCCGCCAGCTCCACCAATTCGTATTAAGCCCCTATTTACAGGGGCTTTTTGCTATCTAGCCCGCCAATAGCGCGAGTTTTGTAAAACACTCTGTGTCAGTATTGGTGATGTTGGCATTTAACTAGCTCTGCAAACTTATCTGTTAACCTTAGCCTATTGTTGGGCCGGCACGTAAGCAAGTGCCTTTCCATACGAATTCATGTGTTTACTTTGATACCGGATTCTAGGTAACACTATGTTTCGACATTTTTTCCGCACAGTGAATCAGGGCGTCAAAAGTTGCTTTTGCGCCTGCTACGCATGTATCAGCTTCAATTTTGTTTTCTAAGGTCAGGCACTCAATTGTATCGCCAAATGATTTCCAAGAACTGTCTTTGGCTGCAACCTTGTAATATTGAAGTGGCAGATGATCTTTGTCTGGTCGGTTTTCAAGAGCTCGGAGGATTATCCGAGCGCCTAATTTGGCGCCCTCAGCCACGTACAGAGCACCTATTAGCGTACTGTCACAACGGAATTCGATATCAACTACAGGTTGAACTGCCAGATTTGTTCCTACTTCATCTGGTTTCTGATTACTAAGATCTATGTTCAGATTTTCTTTTGTGTTTCGAACACCAGCCTGTAGCCGTTGTATTTCTGGGAGCTGAGAAATGTTTTGATCTAATAATTCGTGCAAAGCGTAGAGAATTTTCAAAACACAGAAATAGTCTCTTCGTGTTAAGTCGACACTAAGTAGTCGATTGAAGGGATAAAGGGATTCAAGACTTTTGTGTTCTGAAATTGTGCTATATTTTAGTTGTTTTATGGTACTCACGGGCATTCCTTGTACCGATAATTGCTAAAACCAGACCAAGTATTCGTAGCTGAGCGGCTGTAGTACGAATGAAATCCAGGAACAGGATGATACTCGTATGAAGAATAATATGAAAAGCATGGATCTTTCAAGCTGCGACAAGGAACCCATTCACACGCTAGGCCGCATTCAGTCCTTTGGTTGTGTACTGGTTTTAACGAATGACTGGTTAGTCGCATATATCAGTTCAAACACACAAAATATTCTGAATATTCCGTCTGAAAAACTAATAGGAAACCCACTTCGAGATTGTTTAGGATCACAGGTGCTTCATAGCTTCCGAAGCGCGCTTCAATCCTCAATGATAACAGGACGCCCAGAGCGCATCTTCGGCTTGAATATTGAAAATCAAGCACACAGCTTTGACGCATGCGTACACTTTAATGGCACTCACATATTAATCGAAGTCGAGCCAAACAGCACGCCAGATAAGCGTGATGACTACATCCGCGCCATGTTAAATCAATTCAATGGAATTGACTCACTCGAGGAGCTTTTCAGTACCGTCGCATCCTGCACACAACTTTTTTCTGGCTTTGATCGTGTTATGGTTTATCAGTTTTCGAGCGATGGCTCTGGTGAAGTGGTCGCCGAAGCAACAGAGGAAGGGTTAGAGTCTTTCCTTGGGCTAAGGTACCCTGCCTCAGATATACCTAAACAAGCACGAATCCTCTACAAGAAAAACCTGTTACGCGTCATCGCCGACGTCGATGATCAAACACACACATTTCTTCCGAAGACCCAGCCCGAAAACATTGATTTAAGCATGATTCAGCTTAGAGCCGTCTCTCCAGTCCATATTCAGTATTTGAAAAATATGGGTGTTAAGGCTTCGATGTCAATTTCGCTGTTGGTTGAAGGTGAACTGTGGGGCCTTATTGCTTGTCATCATTACAGCCCTAAGTTTGTCGAATTTAAGGTGCGAACACATCTTGAATTGTTTGCAGAACTATTTTCGATGGAACTATCCAGAAGGCTGTTGAAGCAACGCGCGATTCAAAGTCAGTCATCAAGCAAAGCATATCGGCAAGTTATTACAACGATCGACACGCACCTTCCTCTTTGCGAATCTTTAGCAAAGCAGTTTTCCCTATTTATGAGGCTAATTGATTGCGATGGTGTGGCTTGCCTTGTTGATGGCAATTATGCAAAACAAGGTTCTAGCATTTCAGAATCGCAGGCTCAGGCGCTTTCAAATGAATTAAACCGGCATTCAAATATTGAACTCCTGCACAATAGGAGTATCAGCGACATTTTGAGTGACTATAGCCCCTCGGGGTCAATGCCAGCAGGGTTTCTTGCGTTGCCGATATCCAAAAATCCAAGGGACTATTTATTCTTTTTCCGACGACCAGAGGTCGCGGTCGTAAGATGGGCAGGGAATCCCGAAAAACCTGTAACCGTAGAAAAGGGTACCGAACGCTTAACCCCTCGTGAAAGCTTCAATGAGTGGGTAGAAACACATAAAAATCGCTGCAAAGACTGGTCAGAAGCAGAGTTGTCCCTGGCGGTATCGATACGTGTCGGTATTTTAGAAATGACTGTTCGGCACCTCCAGGAAAAAGAGGATTTACGCAACGAATCGCTCTCACGTCAGGAGCTTCTTATTAGTGAATTGAACCACCGCGTAAGGAATATTCTGAATCTTGTCAGTGCGATTATTGCTCAAACAAATCTTAATGACAGAGACGTTAACGGTTTTATAGAAACCTTGTCTGCTCGGATTACCGCTCTGTCGTCAGCGCACGATCAGCTGACACATTCGTCTTGGGGGGGCGGGGGAAGTCTCACAGAGCTCCTTAATAATGAAGTACGAGCGTATTTAGGAAAAAAAGACTCGATTCGTATGAATGGACCGGCTGTAAAGATCAAATCTTATGCAGTTACTCCAATTGTTTTAGTTGTCCATGAACTTATGACTAACGCGGCTAAATACGGAGGATTGAGTGCCACCAGTACAAATGGAAGCGTTCAGTTAAATTGGGCTAAGCTTGAAAATGGTGGGCTTGAAATTAGCTGGAAGGAGTATGGCGGCCCCCCGGTCGAGTCGATCGACGACGAAGGGTTTGGAATGACTATTATCAAGTCTGTGATCCCGCATGAGCTGCAAGGTGATGCTGAAGTTAGAGTTCTTACCACAGGACTGTCTGCTCGTTTCACGCTACCTCGAAAATATGTAGTGTTTGAAAAAAATGAGAGCGTTGATTCCCCTACCTTAGAACAAGTTCCCGCCCCAGCAAAAAATCTAAAGCCCCAAGTAATATTTGAAAGTTGCCTGATCGTAGAAGACAGCCTACTGATAGCGATGGACGTCAAAAAGAAAATAACGTCACTGGGGGCGCAAAGAGTATTTGTAGCCGGTACTACGTCAAGAGCGCGAAAGTATCTGCAAAATGAACGACCATCTGTCGTGTTGTTAGACATAAATTTAGGAAATGAGACTACTATAGAACTCGCAAGAGAGCTTGGTGAAAAACATATTCCCTACCTATTTGCAACGGGCTATGGGGCAGAAGCAGAGATGCCGGAAGATTTAGTTAATAGAATAATCCTGACCAAACCGTTGGAGATGAAGTCCTTAGAGCAAGCCTTGAATGATTTGGGAGTTTTGGAGGTCTTTGATGCTTGCGTATTCCGTTTTACTTGAACAGCCATTCCGGTTTTATTTGAACACCTCAGATCAACGCATCGTTGGCTAGTTGATTTTTACCTTAAGTGTTCAAGTGGCGTCAACGGTCGCCAGTGTTTTTCTCATTGATTCTCCCT
>JAAELB010001091.1 GCA_024227155.1 Desulfobulbaceae bacterium
TACTAGGGCGGGTGGCACTAGTTATTGTAGGGTTACTTCTACATACGCATAAGTCCAGGGAATGGGGTTGTTCAGGGCAGTTTACCACATGCAATTGTAAATCACGCATACAACCACCGCCTGTGTACATACTGGTGGTACACCATGAGCAGGGACTATAGGGAATTGAAAATTGTTGTCTGGGAAAAGAACAACTGGCAGTTTTGTGGCATGTGGTACATTTGGCAGCAGGGGTAACAGTATATTGGCATCTAGGCCTCTGAGCATTAGGGTATGTGGTATGTCGTGTATTCCAGCTGTCAGTCATAATTACATGGGGGGTTATTACGTGAGGGGTGGGTTTTACTAGCATATGGTGGGCACTGATCGTGTCATTTAGCTCATGGCATGAGCACTTCTCGCTGGGTAGGGGTTGGTTGGGGCATTTCGTCTGGTGTAGTATGGCTTTGTTAAAGAAACCAGGGGTAATTCTAAGTGGTTGTGTACACCAGATGCATCTAGTGTATTGTGCACCTGTAGACGCGCCCTGTAAAGTGTACGCCTCTGTTTTAATACACTTGGTGCACAAGGGTCGTGGGGGGTACGACATGGTGTCTGTAAGGTTACACTACCTACTTTCAGTACAAAATTATAGTTATATATAAACAATTTCTAACTAATATTTAAAGGTGGTCTATGCAGCAGGGGAAGTAATTTCTAATTATAAAAATGCGACCCCAGGCCCACGTTACATAGAATAGCGTGACTCACAGTGATAAATGCAACCTAACTCTCTCTGGTACCGGTAGTACTGTGGCAATCCAAGCCTTTCTA
>JAAELB010001092.1 GCA_024227155.1 Desulfobulbaceae bacterium
GAAACATTACAATCCTAACAACTTGGTGAAAAACTCTTTAAGGTTTTATTAGACAACACCACAATGACATACTGCATTATACGATTGTCCGCTAACTTCCATCATATTTCTGTCCAAAACTTCTCCGCTACTGTCCACCATACTATCTATGGCCTCCACCATACAATCAATTGCACTGTCCTCATTATCTCCGTCTGACTGCCCAAAGCCTAGTCATTTTTCCTTCTTCTTGCAATCTGCCACCTTGTGATCCCCCATACATGTATTGCACGCGTGCTTCCACTTGCAGTTTGTGTCCTTCTTGCAGTTGCCCCTGTTCCAGTGATAACAAGTGCCATTTGCCAAAAGCTTCTTCTTTTTGGTCACATTGTTACCACTTGCTGTGAAATCTCTTGCCCCCATGACTACATCCAAAATGGCGTCGAGGGCTGGTTGGTGAGTTTCGTGCCAGTTCAAGTCCACGTCTGACTGTTTCAACTTGCGGAACTCTTCATCATACATCCTCCACACAAAAGTTCCAGGGTATCTTTTCACGTACGAGAAGATCTTATTCTCGTATGCAAACATCTGGGAGGCGGCCAAAGCAAACCTAGATGTATAAATCGTTGCATATATACACCACCATTTCCTCCATTCGTCAATGTTGGCTGGAACTCGTACTTTTGGGGGCAACAACGACACTTGTGACACACCATCGTGAGACTCAACGTTAACCTTGGGTTTTTGTTCAGATCTAGATGCCAAAAGCCCTAAGTCTATATATTCTCCCAGCCATATTCTTTTCTTAATTTTAACATCCACAGTCACCCCTTCTATGTATAAACTGCCTTTACCTTTACTGTGGGTAGCTCCCAGCATACTGTATAAGGAGTCCTCCAGCTTGGCTGTCTCTACTACACGTACCCTGGGATCTACTATTCTTTCCTCAGCGTCCAAAACAACTGCAGGTTTGGCAGGGGCGAATCTGAGACGTGAAACCTCTTCCTTTTCCTCTTCCTTCTCCCC
>JAAELB010001093.1 GCA_024227155.1 Desulfobulbaceae bacterium
AGCCTGAGAAATAAATTGGCTAGTGCTCCTTGGTCTGGACCATAGAAAGTCTTAGATGTCGATCCCTCAGACTATACAGTTAGGCTAAGGTTACCTAAAGCAGGAGGTGGTTTCAAATCTACTTGGATACACTCTTCAAATTTGAAACCAGTGAATACCACCCCTGATGGAAAGTTGATTTGAAAAGACGGGTGTGTACTATTGGCCAAAGTACATTCTCTTCTGTAAATAAATCAATTTTTCATCCATGCTAAATAAAGAGGTAATCCTATCTATTCTGAAAATGGTAGCCTGGTAAAGGAAAGACACAACGATCTCAGACTGAACCTACCTCACAGCATCCCTGCATAAATTGCAGAGGACGTTGTGCATCTTATAAGGATTGGTTGTGTTCATACAGGTTACACTGAAAATCCACGATAACCATCCTGTGAGAAGTATTTCTGTGTTATTTCTTTTTCTTTCTTTCTCTTAAACGTAAGTTTGAATTGTCTTTGTGATGAATAACCTTATATAATTTCAGTATATATCTCCATTATTTGAATATTCTCTTATTGTTTATAACTATGCATATACATGTACTTGTTGTGATCCCCTTGGCATGAACCACTCGATCTCCAATGTAACGTACCAGTAAATATACATGCATAGTAGGGGAGGTAGGAAGGAGAATATTATAGTTGGGAGTG
>JAAELB010001094.1 GCA_024227155.1 Desulfobulbaceae bacterium
AGGCTCAGGGATGGCTAGACAAAAAGTTCGATCCCCAAGGCGTAGTGTTTTTGGCAGGTATTCAGCAATACATGTAGTATGCTGAATGTCTGCCAAAAACCTACAACGAAGGAGATTGGACTTTTTGCGACGCCATCAATAATGATGAACTCGCGAGAACCTCAAAGAGTTCAATCCGCGACCAAAATTATATTCGGTCTTAGTAGACCGAGACAGGCACCGATTTTGGTAAATCGTTCCTGGAATTGTTCTTTGACATATACGATTTGAGCCACATAGCTTACAAAAAGCAATTTGTGCAATAAATTTGGTTTTTGAGACCACTGCTTATAAGCAGTGGTAGCCCTTTTAATGTTTATTCCTATTGCTTTCATAAACACAGCATAGGTTACTGCGGCAAGGCCCCTGACCCTGAGCTTTTTAACTCCGGTGATTCGGTCATACTCTGACATAGTTGCCTCCGCACCAGCTCGGAACCGATACTTATTTTTGAACTCAGCAGATCGTTCATATTCACGCCTCTTTGCGAGGCGGACATCTTTTTTGGTGTAACGAAAATAAGCTGCCTTTTTTCCTATCGAAACAGGACACTGATGTTGTTGAGGGCAGTTAAGGCATTGATCGATTGAAAAAGAGGCGCTGAATCTTTTTTTGAAGCGTACTTTGACTGGGCTTAGTCCTTGGGGGCATTTAATTGTGCGGCCAGAGTCATCAAGAGTGAAATCAACCAACGACAGTTGTTCAGGAGGATTTCTAAGTGGAGAGATAACGTCAACCCCATATTCTTCTTTTGCAGCTACATGATTTTCATCACTGCCATACAGTCTGTCTGCAAGGACTTCAGAAGGGGCCATTGATTTGGAGCTTGTCTTTTCAAGAGCTGGAATGAGGGCATGCGCATCACTGTTGTTGGCTGACTTTACTTCAATATGGGTCAACAGCGATAGGCTTTCCGGTTGGCTGCCGTCATTGTATGTTTCCATAACCTGAACACTGTAGCCTTTGCCTTTGTGCCCACTGTAACCTGCATCGGGATCTGAGGGATTCTGTAAAGAATCAGATGAGACATCCTTGTTGGGTTTTGCCACAACAAGTTTGCTACCATCATGTACCTCAATGATACACTGTTCTTGGAAGAGGCGAACAAGAAGTTTGAAAGTACCCATTGAGCAGACAGATTCTTTGGTTTTGACTCTTTCGATCAAGGTAAATATATCTTGAGCAATTTGATTCAGAGTACCATGAGATTGTGAGGGCTTGACCAATGCAAAAATGGCTTCTTCTTTTTTGTCTAGATACCGTGCCTTCAGAGATTTGTCGAGCTTATCAAAGTGTGCTCGGTGATGTCGTTTCAGATTTACAAGAAATTTTTTTATGGTTTTGCAGAAAAGACTGATTCGACCCAAGTGGCGCATGTTTGATTGAATATGTACAGAATCGATCCGTTGATTTCGAAAGTCTACTGTGAAGATCTTCTCCAATTTTTGATTAATTTTATCAAACAAGATCTCGTGAAGATTTTCATCTGTAAGTATTTGGCGAATTTTCCAAATACTTCTGAGGCTGACATAGGAATACGTATCCGATGAATTGGTTATGTCCAGCGCATAATGATATTTGATATTGAACGCAAACTGCTCCACAGCTTGATCATCGGTTAAATCGTGCATTTGTTGGAGTATCATCAGGCCAAGCATGGAGTACAGTTCCTTCGAGGGACGACCATTGCTTGAGTGATAATGTTTACGGAGTATATTTACGGGCAAAGTCTGCAGAATTTTATGACGGAAAAGGCCAGACCAGGATTTGTCTAGCTCTTTTCGACGTTTTGGCCCGAGATACTCCCACGGATCGAACATGTTAAGCTGTTTGTGATTTTTAACATAAAACATAGCAACCTCGTATCTTGTTGAATGTACGTGGTTATCTTACATGATTCAACGTTGCCTGTAAAGCGAAATTGATTGTTTATTCTTTTAATAACAGACAATTAAGTCGGGAAATATGTTTTTGCGAATGCATCAATGTTGATGGCGTCGCAAAAAGCCCGATCTCCTGCGTTGTAGGTTTTTGGCAGACATTCAACATACTGCATGTATAGTTGAATCCCTGTCAAAAACACTACGCCTTGCACCCCAAGGGCACTCGAAGTCTGCGATTATCTCCTGCGGCAATCGGCACAACCTGGCTAAGCATTCCACTACACTGGTTCAACAGGGAGTAGTTATAGGATTGGCCTATTCATACCCCCGACCCTGCAGATTAAATGGCCATCCCTTTGGCCACTTCTTTTTTCTTTTCAACTCCCATTAGTATTTCAACAAGTTCAAGACCAAACTCGACGGCTGTCCCGGCTCCCCTGCTCGTAATACAATTCTGGTCGAAGACAACTGTGGAGGAAGCCTTCTCAGCGTTTTGTAATTGTGAGATAAAGAACGGATGACATGTGGCTTTTTTACCTTCCAGGAGCCCATGGTGTTCCAACACAACTGCTGGCGAGGCACAAATAGCACCATAGAGGCCATTTTTTTCATTCTGCTTTTTCAATATATCGGCAAGCACTTTGGAATCTCGCAAATTCTCTGCACCTGGAATACCACCGGGCAGGACAACAAGATCATAGGAAACATCGACACAGTCTATAATCAGTTTATCGGCAAAAATCCTTACCCCATGAGATGATACCACCTGCATATCAGCCACGGATGCTATGTCAACTTCTGCCCCTGCCCTTCTGAAAACATCGACAATTGCCAGAGCCTCAAGCATTTCAAATCCTTCAGCTACCGGGACAAGTATTTTTTTTCCCATTTTCTCCCCTTTATAATAAAATCCACCAG
>JAAELB010001095.1 GCA_024227155.1 Desulfobulbaceae bacterium
GAATTGCTATTAGGAGTCAATCATTTTGCAAATAAAACCCTACATGTTGCTATTAAGCCCACCATAACCCTAATTTGTAATATGATAAATGTTAATAAGCAGTAATTAATGCACTTTTCTTAATAATTGTCAGACAACTGTACTTTGGGCTAATTTTCTGTTATCCACAAGTCCAAAAATAACTTTATGTGATAGATTGACTTTGTAAATTTGACTTTGTAAAACAACTTAAGACAGAATTGCACACCAATTGTTATCCCAGTGATAAAACATAAACGAAAGTGTACTTTGGCCTACATTCAGCACATTAATATGTCATATCAAGTTGCAAGACCCTAATGGTATAGTTATCAAATATAAGGTGAACAAAATAAGAGGTATATTTGTACACATTGTATGTGATTTCCTCACAATTCTGTTGATTTATTGTCTAATTTAGACCTCTAGAGACCCGTTTTAAAGATTTTGAATTTAATTTAAAGTTCAGTTTTCACCCCCAGCGCACATTTGCTACAATGAGATCTTTTGTCTGAAAAAATGTCTTAATCAGAC
>JAAELB010001096.1 GCA_024227155.1 Desulfobulbaceae bacterium
AGCTTGTTGACATGACTTACATGCTTTTAGCCATTGCAATATGTCTTCCGACATATTGTGCCAAAAGAATCTTTGCCATATCTGTGGATATACTCTATCATATCCCATATGACCACATTCATACGAATGTATTCTTTGAAATATCTGCAATCTCCAAAGCGAGGGCACTATCTTTTGTAGAAAAGGTTGCTCATGAATGCCTAGGGCATCCATGTTCACCTTCTTACATAGTACCCCCTCACTGTTCAGCTCTAGGAAATTCCAATGTTTGAGAAGATTTTTGACTGCTCTGGACTCTTCCTGCATCACAAAAGGGGGACAATTTCCATCTGAGTAGATGGACTTTAATTGTTTGACCTGATTAGTAATACAGTCTTGCTCCTGGGCTTGGATCCACGCCTTAGGTGAATGATTCCCGTAATCTTCCCAGACGAATTTCCCAGGTTCATCGATGCCAGTACCGGGTCGGCCACCGTAATTTTCAATCACGGGCTCGGCCCGGCTGTCGTTTTGATGACCTGACCCAGATATCGCTGACCCAGAAAGGTGATTTCCACTTCCTTTC
>JAAELB010001097.1 GCA_024227155.1 Desulfobulbaceae bacterium
ACCACTGCAGCCGTTTGACCCGGGCGGCAACTACCTGCTCATTTTCAACCTGGGCGACGGTACCGGCATCCTCAACAAGGGCATCTGGCGCCTCACCGGAAAGCTGGCCTTCAAAGCCAAGGATTACATCGACCTGAAATTCATTCGGGAATTTCAGGAGTAAGGGCACCCAATTAAGTTTGAGGTGACCATTGTGATTGGACCGCTATGCATGCAGTAATCTGCAATTTGAACGACGGGTGGTAATCTCAATTTAACTGTATGTTGGTCTGCCTCTAAATGGATGCTTGTGCATGCGCGGCCATCTATACCCAAAAGATGAAATCTATGAGAGATAGCCGAATAGGGGCCGTTTCAATCCTTGCTACCCTGTTGCTTGTTGCCATGATGGGCAGTTCATGCCAGGATTACAACTGCTCGTGGGAAGAACTCGCACCTTTCGTTAAACTTACCAAACCGGACGGCGAGGGGCCCTTTCCGGCTGTAGTGCTGTTACATGGTTGCGGCGGATTGAATTCCTCCCACGGCAGCCAATGGGCTCAGCGCCTATCAGAGTGGGGATACGTGAGCCTTCAGGTAGACAGCTTTGCACCAAGAAAAATCACTGGCATCTGTGCGGGCGGCATGATAGTCGTGGAGACTCTGCCTTATCGAGTAAAGGATGCTTACCTGGCAAGAGGCTATCTCTCCACTTTGGATTTTGTCGATACCGGCCGAATTGGGGTAATGGGGTGGTCCAATGGTGGAACAACTGCAGTGAAAGCAGTCCTGAAAAGCGGGGAACCCAAGCGACCTCAACCATTTGACGCAGCGGTGGCCTTATACCCGCAGTGCTATAAGCCGCTGAATCCCCGAAGCCCATTGCTAATTCTTTCCGGGGGCAAAGATCGATGGACGCCAGCTGAATTTTGCAGGCGCCATGCACCCGTCGGAAACCAAAGCGAAATGTTCACATTAAAGGTCTACCCTGAAGCCTACCATTGTTTCGACTGGATTGGGATCGATACCGAGCAGGAAGGGCATATTCTACAGTATCACGCTGAAAGTGCCGCCGACGCTTTCTCCAAAGTAAAAGCCTTCCTATATAAACATTTGGCAATGGGACGTCATCCTCAGTAATCTAACGGAGGGTGGTTCATAGTATGGTATGTAGACGTAGCATGTCCAAAAGATACAGATCATACGCTCAAAGTAACGGACCGATAGAGATCCCGTGGCGCTAATCGTAGGAAGTCTTGTAGGAGGCCGCTGATCTCAAACGCTAAATGTATCTGTTTTTTATCACAACATTTTAGATGGTTGTGATATATACAGGTTCTGGCAAGAAATCCCAAAACAGTATGATTTGAATTCTCAGCGCGTGGTTTTTTTATAAGCGAACAAATAAATATTTGTATCCGGATACTCAAGCAAAATTATAAAGGAGGCTGACATGGCTGGTGATTTTATTATCATTGATGGGACTAAAGTGGTTTTCAATCCGGTGTTCGGGGCTGCAATTGTGGTACCCAAACCTAGTAAAATTCAAGGATCAGGAAAAGAGCCTTTAGATAAAGATGGAAATATTGCTGTCGATGAAAATGGCAAGGTTGATAGAAAGAGAGGAATTTATACGCCTTGTATTATAGGAGATGAAAAGCGTGTGAAAGTATCCGGGGTTAAATATACAGTACCACCATTTGTAATCCCTGGTACTGGTGCCTTGGAAATTTACAAACTGGGTCCAAACCAAATTGCAAAAAAGTTAAAAAGTGGTGGGAAAAAGGTAATATTAGCTGGCAAGCAATTTGACGCTGTATTTGCGGTGAAAATTCCTGCAAAAATGCCACATCCTGCGGGCCCCCCCATAAACGATCCAATAGCGAAGTATCACGGAACCGGTCGGTTTATCCCTGCCAATGCAAAATTAACGGGTGCATAACTGCTATGCTTGGCAAAATTTAATGCTAAGATTTCAGTCTGATACTCCATTGAATCATACAAAAAAGAGAAATATATTTACATAGACCTAAAGTTCTTTGTTTTTTGCTATGAAAAAAATATATCAAATTTTTTTGGTATGCTCGAAAAGGAACTCGGCTCCAATTAAAGATAACATTTTTAAATCACAACGATTTTGCGCTATGTGATATGTTTGGAAACTGGCAAGATAGTGCAATCCGAAACTCATTTTCACAATATACCACATATGGTGGTTACTCTTTACGAGAACCTAAACCACGTACATTCTAAAAATTGGGGTTTCTCTTAATGCCTGAAAAACCGACTTATGAAGAACTAAATCAAAGGGTCCGGGAGTTGGAAAAAGTAGCTGTCGACCACAAACGCACAGTGGCAGCAT
>JAAELB010001098.1 GCA_024227155.1 Desulfobulbaceae bacterium
CACAATGTTAAAGATAAGTAAACAATAAATAAACAAAAAACCAATAATAGAGTAGGTGCATTTCAAAACGCATTACATTGCAAGGCTTTTAGCGCCGCACAATATGCATGACCATCATCAGAATAGAGAATAGAGGCGGGTGTCAAATTAAAAAAAGGGGTCAATCATAGATGATATACGGCTCTTCATAACCGGGCCAGCCATCATCGGAAAGCTTGCATTGGGCATCGTCAAAATGCTCGTATTTGTACCTTTCCTGGCAGGGCTTCACCGGCGGACTAGGCCCTGCTCTTGGCGGCGGCCGCTTCCACTGCTGCTTTTCCCATAACTTGAGATGCTCCGGGATTTTTTTGATCACCGGCCTTTCATTGATAAAGCTGATAATCTTCATTTCCGCCTTACACTGCGGGCACTCAAGCGGGTCGACCTCCCATATTTTCTTAATACATTCACGCCACACCGGTGGCGAGATTCGGCGCGGCTTAGAAGAAATTTCTGTTGCTGAGTTTCTTGCCTTCAAAGAAGGTCTTGTCACTGGAAAAAAAGGATGACTCCATTCTGGAAATTGATCTCGCCCCCTTCGAACGTACTTTTCCAAAAATGAACCAGGTGCGTTCCATCGGTAATGGTATGGAGTTTCTCAATCGACGCTTTTCAAGTCGTCTCGCCATGGAATTAACCAAGGGAGATGAACTGCTCCTCTCCTTTTTACGCGTCCATGGATATGACAACAAACCATTTAACTTAACGACCTGCAAATCTCTGTTTATCCAATAATTTTTACTAGCCTTTGAGGGACTTTAATCCTAAAGTGGAATATGTAAAATCCGTTCTTTTTGATATACTTTGGCAGTTTTTTCATCGAGCATCTCCAGAATTATCTGGGACACCGGAAAAGAAGCTTATGTACAGGAGAAATAAAAAACGCCGGTGGAGCAGTAGTGGACCATCTGGTGGACCACCAACCTCCGAACCGACGTGTCAGGCGGGATAACTATATGATAAATTAGGAAATACCGTTTCCCAACATTTTTATGGTGCGGAGGTCGGAATCAAACTATAACCTCAACACACTGTTATATATAACCAAAATATAATATTTTCAGTTTGTGATTTTCAAATATACACTATAATATACACAACAGACACCCATTGCTAAAACGTAATTCTAAAACTCCCCCAGGCTGAATTCAGTGTCATCAAGGTTTTAAGGAACAAGGTCTCTTATAAGTGCGTAGTGGTTTGGTTCAGTAGATTCTATTTCTCAAAATCACCAGCCATACCCGAGAGGAACGCAAGAACATTCTTGCCCAGCACGTTGTGGTTA
>JAAELB010001099.1 GCA_024227155.1 Desulfobulbaceae bacterium
GCCGATTGTAAACAGGCATCACATACTTGAATAGCATAAAGACCATCACTTCCAGTAATGGGATTCCCGCTTTTTCCATGAATATATTCTGACCACTCCTCAAGCAGATGAGAAATGGTTGGAGTCGCATTGAAGTGCTTTAGGGGCTGCTTCTTATTGTGAATGACTTTTCCTAATGTCCCATGCACCTGGTCTCCACAGAGTTGCCCTTTCTCACAAACAAACTCATAGCCTCCACTGCGCCCATTACCCACCTTTGAGATATCCACGGTTCCAACTATTCCATCTTCCATTTCAAAAAGAAGTGTTACGAGGTCTTCTAAGACCTTACTGTGGTATTTATATGAGGCAGCCATAACCCTTGTAATTTTTTTCCCAGTGATATAATGCAAGGCATCAAAAATATGTACGGCAGTATGTATTAGTACACCAGCTCCGGCTATCTCCTTCTTATCATGCCAGGCAAGAGAAGATGGCTCTAAACGCTGGTTGGCATGGATGGAGTATATCTTTCCCATATCATTAATGCTCTTTTTCATGCTTTGAATTACAGGGTTAAAACGTAAGGTCTGAGCTACTGTGAGTTGACAGGATTCCATGTAACTCACAATTGCCTTGGCTTGCTTCCCATTCACCGCCAGGGGCTTTTCAATGAGAAGAGGTTTATTCACACGACTACATTCTTGGGCAATGCCAAGATTGAGCCAAGGAGGGACTACGGAAATAACAGCTTCCACATCTTTATCATGTATGAGCTTCTTCCACTCCTTGTGGTACTTTACTCCCCACTCTCTTGCCTGATCCTCTCCTTCTTTACTTTGTCTGCAAATTGCCTTGAGGTCGAGACTTGAAATATCCTTTACAATATGAGAAGCATACCTACTACCATGTTTTCCGGTACCAATAATTCCAACATTTTTCATTGGTCTCTACTCCATATTATTCAAACGTAACTACTCACACTCGCTATAACTACGTTATTTGACGAGCTTCTCAACCTCAACCAGTTGAACATTCTTTTGGGTGAGAACAGAACACTCCTTAAGAGCAACAAGGGTTTCCCTATGGGGATGCCCAATACCTATGGCAGACCCATCCTTAATTGCAAGGCTAATGAGCTTCTCTAACTTCGAGCAAATTTCTTCTTTGACTAAAACATTATCTAGAAAAACATTTCTTCTTGCTGTTTTAACACCATTTTGCTGGGCCACGAGTAAGCCTTTACTCTCAGCTGAAGTAAAACTATCAACAAAGAAAAGGTCGAGTTCTTTAAGGA
>JAAELB010001100.1 GCA_024227155.1 Desulfobulbaceae bacterium
ATATCACCCCAGCAGATCTCCCTTTGGCAATAAGGAAAAATATAGGTTTAGAACTTGACCTTGGCGGCATTCCTGAAAATGCTGGGCTTTCTGAGACTCTTTTGTCTGTTGAAAAAAGGATGATTCAAAGAGCAATGACATTGGCAAGTGGGGTGCAAACAAAGGCTGCTGAGTTTCTTGGGATTGGTAAGAGTGGTTTGAATCAGAAGTTAAAAAAGTATGGTTTAGATAAATGAATATTTGGGTAAGTACAGTTCAAAATTTTGAACATCTGTGAAGAATGAGTGATTGTCTTTTAATTTCAACTGGTTATGTTGGCCGTCTACTGTGAGTTTATTCGTGCAGTTCAAAATTATAAACTTTGCTTCGGTTTTAACGTGATTAAAATAAGGCCTGATTTTTTATAAAATTGGACAAGAGAAGTAAGAATGAAAAATACTTTTTAATTTCAAGTAGTTATGGCCAAATGTTGTTTTGGTGATGATTGATTGAAAGTTTTGGCAGGGTGCTTGCATTATAATCTTAGCAAGTTAATTTTTTCACCTTTGTTTCTCCTTTTATAAAAAAGCTGCTGGAATCCAGCAGCTTTTTTGTTTTGATTTTCAGTAAAAAGTTTTGATTATTCAAGTTTGTATTGTGCTAACGATTTATACATTGAGTCTGGATAGTCCGCCACAATTTTTTTATAGAAATCGTGACTTGCATCATTGTCTCCAGCGTTTTCAGCAATCATTGCTAAATTAAAAAGTGCTTCATCTTTTAATAATGCATCTTTTCTTTTTATAATTTTTTCAAAAAATTCTTTAGCTTCTTTTAAATTATCAAGACTAAGGCATGTACGGCCGAGTGCGGAAAGGATC
>JAAELB010001101.1 GCA_024227155.1 Desulfobulbaceae bacterium
AGATTAAACAGGCACTTGCCTTTACTCAGCAAGCTTGATGCCACTGCTGTCAATGACAATTAATCGTTTCTTATAGAGAGCACCAATTGCTTTTTTGAAGACCTTTTTACTTACACCAAATAAGGCGTAAATCTCTTCGGGAGGACTTTTGTCGGTGACACTTACCATGTTGCCAGAATTTTTTATGGTGTCTAAAATTGACTGGGAAACGTCATCAACTCTTTGATAGCCTGTTTGCTGTAATCTCAGGTCAATTTTTTCATCATCCCGTATTTTTTTTACATAACCCTGCAGTCGCTGGCCTAAGGCAAGTTTCTGGAAAATTTCGTTTTCATAGATCATGCCCGTATGGGAGTTGTTGACAACTGCACTGTAGCCCAGATCTGTTTTGGAGTAGATAAGTAACTCAACCTCTTCCTCTTCTCTATACTCTGGGGCTTGCCTATCTAAAAACTTACTCAGCTTTGAAGAGGCTGTTATTCGCTTTGTTTTTTCACTGAGGAAGACATAGACAACGTGACTACTATCTTTTCTCATGTTGCTCAGTTGTTCACTTTTGGGTACAAACAGATCGTCTTTTAGCCCCCATCCCATAAAAGCACCAGCAGGCGAGGTTCCAATCACTCGTAATTGGGCAAATTCACCGACTGTTGCATATGGTTTTTGTATGGTTGCCACTAGTTGTTGTTCTTTGTCTACGTAGATAAATACTTCAATTTCATCAGATGATTGATGTTTCATGGCTGACTGCGATGCATGTAAAGGGATATCCCCCAATTTCCCACCATCTAGATAAATAATATTGTTTCGTTTTTCTTTTATGGGAAGTCGGTTCATTTTTCCTATTTGCACCATCTTATGCCTCTCCGCTTATTTGCACTTCATTTTCACAGGGTTGATATGGGAACAGGGCACTGCGGCAAGACATTTGCCGCATACATCTGCATAGCCAACTGCTGTATGTTCGTCTACGTTTTGCAGTAGCTGATCATAACATTTGAATCTGTCAAAGGAATCATCAAAAAGAGCCTCGTTGACACATTTAGCAACACATCTTTTGCAACT
>JAAELB010001102.1 GCA_024227155.1 Desulfobulbaceae bacterium
TCGGTGACCATAGCGAAGAGGCCCCACCCGTTCCCATTCCGAACACGGAAGTTAAGCTCTTCAGCGCCGATGGTACTGCACGGGTGACTGTGTGGGAGAGTAGGTCGTCGCCGATATTATATAACAAAAGCCCCAATCGAGTAATCGATTGGGGCTTTTTGCCGTTTATGAACGAATACTTCCTCAGCTTTGTTTTGGGAGTCTCATTGTAAAAACTGCTACCCCGGTTATTGAATTTGTGACAACAACAGCACAGACCAGCAGTACAAGAAGTGGATTTATGATCTTGAGTAGAGTCTGCAAAGTCCTAGGAGCTTTTCCGAGAATGCCCTTTTGGACAAGCTCCTAGCCTGCTACAACAGAATCAGCCCCAAAAAACAGATAATAACAGCAGCATCCCAAATTCCGAAACTAGGGCTTGGAATTTTTAATATCTGGCCAGCGGTCCAGGGACTCACCTGCCCATCGGGTAGTACCCCTCTAATACGAACAAAATAAGTCCCCGCTTCAATGGAATTCTCAAAGGAATACTCTGGATGCACAAGCCCCTCAGCCTGTCTTGCGAGATTTGTAAAATTTCTATTTTTACTCACCTGAATATCATAAAGTATACCTGTTCCCATTGAATCCCAGTTGAGATGGACACCATCTTCAACAGATCCTTCGAAATCTCCAAGAGACGGTATTTGTTGAATTTTCCAATGGTCGATAAAGGAAAAAGGTGATCGGAAATCGTCTTCCGCAATCGCCTGCACGCGTAGAAAATAATTACCTGGAGCCACCTCTTTACTCACAAAGGCAGCCTCTTGTTGAGTTTTTTCAAATATTATATCTGTGAACTCCTTATCACTAGCCATTTGGACGAAATATCGTGTTGCGTATTCGCTTTCTAACCAACGAACTTCAACCTCCGGTGCAAAAAATGTTTTACCTCGGTGGGGAGATGAAACTATTGGCGCTCCTGGCTTAGTCCTCACATGAATTATAAATCGTGGTGCCGGGAGACTTTCAAAACCGTCCCGATTCAGTGCCGTTAAAAAACCATATGAGTCACCATCCGGCAAAGCCAAGAGAGTGAATGGTTCTCCGGGCAGGGTTGTCAATTCCACAATCGTTTCAATTCCTTCCTGATCCGCTGTAACTCTTAACCTATAACTACTTATATTTTGTCCCTTTGGTGGTGTGATAATTACAGGCAGCAGCCGGTACACATCCTCGACAAGGGGGATTTGTGGTAATGGTGGAAGTAGAACAGCCTTCTGAAGACCTTTGCCTTTTACAACCTTGGTTCCTTCACCGCTCTTCACATTGATCGATTTTTCTAAAGCATTAACCTTGACAACTCCCACAAGGGTTTCAATTATATTTCCTTCATTTTCACCCATTTTCACCCGAAATTCAGTTCCACGAACCCCTGTTACAGAGACTATTGTTCTTGTGGTAAAATTTTCATTTTTCTTTAGTTTTTTCTTTACTGCATGGGTGATCCTCCCCCGTTCCAGAAAAAACTCTGCCTTCAGGCTTTTATCTGTCAAACGAATTAGATAGGTTAGAGTAAACTTCGAATCGCTGGAAATCCTTGTATACTTGTTATCAGGGTAAATTAGATGGGCAAAGCCGTCTTCTTCTGTAACCAGTGTCTGACCTGGAACTATCAGATCACCCTTTTGAACCCGTTTGAGCTTCTTGTTATCAGAAAGTATAAAAACCCCCCCAATGACCGAGACAACTTTTGCAGTTACCATTTCCTTCTGCACCAGTTCAATTGGGGCATACAAAGTGTCCCCTGGGAGGAGTATATATGGGTCAGTTAATTTATTGATCTTTGCAAGTTCTTTCCAGTGATGTTTCGATGTACAATACTGCTTTGTTAATTTTATGAGGTTTGTCCCCTTCTGGACTGTTAACGGAATTAAGATCTCTGCCTTCAAGGTCTCCTGGGTAAACAGAACCATGAAGAACATAAAAAACATCGAACAACTCCTCAGCAACCTCTTCCGGCCATTATTTTCAGTTATTTCTCTTCTTGTATTGTTCATATCTCTTGCCTGCATTCCTTCTGCTGAGTTTGTCTCTACACTTTTGTTAGTTTGTACCATTCTCCGGAAAAACTGCAATAAATAACAAGTAATCTGATTAATGGTTCGAAATTAGGAACTTAAAGTAAGCTTACGATTTCATGACGAATTCCTGAGTTTTTGTTTTTATGACAGAAATGAATTTTAAGGTTCTAAATATTTCCAATGCATTTAGTACACATATAGACTACATACAGTTAACACATGTACTATATTGCAAAACCAGATTTTTTTTCATCAAATTTCAACTATAAAGGATCACAAATGAGTCAGTTATATGACCTATACCAAATGGCAGGAGCTGAAGCCTTCACAAAAAAAGTATGTGAAATAGCACCATATTTTTCTACTATAGACCCCACCTTTATAGAACTCCGAGCTGGTTATTCAGAAGTTACAATGCCCAACACCAAAGCCGTTCATAATCATCTTGGGACCGTCCACGCCATTGCAATGTGCAATTTGGCTGAGATAGCTGCTGGCTTAATGACTGATGTTTCTATTCCGGAAACCCATCGCTGGATTCCTGTTGGCATGAATGTTCAATATATAGCCAAAGCAACTACCGATCTTCGGGGTATAGCAGATGCAAAAGACATTGATTGGACCATTGAAGGTGACAAAAATATCCAGGTAAGCATCACAGATACCCATGGGCTCGAGGTATGCAAGGCATTCGTAAAAGTTAAAATTGGATTGAAAAAGTGATTAATGAAAAGCCTGATCACAATTTTTTATTCAAAATCAACTTGGCTCAAAGACTTCTCATGAATCATGTTGACAGAGAACTAAAGAACAAACTTGGCGTAACCGCAACTCAGGTTGCCGCGCTTTTATATCTGAAGAAAAATGATGGCTGTTTCCTGGTCGACCTCAGTAGAGAATTATTACAAAATAAATCTGCAATTACTACTTTGGTCGAACGAATGGCAAAAAATGAGCTCCTTGAAAAAGTGCCATCCGCTCAAGACAGAAGAGCATCACAGCTCTTTCTTACTCCTAAGGGTCGCCAAATATGCGATGAAGCGCTACCATTTGCCCAAAAATACAATAACGGCTTGAGTGAAGATTTATCTCCGAGGGAGCTTGATACAATTGATACTTTTTTAGATGGTATTATTGGACAATACAAAACCGTACCTTTGAATTTTTTCCACAAAAAGCCCGGGTAACTTAAATAGCATCTCTTGATAGATTTCTTTAACGATTCATTCATTTCATGATATCCTACTTTAAGACCAGCCACAACAACACCTAGGGATAAACAACAATGGATGAAAATAGAAAAGGGATCTTGCTTCAGGAAACAAGGACCACCCCGGAAGTAGTCGACCTGCTACCAACAACTCCAGGAAATAAGACGTTTAGGGAGCGGGTCGCAGAACTCTCGTTAAGCAAAGATTTTGAACATAGGATTATCCAGTCCTGGGAGAAAACTTATGCTCTACACTCACAACCACAACAACACATCAGTCTCAGTCGAGCTGAAGAGAAGGAGCTAGCAACTGAAGTTTTACTCAATCGTCACCGATTCACAGAACTTGTTTTTGCAAACAAGCGTCTAAGACAAGCCGCGCTAACCGTTGTGCAGAATATTTATCTCTTTCAGAATCGTAAAATATTTTTTGCTTCAAACAATTTATCAGACGAACAGGAACGCCAAGATGCCCTTCGCATGTTGAGTAGTGGAAACACACACTCAGTTTCCCTGATAAACACTTTCCAGCATCCTATTGTTGCTCGTATCTGGAACCGAGTTGTTGGACAGATTTCACAGTCTGAGACCAAGCATCGCTATTTTCTAGAGTTGTTCGAAGTGGTTGAGAGGCTCAATACCCTGCGTAATATTTACGTTATTCTAACCATAGGACTCGTGAAGAAATTATCATCCAACATAAGTGATATTTACAAACAGTCTATTTCGTTTGAAGATACTATCCAAATAGGTAGTTTTGGCATTGCACGTGCGGCATACCGGTACCACCCTTCCTGTGGAGTTCGCTTTTCCACTTTTGGGGCAAGATGGGTATATAAAGAGATTCAACGCCAATCATTAGAGGGTAGACTAATAAAAATTTCATCAAACACCGTCGAAAGATTTGCCCTGGCAAAAAAAAACGGGGACAGCGATAATATTGATAAATATTCAGAAATAATCAAAAACTGTTCTCTTTTGGCTACCTTGGATAGCCCAAGCCGAGGTAGGAAATCGCAAAATTGCAATCAAGAGCCAAAAGTACCTGGATTTTTCGAACAACAAGAACTTCAGGATATTCTACAAAAAGCCATTAATAAACTGCTGTCAACAAAGTCCGCAGACATAATCAGGCGTAGATACGGACTCCCCCCCTACAAAAATCAATCCCAATCAGCTGTTGCAGTGGGTAAGACGTATGGAGTGACCAGAAGCAGTATCTATCAACAGGAAAACAGTGCCATGGAAAAACTTCGACGACACCTCAGCACTGTGTATTCCTGATTACTGTATGTTCGCCCAAAAGTAATCAATCTTTTTTATCAACCACACTGGAAATCTTCTCTTCCATGGTCTGAATACGATCAACCCGGGTTCCCATTTTTATCGTTGTAGTAATCCGTGGTGCCCCCATCCCATGGACTTTTTCATGACATTTTTTTACCGCAGCCATAACATCATCCCAGTCCCCTTCTATATTAGTTCCATATGCATGTAACTGGGTTTTCAAACCGGCCTCTTTCAAAATTTGATGACACCCTATCACATATTCTGAAACAGAAACGCCCACCCCCATAGGTATCACACACAGATCCATTATCACGTTCATACCCTTCTCCCTCAAGAATTGTTTTTGTTTATCTTAAACAACTTTTATTGCATAGTTTATTATAATTGAAAATTAGTGAAGATATCATTTTTTTAGGTTCATCACAGGAAACAACACCAGTCAGAGTAATAGAATAGTTTTTTTGATGCAGATGAAAATTTTGATTGGCGATTTTGATAAAATAGTATACTTTCTCCGGCCTTTAAAAATTACACCAAATTATAGCTGTAATACCCTATAGTTTCAAATACATAAACTATATTTACTAAAAAACCAATTTTCTGAGCAAACCAATGAAAAACATGTCAACCTTAGGCTCAATCGCCTGGAATATTTTCTTGATAACTCTCGGTTCTTTTTTTTACGCAATGGGTGCTGAGGCAATCCTGGTACACCATAAATTTATCATAGGGGGACTGTATGGTAGCTGTCTGCTGATCTACTACAAAACTAACCTGCTTTCCCCGGGTCTGTGGTTTTTTCTTATAAACATCCCTTTACTCATTTTTGGATTGATCTACCTCAGCAAACGTTTTTTCTATTACAGTCTTTATGGCGTAGCAATGCTCACCATTTTTACCGAGGTTTTGCAGCTGAATTTTGCAATTCACGATCAACTTTATGCAGCGGTTGCAGGTGGGGCAATTTGCGGCATTGGACAGGGCATAGTTTTACGATCCCTAGGCTCAGGTGGTGGACTTGACATCATTGCAATTATCCTCAACAGAAAGTTTAACTTTGGTGTTGGCAAGTTTTTCATGATATTCAACGTCATTCTCTTTGCTTTTGTGGTCACCATCTATGAACCTGATCTTGTGATTGCCTCAATTATCTTAACATTTATTTCAGCCGTCTCCCTTGAACAGATACTAACTCTTTTTAACCAGAGAAAGATTGTCTATATCCTCAGTAACAAACATGAAGAAATAACTAAAACCATAACCCAGGACTTACATATGGGAGCAACCTTGATTGATGCCAGGGGCGCCTACTCAGGGACCAAAAAACAGATGGTTATGACAATTACGAACAATCTACAGGTCAAGAGATTGGAAGACAGAGTTTTCAACCTTGATCCCAACGCTCTTTTTGTAGTTGAAAACAGTTTCAACGTAATAGGATCCGGCCTGGGAAAACGGCAGATGTATTAAAATTGTTCAATTTATTTTCTGCGATTTTGTCGTGTGACGTGAGAGTCTACAAAGGTATTTTCCCCTAGTTGTTTTCCAATTATCGGAATAGGGAACGTGGTGGGATAAACAATTATTCAGTGCAAGAAACAAACGCCAGCTGCTCCTAGCGCAGCTGGTGTTCTCTTTTCATCTGTTTATAAACAAGGGTCGATACTTGCCGGATTACTCTACTCCGTGAATCCATCCACCGACCATAATCTGAAGGTCTTGAGCGACGCTCGATAATACCGACAATCACATAGGGATAGCGACCTCCACGCTTTGTTTTAGGTACTAGAATGCCCATATCCCCACATAGATGTGCCGTTGATCCAGTTTTGTTATAGACCAGAGTCCCCTTGGGGATCGGTGTACCATTATAGATACGGTCTCGACCAGGTAAGGCCATCAAACGCCTGATCTCTCTATTGCGGGGCAATTCCTTGTTCCACAAAGCTCTCAGGAACCTTACGTAATCAGATGGTGGGGCACTGTTCAGGTAGGTTCGACCTCCTGCAGGAATATATTCTCTTATTTCTGTATTCTTAAAAATCCTGGCATAATGTTTCCTGAGAATGGCATCACATTTTGCTGGTCCCCCTGCCTGCCTCATAACCCAGTTCGTTGCAGCATTATTGCTACGCTGGATCATAGCCTCCATCTTTCTCCTGCTTTTAGGGCCATACTTAAATTTCCCCTGTTTCACCTGATGAAAAAAAGCTAAGGCGATAAAGGGTTTGATCATACTTGCTGCCTGAAACTCCTTATTCGCATTGATGTCAACGATACTCTTGTCTTTTGCAAGATCGTACACCATCCACCCGGTAGATTCATCTTTGGCAATTTTCCCTTTACGCCGTAACTTTTCGATATATTCTTCAATGGATTGTTCAAATTTCGTATAATTACCACTACTCTTCTTTAAAGAAGATTTGTTATTTACTTTTTTTGATTTTTTAATTTTTGCAGCTGAAGCAACTTTATTTTTTGTTTTACCTGGGCTTTTCCCTGCGATAACTTGGGTATCCACAGAATTTCCGTTGGTGCCGTCGTTGATAAGACTGGATTCACCATAGACGATTGTATTATTACTCTCTTTGGAAACGGAGGTAGAGATTCTTTTTGATTTTAAAATTTTAGCGTGCTTCCGTGCAATAAGGGTGGTTGCTTTTCTGCTACCTCGGTGGCGATACACCAAAATATAATTGCCATAGTCCGTCTTTTCGATAAAAAGATCCTGCTTGACCTCCTCACCTAACGAATTGTAAAGAACGCCATATTTTTTTTTCAAAGGATCAAGATTTTTGCCCATACCATAACTCACATTGAAGAGTACGTGGAAATCCTGTTCTTTGGTTGCGTACGGCTCGTCAAATCCAGCTTTATTTAGAAGATCTGCGTGTTGAATTAGGGTTTTTGAAACAGTTCTGGCAGAATCGTTGCCATCATATATCAGCGCATATTCATCACCACGCCCCATAACCTTGAGTTTTCTTTTCACTCTTTTGTCAAAAACGGCTTCGAGTTCTTCCTGATAGTCAAGAACTCTTTCCAAATCTTTGGACAGAAGATAGATGATATCGTATTTTTCTTTGTTTTTTGCCGCATGTAACTCTGTGGAGAAGAAAGCGAGAGCCAAGATTGCAAAAGACAGGGTAAGCGATAATAGAGACTTCAAAGAGAGTAAACCTGAAAGCTTCATAGTTTTAATTGGACTATCTCATTTCTCATAGTTCAGAAACAATATTTTACTGATCCCTCATGGACCAAAACCCTATTTTGTACTCAGGATGGGGGGGAAATGCAAGGTGGACTTTTACTTAACGCAACTATCTTACTTATTTTACAATATAATTTATTAACGCCCACTTAAAATTGCAGCTTTGCATATGTTTTACACAGTTCAAGAATTTGTACGTTTTTTCAGCAATGTATCAAAATAATCGATGGTTGTGACTAGACCGTCTTCTAGTTTAACTTTTGGGGTCCAGCCAAATTCATTTTCAGCGATGCTGATCTCAGGTTTTCTTTGTTTGGGATCATCCAAGGGGAGATCAATAAAAGAGAGTGTTGATTTTGAATTGGTCATCTTTATGATTTGTTCTGCAAGTTCTCTTATTGAAAACTCACCGGGGTTACCCATGTTCATTGGCCCTGTAAAATTATCGGGTGCCGACATAAAACGTATCATAAGTTCGATGAGGTCATCGACATAACAGAAGGATCTTGTTTGTTCCCCATCACCATAAATTGTAATGGGCTGATTTTGTAATGCCTGAATGATGAAATTAGAAACAACACGTCCGTCATTTGGGTGCATGTTGGGACCGTATGTATTGAACAGTCGTCCAACGCGGATGTTTACCTTATGCTGTCTGTGGTAATCAAAAAAGAGGGTTTCGGCGCATCTTTTCCCCTCATCGTAACAGGATCGGATTCCAATTGGGTTGACATTACCCCAGTATGATTCTGGTTGCGGGTGAATGGACGGATCGCCGTACACTTCACTTGTGGAGGCTTGAAAGATTTTTGCTTTAACCCGTTTGGCAAGACCTAGCATATTGATTGCACCGTGAACACTTGTTTTCAAAGTTTGTACAGGGTCATGCTGATAGTGTATCGGTGAGGCAGGGCATGCAAGATTGTAAATTTCATCAATTTCAAGATAGAGCGGAAACGTAATATCATGGCGGATGAGCTCAAAGTATGGATGGTCCATCAGACCAACTATATTATCTTTGGTTCCTGTAAAATAGTTATCAAGGCAGAGAACTTCACAGGAGTTATCCAGTAATCTTTTGCAAAGGTGGGAGCCTAAAAAACCTGCTCCGCCGGTGACAAGAATTCTTTTTTGTTCTGTTTTCATAAAAACGGTCTTATTATACGGTATTATTTTTTTAGAATGGAGTAATAGTTAGTATGTCCAACAATGGCCTATACTACACTAAGTAAACCTTTCCCATAAAATAAATATATAGACACTCCATTTTTCTTAAGTTTGTTATGTTCAAATCCTTACCTTTTTACTATATTGTTTGTCTCATTATAGATAGTAGCGAATAGACAAACCCGTCTCAGTACCATGTCCTCATTATAGATCCCCGATATTTTCAAGCTGTTTCAGAACTCTGATCTAGCCTTTTAGCGATACCTAAGGATTATCACTGAGTCAACTTAGCCAATATTACCGAGTGAGTAAGGCACCACCTTTGAGTGGACAACAAGGAGAAAAAATGGAAAGCGTAAAAGATTTTGATCCGGAGATGTACTCGCTTGTCAAGCAAGAAGAAAAGCGACAAGCCGATAAGATCCGATTGATTGCCTCTGAGAACTACGTGTCAAAACCGGTCTTAGAGACTACGGGATCTGTCCTGACCAACAAATACTCGGAGGGATATGCAGGAAAAAGATATTATGAAGGGCAACAACTCATAGATCAAATAGAATTGCTCGCCATTCAAAGGGCCAAGAATCTTTTCGGTGCAGAGCATGTCAACGTCCAGCCTTATTCCGGATCACCTGCCAATATTGCTGTTTACCTTGCATTTCTCAACCCTGGCGACACCATTTTAGGTATGGCTCTGCCCCACGGTGGACATCTCACCCATGGAGCCCAGGCAAGTATCTCTGGTCGCTACTTTAACGCCCAATCCTACGCGCTTGACGGAACTACTGGTCGGCTCAACTATGACTCCATACGAGAGAAGGCATTGGCGGTAAAACCAAAACTCATCATTGCCGGACACTCCGCCTACCCCAGAATACTCGATTTTGAAAAATTCAGATTGATCGCCGATGAGGTTGGAGCCATACTCATGGTTGACATGGCACACTTCGCAGGCCTGGTAGCCGGTGGGGTACACCCTTCTCCTGTCCCATATGCGGATGTTGTAACAACCACCACCCACAAATCCCTTCGTGGACCACGTGGTGCGATGATTCTGTGTAAAGAAAAACATGCAGCGGCAATTGACAAAGCCGTTTTCCCGGGGGTACAGGGTGGTCCCCATGACAACACCACAGCGGCAATAGCAGTTGCTCTGAAAGAGGCCTCGACTGAGTCCTTTAAGCAATACACAAAACAGGTTATTAAAAACGCCAGCGTGTTAGCTGAAGCTCTTGCAAGAAAGGGATTCTCCCTGATTACCGGGGGAACCGACAATCATCTGATGCTGGTTGATCTCACCAATAAAGGGCTTTCCGGGAAACAGGCGGCAAAAGCTCTTGATAAAGCCGGCATTGTTCTCAATTATAACGCTGTACCCTTTGATAAGAGAAAACCTTTTGATCCAAGTGGTATCCGTATGGGCACCCCGGCAGTTACTTCTCGAGGCTTTAAAGAGACAGAGATGTTACAGCTGAGTGAGTTTATCGACAGGGTTATTCAATCCCCAGAAGATGAAGACAGCCTGGCACAGATAGCAGAGGAAATTTTTGCTATCTGTGCCCATTTTCCAGCACCTGGCCTTGAACATCTTGGAGCATAGCAACTATAAATTCATTTGCCGTTTCAGATAATGAAAAATTTTTTCTTGCGGGTGTTTTTTGATATTATTGAAAAATGCCCGTAATCCTCCCTGCTGAGCTACCTTATCCCGCAGCTCTGCATTCTCTTGCATAAGTGTTTTCTGTAACTCAACCAATCCGGCCAGGGCTTCCTCGCCTAGGGCCTTAAAACTAAGATCAACTGACACAGAAACAAGCCCGCGCAAATCCTCTATAGTGCATTCCGGATAACATTGAGAGTCTCCGTGATCAAAAAATCGATCTTTGCCATCTATGAGAAGCGCATTGTCATGAAAATGCATGATTTTCTTCTCAGTACCATCCAGGTAGTGAAAGGTGTAAGAAAAGACTTGTACAATTGTTGGGACATCGACTGGATCAAAACGAAGGGCCTTAGGCGCTTCATGACCACGTAAATCAAAAGTTATATTAGAGGTGGTCTTATCGATCTTACGACTGACACTAGTCTGATCACTAATCCCCTGCCCGCAATCCACATACAACCGACTTGTATAGTAAGGCTCTCTTGCTGTGAGTAAAGTATCGAGCCACACTTCAATATTTTCTGAAAACAGGTCCCGGTGGCGCTGGTAAATTCTTTTAAACATGGCAATTTTCTGCCATTTTTCTTTACTTCGCACCATGGAGTCCGGAGCAACTCGGTAGGCAAAAAGCATTTCGGGAATCTGGTGTACCATTCTCCCTTTTTCGATCAATGATAGCCAGAATTCATAATCCTCCCAGCCATAAACCATTCCGGGATCGTATCCACCAACATCCTGCCAGTCCGAGCGCCTGAACATGGCACTACAGAAGATCAGGTTTTCCTGAAGCATTGCCTTAAGGCTATAGGGAGGTAGGCACCATTCGGTTTCCACTGCACCAAAGAGCCTCGCCTTGCAGTATACTATCCCAAGATCAGGCGTTTGATCAAGTAGGTCAACCGCCTTTTCAACATAGGTAGGTTCAATCAAATCGTCGGCATCAAGAGGTAGAATATATTCTCCCTTTGCCTCAGCTATACCGTTATTTCTGGCTGATGCGAGTCCTTGATTGTCGGTGTGGATGATTGTTGCGGAGGAGCGGGAAA
>JAAELB010001103.1 GCA_024227155.1 Desulfobulbaceae bacterium
GAGTATAAACCGGCCAGTCATCCATGGCAAATCGAAAGCAGTCGAATGACCGCTATTTGCCCTGAAGAGACAGTCGACCAATTTCTATTCTGCCCCATTTTTGCGTCCTAAGGAGATATTCTTGGATTGTCGATAACAGACAGTTCAGATCGTGGCTCGCTCCGCTCTCACGATCCAACCCTATTCGTTAGATTGCAATTTTTCATCATACCCAGTTTTAAAACTAGATAAACCGAAGGCTTTTTGAATTACTTCTGATGACTCATTACAACCACTAAACTGTAAAACTACTTTTTTTCCCTTTAATTTTTCTTTCAACTTAATTGCTGCTGCGATAGTTGAGCCTCCTGCACCCTCTACAAGGTTTTGAGTGTAGTAACCAGCCATAGCAATCCCGTGATAGATTTCCTTTTCACTTAGAAGAACAAAGTCTTCTAAGCTATCTTTGTAAATTGTAAATGGTGCTTCATACCCAACTCCTGTGGCAAAACCTCCTGCGAATGTTTTATTTTTAGCAGATGTTATGACTCCAGATTTCCAGGATAAATAGGCGGCAGGCGAATTCTCTGCTTGAACAGCATAAATTTTAATATTTGGGTTTACTGCTTTTAAAACTGTAACCGCCGCCGCTGCTTCACTGCCAGCACCTATTGGTACAATTAGAGCATCAATCTCTGGTTGTTTTTCAAAAATCTCTAGAAACTCAGTTCCTACTCCATTTATGAGGTGAGGCTCATTTGCAGGATGTACATAGTAAAGGTTTCTTTCTTTTACTATTTGCTCAACAACCTTTGAAGCTTCTTCGAAAGTTTTACCTGCTTCGATTAATTCAGCACCAGTGTCACGAATTTTTCTATTTTTGGATTCGTTATTATTTTCAGGAACAACTATCGTTGCACTAATTCCGAACAATAATGCAGAAGCAGCAACTGATAGACCATGATTACCTGTAGAAAAAGTAATGACACCTTTAGTACCAGCGCTTTTGAGGTTATGCATTAAATTGATACCCCCTCTTATTTTGAAAGTACCAGTGGGGTTATGGTTTTCGTGCTTTACATAAATATCGGCATTGAGTAAAGATGAAAGCCCTTCGTACCGTGTTAGTTGTGTTGGAACTAAGTGATCATATATCGTTTCTTTAGCTTTTATAACCTCAGCCAGATTAACTGGATATTCCTTTTTATCGGTCATGTCTTTATTTTTCCTAATAAATATAACGCCGCAATTTGCTGAAGGCGAATGATGGGCGGGTTTTGGCCTTCAGTAACATTGCTTTCGTTATGAGATTGTATGTTTGACTATAACAAAATGACGACCTGTTTCAGTTTCTGGAAATTCTTCGTGTTCCAGATGGTATCCATGCTTATTAGCCAGTGGATAAAACGCCTTGTAAGACTCCTTGTCGAAAGCATAGGCACCACCACGAAATAAACCATCTTGTATTTCGCTAAATCGGGTTTTTCTCTTTTGAAATTCGACTCCGCTATATGACAAAGAGTTAATATACCTGTTTAGGGCCGACTGACTTCCTGCAATTATGCAAGCATCTCCATCACACAATACATCTTGCGGTGGATGAATTGCAAAATAGCCTATAACTGCATCTTTTCCCTTAACCATGAATCAACCCAGATTCTTCCTTCACAATTTATTCTACCGTTTCTATGTGAACTGATATAGGCAGTTTACACGATTTGGGCTTTGCTTGCCGGTTCTTGGCATTTTCAACCCTCCATCTCTTTAGTCTAAGGATAAAGTGTTGCGACGACCGGTTGAATCCACCGCCCTTTACGGTCATTCCCGTTTTCGATAGAGCATCAAATAAAACCAAGTACAGACCAGTCAAGTCGTCACAGTATCAGTCCAATTGCACTCACCGCCAGCACAACTTGGACGCCTATTTGAAATTGTGGAACACTTATACTGCGAAGAAATATTCGACCTAGTAGAACTGCAAGAATGGCTGCGACAACTAACCCAGCTATAGGCCATGCATGGTTGGCGCTCAACAGGCCAGACTGTATATATGCAGTGAGTTTAGCGATATTTGCCAGCACTGAAGTAGCGGCCATTGCTCCGACGAATGCTTCTTTTGTTATGTTCATTTCACGAAACATAATTACTTTTATGAGATTTCCACTGCCAAGAAGGCCGGAGACAAACCCATAAGCAACTGATCCACCAACAAGACCAATAGTACCAATTCTTATTTTTGGAAACAGCTTGAATATTGTCAATACTAGATACAACAAGATCATGATTCCAAGAATTCGCCGTATTACTCCATCGGGCACATATGAGAGCAGCGAAGCACCCAAGTAAGCAAACGGTAGGCTAGCGACTGCCATGATTCCAGCTACTTTCCAATCAAAGTGCTTACCGAATAACAGTGTTTTGAAAATAGTGGACGCAGCAAATAGTACCGTACCAAAGACAATCGCCTCCTTAACTGGAAGTATGTGGGATCCCACGGCTAAAACGATCAACGCTGTCCCGAAAGCAAACACTGCAGAGACAATCGATGCTAAAAACCCTAGCAAGCAAAAGAGTAAATATTCGATTTCCAATGTCTATGTCGCTTTGTGGCGGTAGTAACCTGATTCGAGCCATTGATAGTACGAAGTCAACTGCAAAAAACAAGGCCTTTGCAGCAAAGCAACACTAATCTAGCGGTCAGTCAACCATGACAAATCGAAAGCAGTCGAAGACCGTAGTTTGCCCTTTACGGTCATTTCAGCAAGCCTTCTGCGGACGGTTTTTTGCCATTAGCGTAAGATCAATATATGTAACATATAGCTTGTGCATAGGTTCCATTTAACCAAAGGTACGTAAATTGTCATCAATATTGATTTTCAATCAATTGTGAAACAACTTTACTTTGTCTATAACTATATCAATGGCTGCTTGATCAAGTGTTAGATCAATATGCCCAATTTCAGGTATCACAGCCACAGGTATATTCATCTTGGCCCCATCAAATACAGGTAAATACTGGTGCGCATCGAACACCTCATCTTTTTCACCTACTATAACTTGTGTTGGCTGTTCTATAGCAGCAACATCAGATCGATAATTCCGATGCGGCCCAAAATTTTGTGCTAGTAAAAAAGGGTACTCCGGAGTGAGGGACGTTCGTGCTTCTTCATTGAGAGCAAACTTGATGACAGGTAAGTCGTTAAAGGCGTTTATACCGAATCCATTTAATATTGCAATTGCAATGCTGCGCATCACTCCAACATTTACCCATCCACCAGCATTTGGGCGGTAGGTTGGAGCACGTTGCCCCATGAATGGGGCCAGTAAAACATAGTTTGAAAACATTCTTTGGCGACTACTGGCAGCAAAACGAAGAGCGAATCCTCCGCCAGAAGAGAAGCCGATAAGTGTCGTTGGTTGCAGTGGCTTTATTGAGCGAAGAAAGTCTTCCAGGTCATCCTCTAACTGGCCAATATAGTCAATTTTTCCCTTTATGCTGGACTCACCATGCCCTCGTATATCAAGTGCGTAGGCGCAAAAACTAGATTTAGCGAATTCTTTGGCTAGTATATGCATACTAGCGCCACTTGCCGATGATCCATGAACAAGAATAACACTACCCTGATGAGTTCTGTCCGGAGCTAAATAGGCACGATATGCAAGAGTAGTTCCATCACGAGCGGTATGTATAACTGGTTCAGGCATATCGGAAAAGTCAATGCTATTAAAAGGTTCATTAATACTGTTCATGGTGGGAGGTTGTTTCGGCCCACCAAAGGTAATTGCTAGGAAAAAAACGCCTATCAAGATTAATGCAATTACCAAAATAACGAGGATGATCATTCTCTTGATTAAGCGTGGTTGAAATAGACCCGAATCGAAAGTGCTTCAGTAGCTAAGTTTCGAACATTAATATGGCGGCTATGAGTGTATAAGAGCCGGTCACAAAAGCCAATCGCGCGCTTCCAATATGGCTCTTATTTGCCCTGAACAGCCATTCGTTAACTTCAGATGCCTCAGTTAATGCGGGAACCTAATACGTGAACCAATAAAGTCCGCAGGATAATCCAGCACGCAAGAAAAAGGTAATTTCCAAGCATTTTTCCAAAATTCTGGCCGATACGTAAAGTAGCCCCGTGGAGTATTCCAATGCCCTTTGTAACTATCATGAAGTTTTCGAGTTCCAACAAGGTGGAAACTGAAGATTTTCGACTTTGACGAATCATCTAGCAATATTACAGGCTTTGCTAAGTTGTACTGATCGACAACGTATGTAAGCAAACTAGCTCTGTTTAAGAATTGATCTTTCGGGGGAATATCAAATTCGTCAAAATGATGAATAGAAATAACTGATTTTGATTCTAGGCTTTTAATTGGAGCCTCACTGGTTCGATAAATTTCCCATAAACCTTCACTAACACCATTAACGCTGTCCATTGAAATCTTAGCCCAATAGCTATTTGAAAACTTCATCTGATACGGTCCTGCTATTTCCTCCATAGTGTATTCCATATAAACAGTATCTTTAAATAAAAATGCTCTAACTGGCTCACTGTAATCAGGATCGTATCGGATAGAATTAGATAGGACGGCTCTTGTAGCTGGGCCACGCCAACCTAATAGCTGTGGAATACATAAGATAAACCAAACGATAAATAACCTAATCAGAGTTTTTCGCATTACGCCTTATTCAAAGTTTTGATTAAAATCTTAAAGAAACAAGCAATACCAACATTGTGAGATTCGGCATATTGAGACAAGTCAATGACACTCCTCTCTCCAAGCACACTCGGCGTCGGTATCGTAATCCTCGTCAATAGCGAGATAGACAGTTTTACCTAAATTGGGCTTAGCTTGCGGTTTTTAGCATTTTCAACTTCTTCGTCTCAATAGCAACGGGGGGACTCGTAATGTCCGTAGTGAGTATAGTTCGGTCAGTCATCCATGGCAACTCAAAACCAGTCGAATGGCCGTAGTTTGCCCTCTTCGGCCATTCGACAACATACAATAATTAGTACTTTCGTGAGGCAGCTCATAGATTCAGGAAGAGGAATATCTACATAAGCTACCGCCTTAGCTATTTCATATGTGTCTAACCTGTAGATTTCATCCTCTTTTACTTTTCAAGTATCCCTATCAAGTAAAACGCGGCTTTAATTCGCTTTTTGAAAATCGTAATCAATCCCGTTATGAGTTACCTTACAACGATCCGGGTTTATGGATCCATACCAGGTTGTATCGAAAGTAAGTTGTATGCCTTCTGATTCATTAAAAAACGTCCTGTCGCTGGTGGCAACAAAACTGACTTCGAGTGCTTTTCCATCATTGTTGTGAACATCTGGAATGCGAGCAAATAACTGTCCGTTTCTAAGGAATAAAGTGGATTCAATTTTGGTAGCCCGATTGCGTGGGCTTTGGAACTGGAAATCACCGACAAATAAACCGAGCTGTTTTTCGTCAAGGGATTCGATTTGGTAACTAAAGTCAGGCAACTCATAAGGCCTGTCGTAGTAAATGTTCAAGACAGCATCTACGACGTCATCATTAAAATTTTTTAAAGCGAGTCCGTTTGCACTCACTGCCAAACTCATATCGTCTTCAGGGAAATACAATAAAGCGCTATTAAAGCCATCAATTAAGCCTAAAAGTCCATGACAGTAGCGCCCATTCCTATTGAAGGGGTACCTTGCGATACCTCGGCCATAGCCGTAGTTACTGCTCAACATTTGCTTTAACGACTTTTTACTGACTAATTTCCCTGACATTAATGCCTGGCTGAAGATATTCAGGTCGTGTGGATTTGAAATGATGGCACCCGCTGCGAATGCTACACTCATGTGCCCTGGGTTTCTGACTTGCCAGTCGCCACGTGAAAAGTAGAAGGACTGTGCCTGGTTCTTATCGGTATCAATTGCTGAGCCCAGCTGGGTATTTTTCAAGTTCAATTTATTAATAATCTTCTTTTGAAGCACCGTTTGGTAGCTTTCACCGGTTATTGTCTCGATGATATAACCAAGTAACATATAGTTGGTGTTGGAGTAGCTGTATTTTTTACCGGGCTTAAAATTGGGTTCAAAACTAGAAAACCGCACGATCATTTGAGCCTGGCTTTGTGGTTTGTATTTATACTCACTAAAACCAGTATCGGCGGTATAATTAAACAGCCCACTACGATGCATTAACATATGATCGATGGTGATTTCCTGAGCATTTTTTATTTCAGGATAAAAGGTTGAAAGCGGTGTCGTTAACGATAGTTTTCCCTGCTCAATCAATTGCATGATTAATGTGGCAGTAAACATTTTGGTGATAGAGCCAACGCGATATTGTGTCTGTGCATCCGCTTTTACCTTTTGTCCCATTGAGTCGTAGTAAGCGAAGCCGGTTTGATCTTGGTAGGCTTGTTTCCCTTTCTCGACGATCTCAAGGCTTAATATCGCTTTGTTGTTTTCGCTCAGCAAAGAAAGCAGGTTGTCCATTTTTTGCCTGTCAAACTGGCGCTCAGCCGTTACTGTGTCGGAGCCTGGCGCGACTCGGCCAACACATCCGCTTGCTAAGACAAGACTTAAGACGATTAAAATTATTTTCATTAGATATCTCTATTGATTTCCATTCTTAACTTGTTCCCATTGAAGGCATCACAGAAAAAGCAAAAAACAAAATCACGACGAAGGGCCTTAAGGTTTTTGGCTGGATTGTTTTCATTTACGCCTCTATGTTCGAATGTCCGTAAAAAATATTGAAGAGCCAGTCACAAAAGCCAATCGCGCGCTTCCAATCTGTCTCTTCTTTGCCCGTAGCGGTCATTTGTGATTTATCGTGCAAACTTAAGTCCGTGTAATGCTGCCAACTCCTTTACAACTACTGGAGCGGTTAGATGGCATCCAAAAATCAGGAATATCGAACCACTCCATAAGGTCCTTAGAACTCC
>JAAELB010001104.1 GCA_024227155.1 Desulfobulbaceae bacterium
AAGGGTATTGGCAATCAGTGCTGCCTGTTCCGGATTTTTATCTTTTACAGAAATCTTCAACAGCCTGGTCTCTTCTACTACATCAGTTGAGACCTTTCCCCTCACCGCGTTGACAAGGCTGTTGTTTTTTTCACTTTCGGTCGGGACTGTTTTTTTGTCCCGTCCCAGAAGAGACTTCAGGTTTTTCTTGACCCCTTTGAGCCACTTTTTGATTGGATTGATTTCAAGAGATTTATCCTCTGCAGCTGGGTCATCTAGCCCCAGGAAATCGACAACCCGCCAGATAACCTCTTTTGACAAAATTAATTGAAAATGGGTGTTAAAGGTGAGTTCCTGTGAATACATACTCTCATATTCTGTCCGCTGTCCTATGAGGGGGGAGGAGGACTGCTCCTTATCAATGATCATTGTTGCGGTGGATTGATAGATGGGTATCGCTCTGAATGTAACAAAAAGAGCAGCTGCCAGCACAACGAGAAAAATTGAGAGGATAAGTATTTTTCTTTTATAAAAAATATAGAGATACTCTTCTATATTGATGGAGTCGTCAAAATCTTCTTTAAACATATTTTGCCTTGCTTTTACCTGGAGATTACATCCATGTTTCAGGAATATGGATACGGTCGCCGGGTTTGAGGGGGACATCGGCCAGTTTACCGTCTTTAACTTTTTCAAGATTAACTTCTATGACCTTGTAGCCCATACCCTTTTTCCGGATAATCTTTGTCCGGTTGGGTGCAGCATATTTGCTGAAGCCACCTGCCATAATACAGGCACTAAGGGCGGAAAGACCGGGTTGATAATCGATCATACCAGGGTTTTTAATTTCCCCCTCCAGGTAAATCTTGGTTATTGACTGGTTGAGCTTTGTGCCAAGGGGTATATGGACCTTATCACCCGTTGCAAGCATAACATTTTGCGACATATCTCCTTCGTCCAGGAGTTTGGTGAGATCGATTTTTTGTGGTTTCTTATTGCCCTGGTCCTGCCGAATTACGTAGGCAACGTTGCCCCTGCCAGCCTTCACCCCGCCAGCTTTTGCAATGAGATCCATGATGGATGGATGAAAGTCCAGCTTATAATTTCCCGGTTTATCAACGGCCCCGGAAATTGTAAAGCTGAGGCTGTGATATTCCTTCATCTGGATATTGACCTGGGGGTCAACAAAATAATCTTTTTCGAGAGGTATGTAGATCTTCTTTTCAAGGTTTTTGAAGGTGAGCCCGGAGGCCTTCATATTGCCAATAAAGGGGACGGTTATTTCACCATCCTCGGAGACAACAAGATTAGCCTTTGTCTGCTCTACACCACCGGCAATGATGGTAAGGGCAATGATATCCCCTGGGCCCACTTTATAGGCTGTATCGAGGGTCTGTTTGCCCCAAACCGTGGTCGGTACCAGATGAATACAGAAAACGATTAACAGGATAGAAAGATACCAGGGTTGTGATTTTCTTTTCATGATCTTATTTTGCACCAAAATCGTAGTTTACCTGAATTCCTGCAAGGATATATGTATTGTCATAGTCATTACCGGAGAGTGATGAATCTCTGGCTCCATAACCAGGTTGTAGAAAAAAGGAGAGATATTCATTTCTCAGGTAATCAAGCTTACAGGATATATCCCAACTTTTATCTTCTCTGTCATCCACATTATCCAGGTAATCACTGTACTGATAATGGGCCTTGAGCTTCACATTGAGTTTTTGCAGAAACAGGTGGCCAATGGCAGCAGTAAACCTTGTGGCCAGATAGTAGTCATTATTTACGGCTGTATCATTATAGTTTTGGCTGAGAGAAAAGAGCATCTGGGGTCTGCTTCCCTTGAGTGAAAGGGACCAGATAAAGTTGTCGGTATCTTGTTGCAACCCGCTATCAAAACTCCTCCTGTGGTAGCCACCGCTTGCGGAAATTGTATAGTATTTGAGTTCCCGGTTGAAGGTTATATATGCCTGGTTGGAGTCGTAGTCAGGGGTATTACCATTATACTCTTTTTGCCAATATTGATACTTCACATCAAGTGAGTTGAGCTTGGTCAACGTATAGTGGAGTGTAAAGTCTACTCGATTCTCCTTGGAATCTTCGTTGAGATCATCCTTATAATTTATATCGGTATTGGCGTAGGAGCTTGCCAGGGAGAACTTTTCACCGAACTGATAGAGCAGGTGCGGCTTGAGAATGTTTTTAGCATATTTCTGGCGGATAATCTCATTGGAGTAGTAGTCAAGCTCGTCGGGGTCTCTGGTGAGAATATAGGTATCTTCAATACCAATTTTCAGACGGTCCGTGAGCTGCGTATCGGCAGATGCCTCCATGTCATGACCAACGTAGTCATAATCGTCGATGCCAATTTCCCCTGCCGGAGGGTCGCCTTTCTCATCGTACCAGTTGGCATCGAGCAGGTAATTGAAGAGAAGGTTGCTCTTGGCTGTTGTATAGCCAAATTCAATTCCTGGGCGGATATAGAATGTTGAGACTTCTCTCTCGTCCTCCTCGGTAAGAAAGTAGTTTGATTCATAGGCCAGCCCTGTGATGAGAAGAGGTTTGACAACCATCTTTCCATCGGCAAGGGCTGAAACTGCCCCGGATAGTATCAGAACAAATAGAGCAACTTGCAGGTAAAAAGGGCCATTGCCATAACAGGCCCCAAACCTCTCTGGTTGACCAGGTAGAAGTTGGCACAGAATATTGGAACTCCATTTTTTACATTGCTGCATATGCTCTCTTCTCATTTGGGATCAAAATACTTTCTGCGTTACGTTTAAATATCTCTTCAGCGGTTTTTCGGCCTGCGGTAAGCAGGACTTTTCGAAGAGCCTTGCGCATCATGAAATCTCGGAAAGGGTGAATGTCTGAACCTACTAGAGTTACATGGTCATTGGCAATCATTTTCTCTGTAATTTTCATGATTTTCTTACCAAAACCACCAACAATGCTAGCTGCTGTAACCTGCATCATGGCCCCTTCATCAATCATATCGGGTATGAGGTGTACATTTTTTCTCAAGGTGGTGTTTCGCTCGGGATGGGCAATGATTACCGTAACGCCTCGGTATGCAAAATCCTGTAGAATGTTTGTTACCGCTTCAAAAATAAATTTTTCCGGGAGTTCCAGAAGGATATGGCTACCGAGATTATTTAAGGTCAGCAGACGACCGTTATCATAATGAGAGATGACATTATTGGTGAGATGTACTTCTGAGCCTGGCATTATATCCATTACAATATCTTGCTTACGAAGTTCCTCTGTGAGCAGGGAGCATTTTTCAAGGATCTGCTCTGGGGTACAGTGAAAGACACCCTTGTATGCGTGGGGCGTTGCAAATATAGCGGTTATTCCATCTGCTTTAGCTTCTCTTACCAGGTTGACAGCTTCAGCAAGGCTTAAAGGCCCATCGTCAAGATTGGGTAGTATATGGGCATGGATATCTATCATAACTCTTCACCACAAGTGTTCTTCATCATTACTATGCATTTACTTTTTAATGATCTGCTCTCTACGAGTGTCCCTGTATCAGTCTTTGAAAGTACTTTCCACTGAAATTCCGGGTTTTACCGATATGGGTGCTTGCTCATCGGAATCAGCAAAGACCCAGGACCAGACACAAAGCAGGCCTACAAACAGTATTAATCCAAAAAATTCTCTCATTGTTCTTCCTCCTTAAAAAAATTCATACTGACTCACAAAAATTTTTACCGTGCGCTATGTGAACATTCGACACTACATACTGTGACGTTGGTACTGCCACAATTGCAGCTAAAACTGTAAATAAGAGGGCATTTGCAGGTATATGCAGATTAAAATCACTAACACTATATACCAAAATGGCAATGATCCCTCCCATTGCTCCCAGGGTTATGCCACCCATTTGAAGGTCAGCATGTTGTATTTTTTCTAACCCGTGTTTAAAGAGACAAAAGAGGAGCCAGATAATAATGGGGATCAAAAGCACCCCTGTCTCTGAAATAAAATGCAGATAATCACTGTGGGCATACATATAAGGTTCCGTCAACCCGGGGGGTTGAAAGGTGCGAAAGGCCTTAGAATAGTTACCTGGCCCAACACCTGTCAGTGGATTTGCCTTTATCATGTCGATGGTTCCCTGCCATGCAAGTTTCCTGCCATAAAGGGTCACTTCTGTATCTTCCTGGGTTATGGTATTAAAGCGGTTGACCAGGTCGGTGCTGGAGATAAAAAGAGTGGCAAGGATCAAGACAACAGGTAATGCACCAAGAATGACTTTTTTTGAAAGATTTTTCCTTACTGCGAACTGTGTAACAAGGATAAAACTGACCCCGGCACTTGTTGCTATCCACCCCCCTCGGGCATAGGTAAAAAGCTGAGCAGCCAGCATCAGAACCATGGTAGTCCACAGGGATAATAGAACTTTTCCAGAGAATTTTCTGGTGAGTATAACGCCAAGAAAGAGAGGGATGGTCATTGCAAGAAAACCCGCCATCTGGTTGCTATTGCCAAAGGTTGCTCGAAGCCGCCATATAGAAGTTAACCTCGGGTTAAGGTTTAAAAGGTAGTATTGCATCAACCCCCATAAACTGAGGGCCACCGCAATGCAAATAATGATATAAACCAGGCTCACATGTTGATTTGAGTCTTTCAACAGAGAGAGAAATATATAAAAACAACCAATATAGGCAAGATATAAGAAGAAAGCCTCAAGGGCAATGGGCCTGTTCTGTGCAAAAAACGATGCAACAACTACGAGAAGAGTAAGGGCAGCAAGAGGCATGAAAAAGGGCGTTTTTTCAAGAAGAGGTTCTTTTACAGACAGCTTTGCCGTGGCATAGAGCGTAAAGGCTGAAAAGACCAGGAGTTCAATAATGGTCTTCCCATCAAGGAGTACACCACCACCTAGAGCCTTGTGGGGATAGAACAATGCCGCAAAATAGACTATAACAAAACTACTTGTAATAAGATCTAATCTTGGTAAGCTTTTTTCTGTATGTTGTGTTTTCAGGATCATTTGCCAATGCCTTTTGCATATACTTAGCAGCCGGTCTATATTTTTTCTGGTATATCAGTGCATCGGCAAGGATCTTATAATACCTACCATTCTTGGGGTCTAGCACTGTTGCTCTCTGGATGCTTAGTTCCATCGCATCCCAATCTCTTTCCTTGCGGGCCACCTCAGCCAGTAAGTAATAGGCCTCGGGGCTTGGTTTATCTCTATTTATTGTGTGTAAATTTTCCTTTGCAGTTTCAAAATCTTCCAGCCCAATATGTGCTTTTGCAACATAGAGGCGGAGAGGTCTTTCTAGATTCCTGTTTGTTGATGCAACTTTTGCAAATGTAACAAAACCATCCAGATTTTGATCTTTTTTGAACCTGGAGAAAATAATTTGAATCATTTTGTGAGAGTTGGGACTCATTCTCAGACATGCTGTGAATGCCTGATAGGTCTCATCCATACTTCCTGCACGTAGATGGAGTGAACCAAGATTTACATAGTTTTTATCTGTAATAGTATTCTCTCTTTCGAGCATACCTCTTTCATAGTAGACCGCAGCCTGAGCATACTCCTTTTCTTCCTTATACATCGTCGAAAGTGAGAAAAAAGCGCTGCGGGTCATAATTTTGTTGTCTATTGCTTCTCTCAAACCACTTTTGATAGCCTCTCGCATTGCTGGCGAGTAAAAAGAGGCCCTTTTAATCTTTCCATATGAAGGGAAAATTTTGGCAGTATGCTGCACCTGGAGTAAGAGTTCTTTATGTAATTCCCTTTTATAAAGATAGTCTGCATGGGAGTAATTAGAATCAAAGCCATTGGGTTCCACCTCTCTCATGCGAGTAAAAAGAGAGAGGGCATTATAGGGATTCACCTTACCAGGGAAGAGTTCTGGGAAAGTAAACTCCAGCTCTGCCACTGTTTCAGCGATCCCCTGGACGGCAAGAATATCATGGGGGTTGGTGGCTATAGCCCTTATATAGTGTTCATGTGCCTGTATCATATCCGCATACCGATCCAACTTATTGAGCTTTGCCTCTTTTCCTCTTTCAAGCCATATTTTTCCAAGACCCGTGTGTATCCGCTGCAGATCTCCTTGGCAGAGAAAGGGGGCTACATTTACGGGGAGAAGTGTCTGGGCCCTTTGTAGATAAGGGTGCATCTCCTCATATACTTTATTCTTGATGCCTCTAAATGCTTCCTCAGAATACTGGCGTGAAAGGCTTAATAGACCTAAAGCAAATGCAACTGGTAAAAAAAGTAATATGGGTAAATATTTAATATTTATAACCAAGCTATTCCAACAAGAAATCTGTCTACAAACGCCTTACAGCTAAAAGCTATAAGGGTGAACGAATAGCTCAATTATTCATCTGGACATGTCCAAGTTTGTCTACACCCAGTACCAGAAGGCATAGTATTCAACTTCCACGAACCTTGTATGCAACATCCA
>JAAELB010001105.1 GCA_024227155.1 Desulfobulbaceae bacterium
ATAGAGAACAAATAAACCTCCAAACAGAATAATTTCTGAATAGAGAAAGAGCCACATCCCAATTCTGACACCCGTTGCATCAAGTTTATTTTCCATGGATAGCCCTATTCCTTTGTTTTTCTGAAGCGTGCAACAACCTCAGAAAAATCATATGGATAATCCTTCACTACTGGAGTCTCTACGAAGTTATGTAATGGTGGAGGCGAAGGTACGGTCCACTCAAGAGTGGTTCCTCCCCAGGGATCAGCAGCGGCAATTTTCCTCTCCTTGAAACTGCGTACTAAATTTGTAAACATGAGTATCATTCCAAAAACCATTAAAAAGCCACCGAAACCAGCTAAAAAATTTCCTGTTTCGTACTTTGGAAGATAGTCATAATATCTGCGAGGCATCCCCTGCATACCAAGTATAAACATGGGTACATAATGGAATACAAATCCAACAGCAGTCAAGCAGGAGGCAATATAGGCACGTTTAAAATTATACATTATACCAAACATCTTTGGCCACCAGAAATGGAGACCAGCGAAGAAGGCAAAACCGGTTCCTCCAAACATGGTGAAGTGGAAATGGGAAACAATAAAAT
>JAAELB010001106.1 GCA_024227155.1 Desulfobulbaceae bacterium
AACGGTATGAAGCTATTGCAGGGTATCTACTTTTACATTACAACGAATGTAGTAGCCAGAAGGTGTAACCCGTAGGATACCTACCACGTTTACCTATATTCTATAAATCCGGGGCCAATCCTCCGGCTTTTTTTATTCATGTTGTGGTATCTCGAATGGTGTGAAAAGGGGGCGTTGTTTTGGGTGATAGGGTGAGGTGATAAGTAATCGCTTTCTAAGAGAGACCTAAAAAAATCAGCTTCCTACTCGAAGCCGCTGCATTTACATACACCAGACTATTCTTTTCATGCCGATCTTGCAAGATTTTCTTCGTTCTCTATCGTCCTCATGCCAGGATCTTTACTTTCTCGGGCTACCATTATCCACACCAAATTTTTATTGTTCCCACCTTGTTATGATTATTGGACGAAAAATTCTCAACCTAGCGATATCATAAACTTTTCGAAATATGGTCACCTAGCAAGACCTCTCCCTTTGCTGCGATCATAACGCTTGTACATCGACAAAAGGCTCCTCATAGTGAGGCCAGCCATCATCATATGACTCGGTACTTCTTTCAACAACATTCCGGGTCGACGGAGGCGCCCTATTACGCTTCGGCTTGTCTTCTTCATACAAGTCGAGATGTTTCAAAATCTTCTTGATCACTTTGCGCTCATAGATGAAACTGATTATTTTCATCTCGCTGCCGCAGTGTTTACAGATCAACGGATCGACTTCCCAGATCTTCTTGATGCATTCTCGCCACATCAAGGGCGGTATTCGCCTCTTTTTGCATGAACGGATGTCGATTACTTGTTCATCTGCTGTCTGGTCAGGGCTTTGAGCAGCCAAACCCTGTTTCTTTCGATCCCCACGCATTCGGTTTGAATAGAAGCCGTAATACCTGACAAGTTGAAATGACTTCTCCGGTATATGCTGGGTAATGGCAGCTATGAATTCCAGCGGGTCGAAGACCTGAAAATTCTTTTTGTTCTTTCCATGGCTCATCTTCGAGCTGTACAGCACAGTCTCCGTCTTCTCAACATATTTAATCTTGGAATTCGAAAATGTGTTACGGATAATATATTCAGACAGGTTTTCTATCCCCTTCTCATCCTCCGGCTTTATCCGTACCTGATGATGAACGCTAAAACCAGAGTTGTAACGCCATTTCATTATCATCTCAATGAAGGCGTCATCGATCAACCCTTCTTTTTTCAGCATCTTCAAGACGTATGCCCGGAAAAGTTCGGCACAGCGCTGAATATCCACCTTGGGCATGACGTAAAAATATCCGCTGTCAAAAAACAGGCCATCTGCGACCAGGGCATGTAAGTGAGGATGCCAACGTGCGTAATCTCCAAATGTCTGGATTACCATGACAATGCCGGGGATCCCGTGCTGTTTGCCCAAAACCGTTCTCAAAAATTTTGAGATACTCTTCGAGGCACACTGGCTCAGTTTCCCGAGCAATTTCCTGTTATAAAGAAAGAACTTGCGAATAATCTTTGGTATACTGAAGACATATTGCCGGTGTGGAACAGGGAAAATGACCGCCTCTTTGAGATGATGGGCAAATTGAATCACCTTTTTGTTGTGGCATGAAGGACAAAACCAGCGACCACGGCAGGAGAATGCAAGGAGATATTCATGGTGACAATCGGGACAGCGCACCCGGGCGAAGCCTTCATGCAGATCGCCACATTCCAGATATTTGTTGACGACATGAGAAACCACCAACCGATAAAAACCGTAATCCCGGGCAAAACGTCGATCATAACAGGATTCAAACTCAGCAAAGTTCGAATTCAGCAATTGCCAGAGTGGTGATTTTTGCGGATTTCTGGGATGATATATCTTTGTCTGACTGTTTATTTCCAATGTAGCACCTGAGAAGACAAGAAGGTGCTACAATATATACATAGAGTATCTTATATTTTTCCCTTCATCACCGGCCTTGCAAGGCTTCTATGGGAAAAATTGTGTAACTGGAGAGCGAGAGATATCAATTGTGCATCACTTTTTCGCAACCAGAAAATACACCGGATAAACCGGTGATTTTCGCGTTATTTGCGACACGAAAGTCGCTTTATATATATGTTTTCACAGTATGTATTAGTGAAAACCCGGTGTTCCGTCACCGGTATCCTAGGGAGGCATGCTGCCGTTGCGCTGATGACGGGGTGTGAAGCCCTCCTAACAATGTACCAAGGATCTTAGATGTTGTAAGGTCGGGACAGGAAGCGTGAGTGGAATGTTCTTCAAGGCAGTTCGTGATAATTTAAAAGAGGCATCTATCGTTTTCGATCATTTCCATGT
>JAAELB010001107.1 GCA_024227155.1 Desulfobulbaceae bacterium
ATAGTGCTGGAATGGTTGATCATCCTGGCCAGTATCGCTGGTCGAGCTTCCGACAAAATGGCCAGGGTGAAAAATTTGAGGTAATTGACCCCCATGAGCTTTACCTAAAACTTGCAGAAGATCATGAGGAACGGCTACTTGCGTACAGGGAACTCTTTCGCCATGAGCTACCCCCGGGTGAAATTGATAAAATCAGAAAAGCAACCAATGGAAATTTCGCTTTAGGTTCAAGTAGATTTTCGGAGGAAATAAGCAAAATGCTTGGGCGTCGAGTTATACCGGGAAAAGCTGGGCGTCCAAGAAAAAAGGATAGCGGTTAAAATCACAAACAAACGTGGTCTGTCCCCTATTGCTGCCCTATTGCTGCCTTATAGTGTTTTTGATCAGGGCAAATATCTTTCTATATCTAATGCCCCATGAAAAACGCCCAAGATATCTGTGTAGTCAGCTGTAATAATGTAGGCAATCCGATAGTGACCATAAAGAAGAATCCGTATGTCTCCTTCAGGTTCATCTCGGTACTTGTACCCAAGTTCTGGAAAATCAATCAAGCTTTGTGCTTTGTTATAGATACCGGAAACTACTTTACCGGCAGCGTTAGGATTATCTTTCGCTATATATTCGTAGATTTCTTTAAGCCATTGTTCAGCTTCGCGTGACCATCTTATTTTTGCCATGCTCTGATCCGGCTAGCCATTTCGTTATTCGAAATTACTCGCCCGGATCGAACATCTTCGAGGCCACGGTCTACCATCTTTGAAAAAACCAGTTCTTTTAATATTTCATCATATGTGGCGTCTTCCGGCTGCGACAAAACAACCTTCGTTATCTTCTCTTTTACTGTTTGTATCGGCATAGTCAGAAACCCTCATCTATTGTAAAAAAGTACAAGTTGCCCTTGAGCAACTCCCTTTTGTATTCTTGCCTCCTTGAATTTCTCTACAAATTCTGGGATGTGCACCTGCATTGTAGTAGTCATACTATAATTCTATTGCTATAAAGTCGTTCGTGCAACTATAAATCTTTGGCACGTGGTCATCTGGTGCTACTCAATAGCGTAAGTAGCCCTCTCAAAGAAGTCCTCCAACAACTGTGATTCTTTCAAATATAGCAGCAAAGCTAAGTGATCTATTCCATATCAGCTAACATGGCTGGGTGTCGTGTCGACTCTAAAATGAGACAGAACCAGTATCATTTCCGCTAAGAAGGGAATATTTACCTTTGGAAATGGATTCCCGCCTGCGCGGGAATGACATGATTTCGATCCCCCATGGTTTACACCACACATCCCATGATTCACACGACACAAGGTTAAAAAAAATAACTCCATCTCCCTTCTCCCCAATTTGCAATACTCCACCCAAACAGATACAATTAACTTAGGATTACATTCCACTTGAGCAGCTGAATCAACTGAAATTTGTCACAGTCGAAACGGACCTAATCTGACTCAATTTTTAAGGAGATGACGTATGCAAATTGTTATCGTCGGTGGTGGTGCAATCGGTAGACTCTTTGGATCATTTCTTGTTCGTGGGGGTAACGAAATAACCCTCATCGATACCAATCCGACCACTCTGGGGGCACTACAAAAAAAAGGCATCGGCCTACAAAAGGGTTCGTCTGAATTCTCAGAAGACGCGGAATCTTTTCCCGTCAAAGCCCTTGGTTCTGCTGACTCCCTCACCAGTGCAGATCTTGTTCTGCTCCTTGTAAAATCCCAGGCGACACTCTCCGCAGTCAAAGATGTTGCCCATCTTATAACCAATTCTTGTCCGTTGCTATCCATCCAAACTGGTCTCGGCAACCTTGAAGTCGCAAGAGAGATCGTTGCCGAAGAAAATATCCTTTTAGGGATAACTTTTATGTCCGGCACTGCCCTAAGCGACGCCAGGGTTCGTCAAGGTGGGCTGGCAAAAACATATATTGGGGAATTAAACGGTACATTTTCAACGAGGCTTGAAAAAATAAACAGTCTTTTTAACCGATGTGGAATTGAAACCCAGATGGTGAAAAGAATAATCGGCCGTCTCTGGTGCAAGGTGATCACCTATGCAGCTCTTAACCCGGTTTCTGCCATCCTCCAGGTTCCTAACGGTTCGCTCACTTCGAAAATGGAATCCATCACCTTAATGAAGAGACTGCTTGATGAAGGACAGACGGTAGCCCGTGCCCACTCAGTTGAACTCGTTTATCCGGACCTTTATGAGCTGCTCTTTGATGCCTGCGAAAAAAGCGCCAATAACCTCTCATCTATGCTGCAGGATATTCTCAACGAAAGTCCAACTGAGATAGACGCACAAAATGGTGCAATCTACAGGTTCGGCAAGGAACGAGGAGTGAATGTCCCAACCCATCAAACAATGATAGAACTTATAAAGCTTCTCGAATGCTGGAAACCTGAGCTGGAGATCTCATAAGAGCCACATCAAATTCTTGAGGAATGGTATGGTTAAATGGAATAACATTCTTGTTGCTATAGATGAAATGGAAACGTCACTCAGGGCGGTCAGATACGTGGGTCAAGTCGCCGGATCATTAGAAGAAGTCTCAATATGTCTCCTGCATATCTACCCTGAGCCGCCACCCAATTTCTACACCAATGGCGGAAACCTCGAAGATTACCAAAGCCACCGTATTGTAAGAGCCGAAAAAATCTTCCACCAGGGATTGGAAATCCTCGTTGAGTCCGGTATCCGGCGAGATTCAATTTACTGCACAACCCACATGGCCGAAGGAAAAACAATCAGCGATACTCTCCTTGAAGTGCGAAGAATGGGCAAATTCGGTACTGTGGCAACAGGAAAGCGCGGAGTCTCAAAAGCGGAGGAATTTCTTTTTGGTTCCATATCCAACGCTCTCGCCAGACATTGCACCGATTTCACGACCTGGATAGTGGGGTGACCATGATAGACTGGAGCCCATTTCCCTCCCGTATTTTGCCTTTATTGCAAAAGCATAGCGCAATGAAAAGTCTGCGTAGGCAGCCACGGCTTTACACAGATACAAGTGATTTTACCAAAATTGACTATGGCGACATCATCCATGTGGATGACAGATTCTTTCTTATAACAGGATACACTAAGGAGGGCCGTTTCGGCATTGAAGAGCAACCAAAACAGTGGGTACCAAAAGTTTATGATCTTGAATCGGGAAAGCGGCAGATACTGAAACTGGTCTTTCATGAAACCTTCAAGCTGAAACTTGGAGGACAGGACATCACCTGCTACCGCACACCAGAAAAAGAAGGGAGAGTACTCGATCTGGTCCACGGTAATAATTCATTTATGCAAGGCTACTCAGCCTTTGACAGTGTCGGGAATATGGTTCGAATTCTCGATATTATCCGGGGGATACGGCTCGATAGTGCTATTGGCACCCTTGAAGGTAATCATACATATTATATTGAACATCACGCAGAAAAAATTCTCCGTAGTTTTTTACAATCCGTTGAGGCAATCATATACCTCCATAACCACGGCTTCAAACATGGTGATATTCGCAGAGATCACATCCTGATTGATAGAGCCGATGGTCACTACAGATGGATAGATTTTGATTATGACTTTTATCTCCCTGAACGCCCCTTTGCTTTAGATCTGATCGGCTTGGGAAATATTTTGCTCTACATCCTAGGTCGAAAAAATTATCGACCTGTGGATGTACTACAGGATCCTAAAATGGGCGAGAGTATGTTGGAACAACTCCACGTGAACGATCTTTCTATCCTCTCACGGGACAGGATTTTCAATTTAAAAAAGCTGTATCCAGCACTGCCAAAGTGCTTCAATGACATTTTACTGCATTTTAGCGCGGGAACTACAGTGATGTACGACACAGCCCAGGAATTTTATGATGAACTATCAGAGGCAATACATTCAGTATACAGCTAACCTAACCTAAAGAAAACCGCTGTCACAATTTAATGGACAGCGGTTTTCGTTTTCTTCCCTTCGGCCTAACCTATTTCACTCCAATAGCAATATACCCAACAGCTTCTCCACTATGCTCTACTTCCTCATCTCCGCCTGTTTCTTCTTCAACCTTTAGTTCAACTGACGTTTTTGATGAATTCTGCTTTCGAAGAGCTGCGGTGTCGCCACTAACATAGGTTTGTATTTTTGCCATAACGAGTGGTGCTTCGCCAAATTGTTCCAGGAAAGCCACCTCACTCCACTCAGCATTGACACTGTTTTCTACAACATCAGCATCATAAGACAATCCCAGGATAGAACCATTACCGCGCTGCCATGCTATATAACCGACAGTCTCACCAGCATGGGATTCGGCCTCCTGCTCACGTTCCTGCAATTTAAATTCGAACGAGGAACTTCCAATACTTTTAAGTCGACCAACCACAGCCTCCTCCTCATTCTCAGTGACCACCTGGGTGAGAATAACCGGCGATTCCTCATACTGTTGCCTTAAATCAACTGAACCAAAGTCCGTTGTAGAGACAAAAGAATCAGCCTCAATTTGCGCACCATCGGCAAGTATATAATCTCCTCTTTCCATGACAAGTAAGTTTACGAGTTCGCCCAAATGTGTTCCATCTTGATAGTCCCATTCTTGCAGACGAATATCCAAGCCTGAACTATCAACATTTCTGACCCTGATGGTGGTTGGATCAGTTTCATTGAAAGAAGGTGGTCCTCCAGCAACAATCGGATCAGTAAATTGCTGATCAAAAACGACCCTTTGCCATTCGTGGGTTAACTCTAGCTCCATTACCTCAAAGTATAACTCCGCAGGTATTGTTGAAAGATTTTTCGTAGCTGTAGAACTTGCACCCTCGTTATCTACTACCGTGAGGGTTATTGTGAATTCAGCAGTTTCTGTATAAATATTCTGTACTGTTTTACCCGAACCGGATGATCCGTCACCAAAATTCCATGTATATGAACTTATCGAACCATCACTATCAGTCGATGCAGATGCATCTAAAACCACTGTCAACGGTACAGTACCAGACAATGGTGCCATGGAAATAGCAGCTACCGGTGGTTGATTAACCATTGAGGCAGCTGGTGGATCATTTGCCGACGGTGCAGATGATAAGATTAACAC
>JAAELB010001108.1 GCA_024227155.1 Desulfobulbaceae bacterium
TGTTAGTACTGAAGTCAGATTTAAACTATTGCAAGTTATCATAGTACAAGAGCCAGGTTTAATGACATTAAGTTCACAATTAACCAAGTTGTAGCAATACAATGTATAATATCTATATGAACATCAATTTAAGATTTTGCATGATATACAAGGTTAAAACATGATTAAAACCAGGTGAGGTATCTATGCAATATCCACCTCTTCTTCTATAATGCCTTGAAATATATTTCAAATTAACTGACACCATTTCCATGACAATCTATCACAATAGTGTTATAACGAATATTAATTGAACAGGCCCGGTACAATATTGTTATTTCAGGATAGAATAGGTATAAATTATAAATTAGGGTTAACAATGTTGATGCTTCAGAAAGCCTCATGTTTTCATGTTCAATGATATATTTTTAACTACTGTATGTGGATTCTGAGCTTTACTATGAAATGTAGGGTCTGACTCTTGCCTATACAGCTAATTATACGAATTTTGGCCATTTGGGGGCATAATACTACCATATAATGACAAAAACCTTAATTCTTTGTTGCAAAATGGGGTTACTGCATTATATGGAAGTGCATCAA
>JAAELB010001109.1 GCA_024227155.1 Desulfobulbaceae bacterium
CAGACAGATAATTTTTATTGTTGCTATGGCTAGAGCACCTTGTTGCGATGTTATATTTAACAAACCCCACAATATTGTATAGGAGTCCTTGTGCTACTATGGTAACAATAAAAACCTAATTTTCTCTAGGATACAGGATAATAGCACCTTGTTGCTATGGTATCTTAACATACCGCACTGTTGCTATGGCAACACTTGTCAGGCATGTAGTTACAATGTTGTTTAGAAGTCATCTTGTTACTATGGAAACAACAAAAAGCCCATTCTTTAAGATATAGGATAATAGCACCTTGTTGCTATGCTATCTTCACATACCACACTGTTGCTATGGCAACACTTCTGCAGTAATATAGTTACAATATTGTATAATATTTCTCTTGTTACTATGGAAACAATAAAAAGCCCATTTCTCTAAGATAAAGAATAACACCTTGTTGCTATGCTATATTCACATACCACACTGTTGCTATGGCAACACCCCTGCAGTCATATATTTAAATTATTGTATAGTAGTTCTCTCATTACTATGGAAACAATAAAAAGACCATTTCTCTAAGATATAGGATAATA
>JAAELB010001110.1 GCA_024227155.1 Desulfobulbaceae bacterium
AAGAGTAAAACAGTTATCAGGTGGGCACACATCAATTTTATGACGCCTAAAAAAGTCCCCATATAATTGATGCCTTTTTGCCCAAAATTTCTTGTCGGCTGTCATACGGCTGTCCACAGGGGAGGATCTCACTCCACCTTCTATTTCTTACTTACGAGCTTTTCATACACTTTACATACGAGCAAAACACCCTCCTTACGAGCCATACACCACTCTTACGAGCAAAATGTACAATTATCACTGTTTGGTTGTCTATTTCAACAATCAGAGAATATATTTGGTCTATTTCAATTTTTATCACATTTAGCAAGGTATTTGATCACTTGTATAAGCTGTGTTTTGTTGGTTTGTTAAGTTAAGTACAGTAAATACATAATCAATTTCTAATATAATCTGTTAGAATCTATGACAATTGCAAGCAATTGTGATGCAAGTAAGACACATAACAGCAACTATGAACATGTCTGATAGATGTTCAATGGGTAAAAATCAACAGTATTACCATATATCTAGTGCAAGGAACATTTACATTAATGTGGTGAAAAATTGAGAATACACCCTCCTTACGAGCAGAAATGAGTAGCATACACCCTACTTACGAGTCTGCTCCAGCTTCTTACGAGCAATAGCATAATTCTAACAAATATAAAGCTTCAATAGTTTATTACTGGAGAGAGAGAGAGAGAGAGAGAGAGCGAGAGAGAGAGAGAGTGCATGCACGTCTATTTATTTTGGTGGAAAATTCCACCCTGTACGATGTTTATTAGGGTCTGT
>JAAELB010001111.1 GCA_024227155.1 Desulfobulbaceae bacterium
GATGGCAACTCGACAATGTGATTCTGCAAAGCTGTGACAACTGGCCTGATGTGAGATAATTCGGCGTCCAGCTCTACGGCAACATTCGTAAAGCTTTCCCCACCAAGATGCCGCAAAATCAGCAACTTTGCAGCAAAGTACTCAGCGTAGAGGACGAGCAAGTCTAACAACCTAGACGCATGGTCGGCTGGTGCGGATTCAAGTGCGAATAACGGCATGATAACGATCAAGTAAGACTACAATGACGACAGTAATTCGATCCAAATTGAAAGTGCAGAGTGACAAGTACTGACGACTGAAAATGTGTTGTACAATGCAAAGTTACCCGCCAAAAATTATGTACTGCAGGAGTAATTAATCAGGTACATAAAACCAGTTACTATCTTAGGTAACAGTACTAACAGGCCGAGCGATGCACTACATTTCCAGATAACACAAATTACACGCTCATAACATTAGAATCGGTATCACCTACACTAAAGGCCAGGGAAATATTAACCTAGCATTGTAAACACCCACTAACTAAAACGGTTTTACCAGACGACCTTATGATGGGATTTCGATACCAGATGGGCATTACTAGAATGATGGTCACCGGGACCCCCGCCCGCACACACGCACATTGCCACATGCATTTCGGCGGTAGAAAGCTATCATCATGATATAGATAGTACATGTTGGATGAAAGCAGACAGACGGAAAATAGTGTTCCACAAAGGAACATAAACAATGGGACTACGTGTTGGTAACTCCACACCTTTCCCACGATTTCCGCACCACATCCTCACTTGTTACACGCTTTTCCGCAAATATTTTACTCAAATTCCGAGAATTTCCGAATTTGTACGCATGATATCGCTTTGTTCCGCGAGGTCTCTAAACCACAAGTATAGCATAAAAACACCCCAACACAGGTGCAACAACCCAATACTAAGCTATAATTATGAAATATCAAACCCCATTTGGCCATATCACATATTAATAATTACACCCATGTGCGTTTTCACCCACGATTACGATGCATGCCACCAAATGTATGAGTTACCAGTGTCACTCGCTAAAATAGCGCTGATGATTCGTACATCTCAATTTGTTCTCAACATTGATGCTTAAAACTGCATTACACGGAGGATTATTTCATGGGACGTCAGGAATGCAGATGCACTTATGACATTCACAGACGTCATCAAACAGTGGTATTTCACGCACAACACACCAATAACATCAGATCAGTCATCACACATC
>JAAELB010001112.1 GCA_024227155.1 Desulfobulbaceae bacterium
ATCGAGGTGCCAAACCTCCCCGTCGATGTGAGCTCTTGGGGGAGATCAGCCTGTTATCCCCGGAGTACCTTTTATCCTTTGAGCGATGGCCCTTCCATGCGGAACCACCGGATCACTTAAGCCAACTTTCGTTCCTGTTCGAGGCGTCCCTCTCTCAGTCAAGCACCCTTATACTTATATGCTCTACGCATGATTACCGTCCATGCTGAGGGTACCTTTGCAAGCCTCCGTTACTCTTTTGGAGGCGACCACCCCAGTCAAACTACCCACCACACAATGTCCCCCTCTTTCCAGGGGTTAGAACCTAAGTATAGAAAGGGTGGTATTTCAAGGTTGGCTCCATCACTACTAGCGTAGCAACTTCATAGCCTCCCACCTATCCTACACATCCTATACCCAAGCACAATGTGAAGCTGTAGTAAAGGTTCACGGGGTCTTTCCGTCCCGTTGCGGGTAATCGGCATCTTCACCGATACTTCAATTTCACCGAGCTCGTGGCTGAGACAGTGCCCAGATCGTTGCACCATTCGTGCAGGTCGGAACTTACCCGACAAGGAATTTCGCTACCTTAGGACCGTTATAGTTACGGCCGCCGTTTACCG